>NZ_JBIVYX010000007.1:417847-465520 GCF_044759225.1 Streptomyces sp. NPDC101132
GCGCCGGCGCGCGCGCGGGGGCTCCCATAATGTATTCTCGCCCCCCCCCCCACCCCGCGGGTTGGTTGGGGGGGCTGGGGCCGCCCCCCCCCCCCCCCCCCACACCTCTCTCTGCATGCCTACGTCACTTGACGCAAGCACGCGCAGTGGGTTGCATACGTTCTGTGATCACAAATCGGACGGCCGGGGAGCACGCGTGGACCCGGTGATCGTTGTCGGAGCGGGGCCCGTGGGGCTCTCGCTCGCGCTGGCTCTCGCGGGCCAGGGCGTCCCCTCGGTCCTCCTGGACGAGGGCCCCGGCAAGGACGAGCCGCGCCCCGCCCGTACCGTCGTCCTGCACGCCGACACCGCCGCCATGGCCCGGCGGCTGGGCTGTACGACGCTGCGCGACGAGGCCGCCCGGTGGACCGCCTGGCGCACCGTGCGGCGCCGGCAGGAGCCCGTACGCATCGAGTTCGCGCCCCGGGACGCCGAGTCCGGGACGCCCGCTCCCCTGCACGTGCCGCAGCACGCCCTGGCGCGCGGGCTGCGCGACGCCGCGCACGCGCACCCCCTGGTCCAGGTGGTCGCGGACAGCCGGCTCGACACCGTGGAGCAGGACCCGCACGGCGTCACCGCCCACACCCGCGGGGCGGAAACCACCTGGTGGCGCGGGAGTTACCTGGTGGGCTGCGACGGCGCCCGCTCCACGGTCCGCAAGCTGCTGGGCGTGCGCTTCCCCGGCCGTACCGCCGTGGAGCGCCACGCGGTGGCCGCCCTGCGCACCGAACTCCCCTGGCCCGACGAGGCCCTGCTGCACCGGTCGCCCCCGGAGGAGGTCACCGCCCGCCCGCTGCCCGACGGGGTGTGGCGGCTGGACTGGCTGCTCCCGCCGCGCGGCGACCTCGTGACCCCGGACGTGCTGGTGGGCCGGATCCGCGACACGCTGGCCGACTGGTGCGGCGGCACGACCCCGCCGTACGAGCTGCTCGACACCGGCGTGCACACCCTGCACCACCGGCTCGCCCGGCGCTGGCGGGACGGCCGCGCCTTCCTCGCGGGGGACGCGGCGCACCTGCTGGGCGCCCTCGGCACGCAGGGCGTCGAGGAGGGGCTGCGCGATGCGGAGAACCTCGCCTGGAAGCTGGCGCTGGCCTGGCACCAGGGGGCCTCGGAGACGCTGCTGGACAGCTACCAGACCGAGCGGCGGACGGCCGTGGCCGCCCGGCTGCGCGCCGCCGACCAGGCGATGCCGGTGCTGCGCTCCTCCGGCGGGCTGCGGGTGCTGCTGCCGGGCGCGGCCCGGGCCCACGCCACGCTGCTGTCCGACGCCCATCTGGGCCGCGGGCCGCTGGGCTCCGCGCCCGGGTACGGGCGTTCGCCGCTCGCCCCCGCGCCCACCGAGGGCGCCGTGCAGACCGCCACCGAGCCGGGCGCGCCGGTGACGGACGTACGGGTCACCGCGCCGGACGGGACGACCGTGCCGCTGCGCGACCGGCTGGGACGGGGACGGCTGCTCGCGGTGCTGGTGGCGCCGGGTACGGGGGTGTGGGACCGGCGGCACTGGCTGAAGGCCGGTCTGATGCCCCGGCTGGCCGCGGCCGTGAGCGCGCTGCCCACGCGGGCGGAGCTGCTGGTGGCCGAGTCGTACCCCGGTGCGGCCGCGCACACCGTGCTGCTGGTCCGGCCGGACGGGCACCTGGCGGCGGCGTTCTCCGGGGTGCGCCCGGCGGAACTGTACGAGGCGGCCGAGGCGGTCCGCGGCGGCTCCACCGAACGGTCGGCGTCCGAGGACCCGGTCCCCACCGCCGCGGACGCGGCGAGCTGACGGGTACTCCCGCCGGGCACGGCGGGGGCGGCGCGGGGTGCGGTGGAGGCGGCCCAGGTGTGGTGGAGGCGGCGCGGGATGCGGTCTCCGCCGGGTGCGGTGGAGACCGGACGGGGGCGCGCCCGACCGCCGCAGTTGAACGCCGCGGGGCGGACCCACGGCGCCGGTCCGCCTTCGGCCCGGGGCCGCCGCACGCCTCCTCCGGCACAGGTCGGACCGGGTGCGAGCGGTCCGCTGGTGCCGGCGGCGCGTCCGGATGCCGGTCGCCGGGCATCCGTATCGTGGTACGTGTCGCGGTGATCGATTGACCGTCCGAGGAGCCCCGTGGTGTACTCCGGGACATGACCGGCACCGACGCACGCCTGTGGCGGAGGGTTCACATGGACCTCCTCCGCTACGCGGGCTGCGTGTGTCGACCTTCCTGCTGATTCGCCTTCCTCCGCGCGCCAGGACGCGCGCCCTCCCGCGAACCCCAGGACGGATGCCCCGTGTCACCCTCCCTCTCCGTGCCCGCGCACACCCGTACCCAGGTCCAGGACGGCCCCACGGCCGCCGAACTCCTCGACTTCGCCCTCCGCACCGCCGCCGACCCCGAGCTCGTCGCCCAGCTCCCCCTCGACCCGGAGGGCCGCACGTGGGTGCGGCTGGAAGGGCCCGGCGGCAGCGAGGCGTGGCTGATCGGCTGGCCCCCCGGCACCGGCACCGGCTGGCACGACCACGCCGAGTCGCGCGGGGCCTTCGCCACCGCCTCCGGGCGGCTCACCGAGCACTCCCTCGCCGTGCGGCTGCCCTCGGAGGGCTGGCAGAGCCTGGAGCTGGCCCGGGACGTCGACCGCACCCGCAGCCTGGCCGAGGGCACCGGCCGGGCGTTCCTGGAGCACCACGTCCACGAGGTGCTGAACGAGTCGGAGACCGAGCACGCCGTCTCGGTCCACGCGTACTACCCGCCGCTGCCCCTGATCCGGCGCTACTCGCGCTCCGGTGCCGTGCTGCGCCTGGAGCAGGTCGAGCGCCCGGCGGACTGGCAGTGAGCGCCGCCGGCCGCACCGGGGGCGGCGAACCGCGGGGCATCGACGCCTACCTGGAGCGGGTGCGCGAGGGACTGGACCGGGTGGACGCCCAGGCGGCCCGCGCGGCCGCCGCGGAGGGCGCGCTGCTGGTGGACATCCGGTACCAGGCGCTGCGCGAGCGCGACGGCCTGATCCCGGGGGCCCTGGTGGTCGAGCGCAACGAACTGGAGTGGCGGCTCGACCCGGACGGCAGCCACCGGCTGCCCGAGGCCACGGACCACGGGCTGACCGTGATCGTGATCTGCAACGAGGGATACGCGTCCAGCCTCGCGGCCGCCGAGCTCCAGCGCATCGGCCTCCCTCACGCCACCGACCTGATCGGCGGGTTCCAGGCCTGGCGGTCGGCGGGACTGCCGGTCGAGCCGGGCCACGACGGCGGGGACGAGGGCCAGGCCCCCGTCTGACGGCACGGCACCGAAACACCGCGGTGACGGCACGCCACCGAAACGCCGGGCCGGGCGGCCCTCCCCCGGGAGGAACGCCCCGCCCGGCCTCCGGGGCCGCCGCTACTGCCGCGCCCCCGCGGCCTCGACCGGCCGCACCGCCAGCGCGAAGCGTCCCGGTACCGCCGTGGCCGCCAGGGCCAGCAGCCCGGCCGTGCCCAGGACGACCGCGTACACCAGCGGCAGGACGGCCGGCGCCGCGCTCCCGGTCATCCCGACGCTGAAGGCGGTCAGGACGGCGAGGGAGGTGCCGCTGCCCAGGACCACGCCCATCAGCAGGACGGCGAGGGCCTCCAGGCGCAGCATCCGCAGTACCTGGCGCCGGGTGGCGCCGGTCAGCCGGAGCAGCGCGAACTCCCGCACCCGCTCGGCCGTGGACATCGCGAGGGTGTTGACCACGGAGACGGCGGTGAAGGCCAGCACCAGGCCCATCGCGATGAGGTTCACCTCGGCGTTCGCCTGCTGCCGCTCGGCCCGGGCCGCGTCGGCCGCGGACGGGGCGAGGAGCGCGGTGCCGGGGAAGGGCGCGACGGCGGCGGTGAGGCGTTCCCGCGGGGTGCCGGGGGCGGTGGCGACGTACACCGCGCGGGCGAGTGGGTTGTCCACGTGGGCCGCGACCAGGTCGTGGGCGAGGGTGAGGTCCCCGAAGCCGAGGCCCCGGGCGTAGACGGCGCTCACGGTGACGGTGGCCGGCGTGCCGTCCCCGAGGTTGAGGGTGAGGGTGCTGCCGGGACGCAGGTCCAGCGCCTCGGCGGCGAGTTCGCTGACCGCCGCGCTGCGCGGGCCGAAGCCTTCGAGCGTGCCCCGGGTGACCTGGGGGTCCCAGGTGCGGGTGAGTCCTGCGGGGGTGACGCCCTGGGCGGCGTACTTGGCCGGCCCGACCCGCACCTGGGTGGTGACGACCTCGGTGGCGGCGGTGACGCCCGGGGTCCGGCGGAGCTCCGCCGCGGCCTCCGCCGGTACGCCGGGGCCCTGCGCGGCCAGGATCCAGTCGGCGCGGATGCCCTCCCGGGCCTGGGCACGGGCGGCGTTGCCGAGGGTGGGCTGGCTGAAGAGCACGGTGCAGGTCATGCCGACGAGCAGGGCGAGGGGGGCGACGGCGGAGGCCATCCGGGTGGCGTTGCCACGCAGGTTGGCGGTGGCGAGGCGGCCGTTGGGGCCGGCCAGCCGGAGGGGGCCGGCGAGCAGGGCGGCGGCCCCCTTCACCAGGAGCGGGCCGAGCAGTGAGACCGCGCCGGCGAGGACCACGACGGCCAGGAAAGTGACGGGGGTCGAGGCGGGCTCGGTGCGCAAGGAGCCGAGCAGGGCGATCAGTACGACGCCGGCGGCGGCCAGCAGCAGTCCGGCGGCGATCCGGGTCCGGGCCGGGCGGAAGCGTTCGACGGCGGCCTCCGCCAGCGCCTCGGTGGGACGGATCCGGGCGATGCGGCGGGCGGTGATGCGGGCGGCGGCCCGGGCTCCGACGAGGGTGACGGCGACGGCCGCGAGCATGGGGAGGATGCCCGCGGAGCGCTCCAGGGCGGCGGGCACGACACCGGCGTCGACGAACCTGCCGTGCAGGTACGCGGCGAGGGGCAGGCCCGCGAGGGCGCCGAGCGCACCGCCGGCCAGGCCGACGACCAGGGCCTCGGCGCCGAGCAGCCGGCGGAGCTGCCGGGGGGTGGCGGCGATGGCGCGGAGCAGGGCGAGTTCGCGGTGGCGCTGCTGGACGGCGAGGGCGAAGGTGCCGACGGCGACGAGGATCGCGACCAGCAACGAGGTGCCGATCATCGAGCCGCCGATGGAGACGAGCTTGATGCGGGCTCCGGCGGCGTCGAGGAACTCGACGGGCCCGCGGTCGGCCCCGCTGGTGACCTGGGCGGTGGTGCCCCGAAGGGCCCGGGTGACGGCGGCGTCGAGCTCCGCGGTGCTCGTGCCGGGCGCGGGCAGGACGCCGATGGCGGTGTGGCGGCCGTCGGGGCGGGCGGCGAGGCGCCGGGCCTCGGCGGCGCTGAAGAAGAGGGAGGTCTGGTGCCGGAGGTCGCCGTCTGCGGCGGTGGCGATGCCGGTCACGGTGTAGGTGCGGGGGGAGGCGGTGGCCTGGACGGTGAGCGGCGAGCCGGGGCGCAGGCCGGCGCTGCGGGCCAGGGCGCGGTCGACGACGACCTCGGCGGCGGTGCGGGGGGCGCGGCCCTCGGCCAGGGTGAAGGGGGTGAGGGCGGCGGATTCCCAGGAGTGGCCGTACGAGGGGAGGCCGCCCGGAGCCTTCGTCAGCGGAACGGCCTGGAAGGTGAGTTCGGGGACGGCCCGGGCGACGCCGGGGACGGCGCGGACCCGGTCGAGGGTCCCGGCGGGGAGCCAGGCCCGCTCCGGGACGGGCTTGGCCTTGTGCTTGTACTTCTTCTCGCCGTCGCCCTTGTCCTTGACCGTGGTCAGGTGGACGTTCTGGTCGGCGGAGACGACCACCGCGGCGCCGGCGTAGCGCTCGGTGGCGATCGTGCCGCGCAGTCCGGTCTCCAGCAGGGAGCCGCACGCGGTGATCAGGGCCGCCGCGCAGAGGAAGGCGACGAAGGCGCCGAGGAACCCTGCCTTGCGGTCCCTGACGGTCTGGAGGGCGAAACGCAGCATCATGGGGCCAAGCCTGCTGGCCGGGTGTGCCCCGGGGCACTGGAGCGCCCCGGCGTCCCGTCGGGGGGCCAGCCCCACCCCCGTGCCGGGGGCGGGCGCCTGCCTCCTGCGGTCAGCCGAAGCCGTATCCCAGGTCCTCGGTGTCCTCGCCCTCCTCCTCGAGGGCGCGGCGGACCACCCGCAGGGCCATGCCCTCGGGGTAGCCCTTGCGGGCGAGCATGCCGGCGAGGCGCCGGATCCGCTTGTCGCGCTCGAGTCCGCGGGTGGAACGGAGCTTGCGCGCGACGAGTTCGCGGGCGGTCTCCTCCTCCTGGTCGGAGTCGAGGCGTTCCATCGCCTCGTCGATCAGGGTGGACTCGACGCCCTTGGTGCGGAGCTCGCGGGCGAGCGCCCGGCGGGCGAGTCCCCGGCTGTGGTGCCGGGACTCCACCCAGGCGCCCGCGAACGCGGCGTCGTCGATGAGGCCCACCTCCTCGAAGCGGGAGAGGACCTCCTCCGAGACCTCCTCGGGGATGCCCCGCTTGTGCAGGGCGTCCCCGAGCTGGCGGCGGGTGCGCGGACTGCCGGTGAGCAGCCGCAGGCAGATCGCCCGGGCCTGCTCCTCGGGGCTCTGTCGCTCCGGAGCCTCGTCCGTCCCGCCGGGCAGCGGCCCCCGCCCGGCCCTCGACGGGCCGGGACCGCTGCCGTCCTCGGGTGCCGGGACCATCACGGTCAGCTCTTGGCCGTGGTGGCCTTGGTCGCCTTGGCCTTGCTCGCGGGTGCGGGCACGGACTTGGCGTCGTCGGCGGAGACGGTGGCCGCGTCGGGGCCGGGCTCGGTGTCGGCCGTCTTGCGGACGCCCACGCCCAGCTTCTCCTTGATCTTCTTCTCGATCTCGTTGGCGAGGTCGGGGTTGTCCTTCAGGAAGTTGCGGGCGTTCTCCTTGCCCTGGCCGAGCTGGTCGCCCTCGTACGTGTACCAGGCGCCGGCCTTGCGGACGAAGCCGTGCTCCACGCCCATGTCGATCAGGCCGCCCTCGCGGCTGATGCCCTGGCCGTAGAGGATGTCGAACTCGGCCTGCTTGAACGGCGGGGCGACCTTGTTCTTGACGACCTTGCAGCGGGTGCGGTTGCCGACCGCCTCGGTGCCGTCCTTGAGGGTCTCGATGCGGCGGATGTCGATGCGCACGGAGGCGTAGAACTTCAGCGCCCGGCCACCGGTCGTGGTCTCCGGCGAGCCGAACATGACGCCGATCTTCTCGCGGAGCTGGTTGATGAAGATCGCGGTGGTCTTGGACTGGTTCAGCGCACTGGTGATCTTCCGGAGCGCCTGGCTCATCAGGCGGGCCTGGAGACCCACGTGCGAGTCGCCCATCTCGCCCTCGATCTCCGCACGCGGCACGAGGGCTGCCACGGAGTCGATCACGATGAGGTCGAGGGCGCCGGAGCGGACCAGCATGTCCACGATCTCCAGGGCCTGCTCGCCCGTGTCGGGCTGGGACAGGATGAGGTTGTCCGTGTCGACGCCGAGCGCCTTGGCGTACTCGGGGTCGAGGGCGTGCTCGGCGTCCACGAAGGCGACCGTGCCGCCGGCCCGCTGCGCGTTGGCCACCGCGTGCAGGGTCAGCGTGGTCTTGCCGGAGGACTCCGGGCCGTAGATCTCGACGACACGGCCGCGCGGCAGGCCGCCGACGCCGAGCGCGACGTCCAGAGCGGTCGACCCGGTGGGGATGACCTCGATGGGGTCGTTCGGCCGGTCGCCGAGGCGCATCACTGCGCCCTTGCCGAATTGTCGTTCAATCTGCGCGAGCGCGGCGTCGAGCGCCTTCTCGCGGTCGGTGCCTGCCATGGGTTCCACCCGGGTTGCTTGAGTCGATCGCTTCACGTCAAAGACGCTAACGCCTGCCACTGACAATGCGCCTCCACGCCCCTTCCGGCTGTGGATAACCGGAGAAAACCCCTGCAATCACACGGCCAGGTTCTCCATCAGAATGGATGTTCGAATTCCGTGTCAAGCGTGCCACGCCCACCCGGCCCGACTCCCCCGGCGGGCACGGCGGAGGCTACGGTGCGGCCATGGGCGAGCGCGGGCACGGGGCGGACGAGGAGACCGGCGGGACCGGAGGGACTCCGGAAACCGGAGGGACTCCGGAAACCGGAGGGACCCGGGAAACCGGAGGGACCCGTCCGCCGCTCGTGCGCGAGGTCCACCCGGACCTCGTCGCCGAGCTGGTCGCCCTGCTGGAGGCGGAGGGCGAGCGGGACCTCGCCGTCTGCGTCCGCGACGTCCGGCTGTACGAGCGCTGCCCGTGCGCTGACGACTTCTGCCAGAGCTTCTACACCGCCCCGCCCCCGGACGGCCCGTACGGCCCCGGCCACCGCTGCCTGCCCCTCCTCCCCGACCAGGGGATGCTGAACCTGGACGTCGTGACCGGCCGCATCGTCTACGTCGAGGTGATCGGCCACGCACCCCTGCGCGACCACCGGACGCCCGCGGGCCCGGACGCCGGCGCTCCCCCGGCCCTAGGCTGACCGGCATGGAGCAGCTGGACGGCGTGGAGATCATCGCCTTCGCGGACGGCACGGCCTTCGAGGACTGGCTCGCGGCCGGGCACCACACACGCACCGAGGGCGTGTGGATCAGGATGGCGAAGAAGGGCTCGGGCATCCCGTCGGTGACCTCCGACGAGCTGGTGGACATCGGCCTCTGCTTCGGCTGGATCTCCGGGCAGCGCCGCTCCCTGGACGACCGCCACTACCTCCAGAAGTACGTGCCGCGCAGGCCCCGCAGCCTCTGGTCGCGGGTGAACGTCGAGAAGGTCGAGCAGCTCACCGCCGCCGGGCGGATGCGCGAGCCCGGGCTCGCCGAGGTCCGCAGGGCCCGGGAGGACGGCCGCTGGGACGCGGCGTACGCCCCGCAGAAGACGGCGCAGGTGCCGGCGGAGCTCGCGGCCGCGCTCGACGCGGACCCCGCCGCCCGGGCCGCCTTCGAGGCGCTCGACAGGACCGCCCGCTACCAGCTGGTCCTGCCCCTCCTCCAGGCCCTCACCCCGCGGTCCCGCAGCTCCCGGCTCGACCGGGTCCTGCGCACCCTCACGGAGACCGCCGCGGAGCCGGACGGCCGGCCCTAGACCGTCCGACCCGCGGGCCCTCAGACCCGCGGGTCGGACGTCACCTCGTACCGCTTCACGTACGCCCCCAGGAACGCCTGCAGCGTCGCCACCGCCGGGATCGCGATCAGCGCACCGACCGCCCCCAGCAGCGCCGTCCCCGCGATCACCGAGCCGAAGGCCACCGCCGGATGGATGTCGACGGTCTTCGAGGTCAGCTTCGGCTGGAGCATGTAGTTCTCGAACTGCTGGTAGACCACCACGAAGCCCAGCACGTACACCGCGTACCAGGGGCTGACCGTGAAGGCGATCAGCATCGGCAGCGCCCCCGCCAGATAGGTGCCGATGGTCGGGATGAACTGCGAGACCAGCCCGACCCACACCGCGAGCGCGGGCGCGTACGGCACCCCGAGCACGAACAGCACGATGTAGTGCGCGACCCCGGAGACCAGGGCCATCAGCCCCCGCGAGTAGAGGTAGCCGCCGGTCTTCGCCACGGCGATCTCCCAGGCCCGCAGCACCTCGGCCTGCCGCGCCGGGGGCAGCACGGAGCACAGCGCGCGCCGCAGCCGGGGGCCGTCGGCGGCGAAGTAGAACGCGAACAGGGCGATGGTCAGGAGCTTGAACAGACCGCCGAGGACGGTCGCGGACACGTCCAGCACACCGGACGCGCTGTTCTGCACGTACTTCTGGAGCGAGTCCGAGTGCAGCAGGCTGTCCTGGATCGCGAGCCGCGACAGGTCGGTGTGGAAGGTCTGGTTGATCGAGTCGATCAGCGAGTCGAGGTACTGCGGGAACCTCTCCACCATGTCGACGATCTGCCCCGCGAGCATCGAGCCGAGCAGGGCCATGAAGCCCAGCGAGAAGACCAGCACGCCGAGGAAGACCAGGAAGGTCGCCACCCCGCGGCGCATCCCGCGGGCCGCCATCCGGCTCACCGCCGGCTCGACGGCCAGGGCGAGGAAGAAGGCGATCAGGATGTTCAGCAGCAGCCCGATCAGCTGGTGGAAGGCCCAGCTGCCGAGCTGGAAGCAGGCGTACAGCGCCAGTACGAGGACCACCGCGCGCGGCAGCCAGCGCGGCATCCGCGCGGGCGGCTGGCGGAAGGCCGTACCGGGCCCGGCCGGCGGCTCCGCACCCGCGCCGTCCGCCGTGCCGCCACCGCCGGCCCGCGTCCCCTCGTGCCCGCCCGGCCCCTCGCCGTCCGGGCCCGGGCCGCCGGGCGGGGCGGCCGCCGGGGAGGGCACGGAACGCGCCGACGGCTCCGGCTCGCGCGAGGGCGACGGGACGGACCCCGGGGGCGCGGAGGCGCCCCGGGGGTGCTCGGGCTGGTCGGTCTCATGGGTGGCTGCCACCCGCCAAGTGTCCCGTATGCGTCGCCCGTCCGGCCCTCGGCGCTTGTCGCCCGGTACGTCAGCGCTTGTCGCCCGGCACGTCCATGGCCGAACACACCGCGCGCCACACGTCCTTGGTCTCCCAGCCCGCGTCGAGGGCCTGGTGGACGGTACGGCCGCCCAGCTCGGCCATCACGTGGTCCCGGGCGAACGAGTCGGCCTAGGCGGCACCGAAGTGCTCGGCCATCCGCTCCCAGAAAATCGTCAACCGCATGCCCCCAGTATCCCGCCCCCCGGGTGGACCGGTCCGTTCGTCCCCTTCCGGGGCCGGAATCCGCCCTACGTTGGGGGACATGCCTGGTGACGATGCATCCCCCCTGGCCCGCGCCGAGCGGTTCGTCTGGCTCACCGCCCGGGTCCTGGAACAGCGGCGGTTCGCCTACCACTTCCTCGGCGGCGCCGCCGATCCCGTCGACGCGGCCCTCGGCCCCTACCTCAACCCCGACGGCGGCTACGGCCACGCCCTCGACCCCGACCTCCGCGGGCCCGACAGCCAGCCCCTGCACACCGCCCACGCGCTGCGCGTCCTCGACGCCCTCGGGCGCTGCGCCGGGCAGCGCATCGAGCGCCTGTGCCGCCACCTCACGCAGGTCTCCACCGCGGACGGCGCCCTGCCGGTGCTGCGGCCGGGCCCGCGGGGCTACCCGGGGGCGCCGTACCACCCGGTCGTGGACGACCCGCCGAGCGAGCTGCTCACCACGGGTCCCGTGGTCGGCGTACTGCACCGCAACCGCGTCTGGCACGCCTGGCTGTTCCGGGCCACCGACTACTGCTGGGACCGCGTCGAGACGCTGCGGCACTCCCACCCGTACGAGATCCAGGCCGCCGTGGACTTCCTGGACGGCGCCCCCGACCGCTCACGGGCGCAGGCGGCGGCGGACCGGCTCGGCCGGCTGGTGCGGGAGGCGCGGCTGGTCGTCCTCGACCCCGGGCAGCGGGACGGCTATCCGGTGGCGGCGGGGTACGCGCCCGGCGAGCGCCTCTTCCCGCACGACCTCGCGCGCCGGCCGGAATCGCTGGCGCGCGGCTGGTTCACCGACGAGGAGCTGGCCCGCTCGCTGGACTTCCTCGCCGCCGAGCAGCAGGAGGACGGCGGCTGGCCGGTGCGCCGGCGCGCCTGGGCGCCGGGCAGCAGCCTGGAACGGCGCCCGATCGCGACGATCGAGGCGCTGCTCACCCTGCGCGCCCACGGGCGGCCGATCGGCGCCGGACCGGTCAGCCGCCCAGCGCCCGTACGCCCGCGGTGACGAGCACGGCCGCGGCCACGACCAGCAGGAAGGGCGCCCGGAACAGCAGCGCGACCCCGGCGGCGGCCAGACCTGCGGCGCGGGCGTCGAGCACCAGGGCGTGACCGGAGCTGAAGGTCTGCTGGGCGGTGAGCGCGGCCAGCAACGCGACCGGCAGCAGGGCCGAGAGCCGGCGCACGGCGGGCCGCTCCAGCGCGCCCGCGGGAACCAGCAGGCCAACCAGCTTGAGCAGGTAGCAGCCGACGGCGGTGGCGGCGATGGCGATCCAGACGTTCATCGGTCCCGGCCCTCCTCGTGTACGGACTCCAGCTCCCGGCGCTCGCGGCGCGCGGCCTCCCGCCCCTTGACGTAGAGCACGGCGGGGGCGGCGAGTGCGGCGACCAGCACGGGCACCCCGGCGGGCAGGAACGGCAGGAAGCCGAGGCCCAGCACGAGCGCGAGGGCGGCCACGGCCCGCTCGGTGGCGGTCCGGAGCATAGGGGCGAGCAGCGCGAGGAAGACCGCCGGCCCGGCGGCGTCGAGCCCCCACGCGTCGGTGTCGCCGATGGCCTCGGCGCCGAGGGCACCGAGCAGGGTGGTGAGGTTCCACAGCAGGTACAGGGTGAGCCCGGTGACGGTGAACCCGAGGCGCGCGGTGCGGCGGTCCGGCTGGGCCAGGGAGACGGCGGCCGTCTCGTCGATCACCCAGTGGGCGGCGAGGGGACGGACGGCGCGGGGCAGCGCGAGCAGCTGGGACAGCCGCAGGCCGTAGAAGGCGTTCCGGGTGCCGAGGAAGAAGGCGCCGGCTGCGGCTGTCAGGGGGTTGCCCCCGGCCGCGAGGGCGCCGACCAGCGCGAACTGCGAGGCGCCGGTGAAGACGAGGAGGCTGAGGGCACAGGCCTGGGCCACGGTGAGCCCGGCCCCCGCGGCGGTGACGCCGAAGGCGAACCCGGAGAGGCCCACGGCCACCCCGACGCCGAGCGCGTCCCGAACCACGGCCCCCCGCGGCCGCCCGCCCCCGTCCCCGGAAACCGTGTGCGCTGGTGCTGCTGCTGTCTGTTCCACGCACCGCACGCTACGGGGCCCCACGCCCGCGGTCTTGTACGTTCTTGCGCCCCCGGCGACCGACGGACGACCGCCGGCCACGGCCCGACCCCACCCGAAGCGACGCCCGACCAACCCTGCGACGGGGTCGGTCCGGGCGCGCATCCGCCTTCCGGCCCGGTTGGGGGCCACCACGGACCGTGGGTCGCGTGACGGCGGGAGCGCGTAGCGATCGTGGGCGGCTTATGTCCGGCCACCAAGGACCGTGGGTCGCGTGACGGCCGGAGCGCGTAGCGATCGTGGGCGGCTTATGAAGGGGCACGGACGGCCCGGAGGCCGCTGAGATGGGCGGTGGGCCTACGGACGGGGGTGCGCGCCCGCATGGGCGGGGCTTGGGGTGGCGTGGGTGGCCGGGGGCGTGCTGGGGAACGGTGGATGCCTCCCCCTCGCTGCCGGGCAAGGGCCGTGGGACTGGGTGGTGGCTTGTGTTGCTCCGGGGCGTTTTTCGGGGGTTGTCCGCCGAGGGGTTTTGCCTTCCGGGCCGGGGTGGTCTGTCAAGGGTGACCCGGAGGGTCATCGCGGAGCGACGCGACGAAGGAGCGCCCTTGAGGGCCCGCCCCGGTCCGGAAACCCTCGGTCGGCGGACAACCCCACGCCGGGCGGCATCTAGGTACGGGCCCAGGGTGGGGCTTCGGCGGGGCCCGGACGGGCGTCGGGGCCTGGAAACGCCCGCCGAAGCCCTGCCGTGCCCGCCGAAGCCCTGCCGTGCCCGCTGAAAGCGGGCCGAGGCGACCTCAGTCCCGGACCAGCAGCAGCACCGCCGCCGCGACCGCGCCGATGGCCAGGGCGAGGGCCCGAGGGCGGCTCCCGATGCCGCGCAGCACCGGAACGAGCGCGTCGACCGCGTACCGGCCGGGCCCGGTCAGGGTGAGCGCGGCCGCGGCGGTGGCGAGCAGCAGCTCGTACTCGACCCCCTTGGGGGCGAAGAAGGACCCGCTCCACACCACGGCGACCGCGTTGATCATGGTGCCGGTCACGGCCGCGCCCGCCAGCGGGGTGAGCAGCCCCAGCACGAGGGCCAGGCCGCCGAAGGTCTCGGTGAGGCCGGCCAGGACGGCCATCGCCTCGGGCGCCGGGTAGCCGCTCATGCCGAAGAACTGGCCGGTGCCCTCGATGCCCCCGCCCCCGAACCAGCCGAAGAGCTTCTGGGAGCCGTGGGCGGCCATGGTGAGGCCCAAGCCGAGCCGCAGCACCAGCAGCCCCGCATCACGGGCGGCGCCGCCGGCGTGGGAGCCGGCGACGGCGTTCTCGGCACTGGTCTCGGCGGTGCGCAGGGTCGCGGACGGGGAGGCCATGAGGGATCCCTCTCGTTGGGGGAGATGAAGTATTTCGAATTTGAACCGAACTGCAGCCCCGACCATAGCCCGTCGTTCAAATTGGAACAACTGCCGTACGCTGGCCCCATGGGTGACACGCGATGGCTGAATGACGACGAAATGCGGGCGTGGAGCGGCTTCCTCGCCGCTTCGGCGCTGCTGAACCGGCGACTGGACCAGCAGCTCAAGGACGATTCAGGCCTCTCGCACCCGCAGTACGAGATCCTCGTACGGCTCTCGGCCGCCCCGGGCGGCGAGCTGCGCATGACGGAGCTGGCGGACGGTCTGATCAACTCGAAGAGCGGCCTGACCTACCAGGTCACGCAGCTGGAGAAGGCGGGCCTGGTACGGCGGCGCAGCTGCCCGTCTGACGTGCGGGGGATCTTCGCGGTCCTCACCGAGCAGGGCCGGGAGCGGCTGGAACAGGCGGCGCCGGGCCACGTCGCGGCGGTACGGCGGCACCTGATCGACGTACTCACACAGGACCAGATCGACGCCCTCGCCGACGGCCTGGGCGAAGTCACCCGCCGCCTACGCGCAAGCCGCTGACGCGGCGGCCCGCACCCCCCAACCCACCACACCCGCCCCCCCACACTCACCGCACCCCCCAACCCACCGCACCCGCCCCCACACTCACCGCGGCGCAGCCACCTCCACGTATCGCCGGTGCCGCGCCCCCCGGTACAGCAGGGCGTCCCAGCCCGCCCGCTCCAGCACCGAGCGGCACTCCGCCAGCCGGGCGGCCTCCTCCTCGGCGGCCCGGCCGCCCGGCGGTCCGAGCCAGCTCACCCGTACCGTCCCGGGCTCCTCCCCGTCGCGGACCACGTACCCGGTCTCCGTACGCCGCCCGGCCCCGTCCACCGCGGAGGCCGGCACCCCCGCCGCCTCCAGAGCCAGGGACACCGCCCGGAGCGGCCGCTCCCGCTCCCAGGGCGCCGGCCGCTCCGTGGGATCCCCGGGACGCCCGTCGCCGGCCGCGTTGACGAGCCGGCGGATCTGGCGCAGCCCCTCGTACGCGGCCCGCACCTCGGCGGCCCGTGCCCGCACCCGCTCCGGCGGCACGGGCGGTCCGTCCCCCGTAGCCGGCTCGAACGCGCCGGCACCTACCCCCGCACCCCTACCGGCACCCGAACCCGAACCCAACCCGGCACCCGAACCCGAACACAACCCGGCACCCGAACCCGACCCGGCACCCGCACCCAACCCGGCACCCGCCCCCGCCCCGGCACCCCACCCCGAACCCGCTTCACCCATCACAGCCTCTCCGCACCCCATAGCCCGACCTGCCCTGCCCTGCCCTGCTCCCAGTGGACCACCACCCCAGCCGAAACCACCCCGTCCTGAGTACCCGAGGCCGAGCGACCTGAGTACCAGGCCCGATCCCCCCACCCCACCCCCGACGGTGGAATGGCCCCATGAACACCGACGCCCCGCGCCGGCCCGCCGCACTCCGGCAGGTCACCCTCACCGGCTCCGCCCTCGCCACCGCCCTGCTGCCGCTCGTCGTCGGCGTGCTGGCGGCCAAGGCGCTGGCCGCCGACCCGCTGACGCCGGTGAACGCCCTGATCACCACCGGAGCGCACCGCCCCCGGATCACGCCCGCCCACTGGCGCACCTGCGGGCGCAGCGCCCTCGGCCGGGTGCGGGGCAGCGGCCGTGCGCTCCGGCGCTACACGGGGCCGGCCACGGGCGCCCCGCGGTCGGCCCCAGGCGTCGCGCGGCCGGCCGCAGACACTCCGCGGTCCTGCACCGGGTTCTCCCGCAGCCACTCCACGACCTGACCGGCGTGCCGGTCGGGCGGGAAGACGGGGTAGAAGACGTGCTCGATGCGGTTGTCCCTGACGACCAGGGTGATCCGCTTGAAGAGCGTCCGGCCCCCGAACCCGAAGACCGGCAGGCCCAGCGCCGAGGCCAGCGACAGGGAGGGGTCGGACAGCATCGCGAAGGGCAGCCGCAGCCGCTCGGTGACCTCGCGCTGGTATGCGGTGTCCTGGCTGGACAGACCGAAGACCCGGGCCGCGCCGGCCTCGGCCAGCTCTTGGTGGTGGTCCCGGAACCCGCAGGCCTGGCTCGTACAGCCGCGGGCTCCCGGGATGGCGTCCCAGCCCTCAGGGAGGTCCGCGTCGGGCCGTCCGGTCAGCGGGTACACGTACAGCACGGTCCGGCCCGGCCCCAGCGCGTCGAGGCGTACCGAACCACCGGACGTGGCGGCCGCCTCCAGCGCGGGCATGGGCAGCCCGGGCAGGTGGGCGGCGGCGCCGTCGTCCTCGGGTACGGGCAGTCCGGCGGGCAGGACGGTCAGGTCGTGCACCGGCGCGGCTCCCTCCTCCACCGGAGCGGTGTCCCCGGTCGCGATGCTGTTGCGGTACGCGGCCTCGCGGAGGTGGGCGGCGAGCACGGCCCGCCGCGCGGTGAGCGCCTCGATGCGGGCCGTCAGGTCGTCGATGGCCTCGCGGTAGCCCGCGAGGGCGGCGGGGCAGTCGTCGCCGTGCGTCCCGCCGGCGGCCAGGCAGTCGAGGAACGGCCGGGTGCGGTCGACGGGGATGCCGAGGCCGCCGAGCGTGCGGATCTCGCGGACCAGCCGTACGTCGTGCTCGCCGTAGTCGCGGTAGCCGTTGGCCAGCCTTTCCGGACTGACCAGGCCCATCGCCTCGTAGTAGCGCACCGCCTTGACCGTCGTTCCCGCGCGACGGGCCAGCTCACCGATCTTCATGCGGACCTCCCGACCGGCAACCTAAACCCTGCCCCGAGGGTCAAGGTCAACCCCACCCACGCCCACCCCCACCCACGCCCACCCCCACTCACGCCCACCCCCCCACGCCCACCCCGCCAACCCCCACTCCCCGCCACCCACGGCCGCTCCCCCCGGATGCGGACCCGTGCCCCGCCCCCCACGCTGGAGCCATGCATCACGCGCCGATCGTCGTACACCGGCTGTCGCCCTCGGGTGGACGCCGGGTGACGCTGCGCGTCGAAGGGCACGAGGACATCCTCGGCCTGGCCAGGAACGACGCGGACGTGATCGAGTTCCTCCGCCGGGCCGGCGTCCCCGACCCCGACGAGCTCGTACTCGGCGACTCCGGACTCATCGACTGGATCGGCGCCGAACCGCACGTCTACGACACCGACCCCCCGGACACGGACCTCTGACCCCCGACCTCGACCCCCGGTCTCGGGCTCAGGCACGAGGTTCCGCGAGGGGCTACTCCGGCCGGCACCTCCCACAACCCCCGGGCCCGGCACGGCAACTGATCATCAGACATGCTGTGAATCCCCCGACGCGCGTGACGGTGTGTAAGATCAGTTGTGTGACTGCCGGGTCGGCCTTGGGCCACACACGAAACGGGTTCCCGGCCTCGGCGTGAGCACGAGGCGGGCACGAGCCCCGCCATTCCTCCGCGTCTTCGCTACGGCGTCCCCCGAGGCGTCCGTCCACTTCGCATCCAGAAGCCCTGAAGACCCGGAGACCAACCACACCATGACGCATGCCCATGCCCATGCCCCGCACGCCACCACCCCCCAGCCCTCCGCCGTCGCCCGGCTCGACCACACCGTGGTGTACGCCAGCGACCGGCGCCGGTCGGCCGAGTTCCTCGCGTCGGTCCTCGGGCTGGAGGTGTCGGCCCCGTTCGGGCCGTTCCTCCCCGTCGACCTCGGCAACGGCGTGACCCTCGACTACTACGCCCTGACCGACGAGCCGATCCAGTCCCAGCACTACGCCTTCCTGGTCGCCGAGGACGCGTTCGACGGCATGATCGACCGGCTGACCGCGGCCGGCGTCACGTACTACGCGGACCCCCACCACACCGAAGCCGGGCAGGTCAACCGCCTCTTCGGCGGGCGCGGGGCGTACTTCGAGGACCCGGACGGCCACAACATGGAGATCATGACCCGCCCCTACGTCCGCCCCTAGGACCCCCGGCACGCGCCCTACGCCGCCTCCCGCCCCAGGGTCTCGCCCACCGCCTGCGCGAAGGCCTGGGCCTGGGGCGTGGCGTGCTCCCGGTGTCTGACCAGGCCCAGGAGCGAGTCCGGCAGTCCCTCGACCGGCACGAAGGCGATGGAGCTGCGCCGGCCGTGGTACTCCGCGGTCGACCGGCACAGCAGCATCGCGCCCCGGTCCGCGGCCGTCAGTGACAGGCCCTCCTGGAGGGTGTTCACCAGCGGCCCGGCCGGTACGGGCAGGCCGCCCGGGGTCTCCCCGGGCGCCTGCGCCCGGCGCCAGTACTCGGGCGCCGAGCCGTGGATGCCGATCAGCCGGCACCCGGCCAGCTCCTCCGCCGACACCGACGCGCGCCCGGCGAGGGGGTGCCGGGCGGACACCGCCAGGGTCTGCGGCTGCCGCGAGAACACCGGGCCCAGCACCAGGTCGTCCTCCGCCACCGGCAGCAGCACCACCGCGCAGTCCACCTCCTTGCGCCGCACCGGCCCGAACGGGTCCGACAGGGCGATCTCCGCCACCTCGATGGCGCACTCCGGGTACCGGTCCTCGAACAGCGCGATGGCCTGCGCCAGGTAGTCGTCCACCGTGCCCTGGAAGCCGATCCGCAGCACCCCGCCGAAGCCCCGGGCGGCCGCCCGCGCCTCGTCCACCGTCGCGCGCAGCGCCTCGTACGCGGGGCGCAGCGACGCGAGGAACGACTCGCCGAGCGGCGTCAGGCCGACGCGGCGGCTCGTACGCTCCACCAGCGGCGCCCCGATCCGGCCCTCCAGCGACCGCAGCAACTGGCTGACCCGGCTCTGCGACACGTACAGCCGCTCGCCCGCCCGGCCGAAGTGCAACTCCTCGGCGAGCACGAGGAACGCCTCCAGCTCGCGGAACTCCAGACTGCTCATGGGTCACCTTTCTACCCCGGGTGCCGACCTCCGCTGTCTACCGGGCGGCGCCCCGCGCCCGCCACCCGCGCCCGGGCAGTCGATCAAGTAGCCCAGCTCATCGAAGCATGAGGGATTGGCCGTTGTTCCCGCAGGTCATCGCGGGTTGGCTGAACTCATGGCACAGACAGAGGAAATCGCAGGGGTGACGCCGCGGACACCCGGCCCCCGCGGCGGCTGGCCCGCCGTGGCCGCCGTGGCCGGCGCGACGTTCACCGTGGTCACGTCCGAGATGCTGCCGGTGGGCCTGCTGACACCCATCGGCGACGCGCTGCGGGTCACGGAGGGCACGGCCGGGCTCACGCTGACCATCACCGGCCTGGTCGGGGCGGTGTCCGCGCCGCTGCTCACCCCGGCGCTCGGCCGCTTCGACCGCCGCCTGGTGCTGTGCGGCCTGATGGCCGTGCTGGTCGCGGGGAACCTCCTCGCGGCCTGGTCCCCGAACTTCGCGGTCATGGTGGCCGCCCGCGTGCTCGTCGGCGTCGGCATGGGCGGCGTCTGGGCGATCGCGGCCGGCCTCGCGGTGCGGCTGGTGCCGGGAGCCTCCGTCGGGCCGGCCACCTCACTCGTCTTCAGCGGGATCGCGGTGGCCTCCGTGCTCGGCGTCCCGGCCGGCACGTACATCGGTGAACTGGCCGACTGGCGCACCGCGTTCGTCACCATGGCCGGCCTCGCGCTGGTCGTGCTGACCGCCCTGGCGGTGCTGCTGCCGAAACTGCCCGCGGAGCAGGAGATCCGGCTGGGCGGCGTGATGCGGCTGGTCGGCAACCCGCGGGTCGCGACCGGGCTGGCCGTCGTGGCGCTGCTGGTCACCGGCCACTTCGCCGCCTACACGTACGTACGGCCCGCCCTGGAGGAGATCTCGGGCGCGAGCGCATCCATGATCGGCACGCTGCTGCTGGTGTACGGGATCGCCGGCGTGCTGGGCAACTTCGCCGCGGGCGCCGGTGCGGCCCGCTCCCCGCGCGGCACACTGCTGGTGATCGGCCTGGTGCTGGCGGCGACGGTCGGCCTGCTGCCGCTGATCGGCGGTTCGGTGATGACGGCTGCCGTGCTGCTGGCCGTCTGGGGCCTCTCGTACGGCGGGGTCTCGGTCTCGACCCAGACCTGGCTGCTGGGCTCGGCCCCGGAAGCCCGCGAGGCGGCGTCCGCGCTGTTCGTCGGCGTGTTCAACGGGGCCATCGCCCTGGGCGCCTTCGTCGGCGGCCTCGCCGCGGACGGTTCCGGCATCGAGGCCGTGATGTGGCTCGGCGCGGCCCTCGCGGCCGGCGCCCTGGCGGTGACGGCCCTGGGCCGCGCCCCCGCGGGAGCCGCGCGCGGCTAGGCCGGGCCCCTCGGTCCCCGGGACCGGACACCTCGGTCCCGGGTCCGGGCCCCTCGGTCCCCGGGACCGGACGCCCGGCACCCCCGGGACCGGACCCGGCGGAACCCCCGGACCCGCCCCCGGCGGGGGGCGGCGGTGGAACGGCGCTCCGGGGCAAGCCCCCGCCCCCGGAGCGCCGCCACCGGTACGGCCCCGCTCAGCCGGTGACGCCCCCGAGGCGACCGACGCCCCCGAGGCGACCGACGCCCCCGAGGCGACCGACGCCCCCGACGGGCCCGGCTGCGCCGACGCCGACGTCCCCGACACCCAGGCCGTCGACGCCGTCGAGGAACTCCCGGATCAGTGCCGCCCATTCGGTCGGCCGCTCGGCCGCGATGGCGTGCCCGCAGTCGAGCACCGCCAGCCGGGCACCCGGAATGCCCTCCGCCAGTTCGCGGGAGTGAACGGGCGTGGTCAGCAGGTCCCGGGTGGCCGACACGACCAGGGCCGGCACCTCCACCCGGGCCAGGTCGGCCCGTACGTCGAGATGGTCGAAGAGGGCCAGCTGCGCGTCGGCACCGGCCGGCATGCCCGCGGCGAACAGCCCGAGCTGCTCCTCGATCTCCGCGCCGGAGCGCGCCTCCAGCCACTCGGGGCCGCCGACCATCAGGGACAGGTACGCGGCCAGCTCCCGGCCCCGCGGGTCCCGGCGGCCCAGTGCCCGCCAGGTCTCGACCGCCAGCAGGAGCCGGGGGCTCGGGCGGGCGAATCCGGCGGAGAGAACGAGGGCGGTCACCCGCTCCGGATGGCGGACCGCGGCCCGCACGGCCACCGTGGTGCCCATGGAGAAACCTGAAATGGCGAATGTGTCGAGGCCGGATTGCACGGCACTTTCCACAATGCCGTCGGCCAGCTCGTCAAGACTCAGCGGCCCGTCCGCGAGAGGAGTGGAACCAGAGCCGGGAAAATCGGCGCCGACCACCGTCCTGGATTGGGCGAGGGATTCGATGACGGGGCCGAAACTGTCCCGCACGTCGCTGCCCGCACCGTGCGCGAGCAGCAATCCGGGGCCGCTGCCCCACACGGAAGTGGATAACGCGGAAGGAAGTGAAGAGGTCATGGCGGAGATGCTAGCGAAACGTCCGGCCATTTCTTTGGGTTCCCCGTCAACATCGCGCCATTCCTGCCGATGACTACTTGATCGAGTGGTGTCGGGCTACTCACTCAGGTAGTGGTGGACCAGTTGGCGTGAAACGTAGGCTCACGAGCATCGGGCAGTGAAAATTCCCTGCGCCCGAATTATCGAAGGAAGGCCGATGCTCGCTTCACGTCAGCTCCCGCTGTCCGCCTATCAGCGCGATATCTGGGCTGCCGAATCAGCCACCGTCGCCGACCCCCAGTTCAACGTGGTCCTCCACGAACGACTGGACGGCGACATAGACACCGACGCACTGCGGGACGCCCTCCGGCACGTCC
Source organism: Streptomyces sp. NPDC101132 (assembly GCF_044759225.1). Lineage (NCBI taxonomy): Bacteria > Bacillati > Actinomycetota > Actinomycetes > Kitasatosporales > Streptomycetaceae > Streptomyces > Streptomyces sp. NPDC101132. Next base: position 439,557 of record NZ_JBIVYX010000007.1, read on the forward strand.
TGGAGACCAACGACGCGTTCTCCCTCCGGTTCGACGACCGGGACGGCGTCCCCTTCCAGTGGCTCGCGCCCGAGGACGGCGGACCCGAGGTCGAGTACGTCGACCACTCCGGCGCGCCCGCGCCCGCCGCGGCCTGCGCGCGGTGGCAGCGGGACTCCTTCAACCGCCCCTTCACGCTGCGCCGTTCGCGTCTGTTCACGGCCGCGGTGCTGCGCGAGAGCGAGCGGGTGGTGCACCTGCACCTCAACGTCCACCACCTGATCGCCGACGCCTGGGCGCTCAACCTCGTGCTCCGCCGGGTCCACGACGAGTACGCCCGCCGCAGCGGCACCGCCCCGCAGTCCGGCCCCGGCACCGCCCCGCAGTCCGGCCCCGGCGCCCCCGCGCAGTCCGGCACCCCGAGCGCGAAGGCAGCCCCCGCCCTGGTGCCCTCCGTGACCACGCTGCTGGACGCCGAGGCCGCGTACCGCGACTCCGCCGCGTACGACGAGGACCGGGCCCACCACCGGGAGGCCCTCGCGGGCATCACCCCCGCCCTCTTCCCCCGGACCGTCGCCGCCGAGGACGCCCCGGTGCTGCGCGGCCGCCACACCCTCACCGTGGACGCCGCCCTGGTCCGCCGCATCCGGGAGGGCGGCAGCTCCCCGTTCGCCTTCGTGGCCGCCGCCTTCGCCACCTACCTCGCCCGCGTGCACAACGCCGACGAGGCCGTCCTCGGCGTCCCCTTCCTCAACCGGCGTTCCGAGGCCGAGAAGGCCGCCGTCGGCCAGGTCGCCAACAGCCTCCCGGTCCGTGTGGCCGTCGACGCCGCCGCCACCCTCCCCGAGCTGGCCGCCCGCGTCCGCGCCACCACCGACACGCTGCGCGGCCACGAGCGGCTCGCCCTCGGCGACGCCGTGCGCGAACTCCCCGCCACCGGGGCCGGATCCCGCCGCCTCTTCGACGTCACGCTCTCCTACCTGCGCTTCCCCCGCCCCGCCGCCCTGCCCGGCGTCGAGACGGAGACCGTGGTCAAGGCGCCGGTGCACGCCCAGGACGCGCTGTCGGTGATGGTGCACGCCTTCGACGACGACGCCGACCTGCGCATCGACCTCGACTACGCCCTGGACGTCTTCGACGACGACCTGCCCATCGCGTCCGTCGCCGGCCACCTGCTCACCCTCATCCGGGCCGGCGTGGACCAGCCCGGCCGGCCGGCCGTCACCCTCCCGCTGCTCGACCCGGCCGGCTACGCCGCGCTGGTCCGCGACTCCCGCGGCCCGCGCGTCCCGTACGCCGACGGCACCACCGTCCACGCGCTGATCGCCGAGCAGGCCGCCCGTACCCCCGGCCGCACCGCCGTGACCGGCGCGGACGGCACCGAGTCCGTGACCTTCGCCGAACTCGACGCCCGCTCGAACCAGTTGGCCCGCTCCCTGCGCGAGCGGGGCGTCGCCACCGGCGACCGCGTCGCCGTGCTGATGGAGCGCTCCCCGCGGCTCCTCGTCGCCCTGCTCGGCGTGCTCAAGGCCGGTGCCGCGTACGTGCCCGTCGACCCGGGCTACCCGGCCGAGCGCATCGCCCTCTTACTGGAGGACAGCCGCGCCGCCGCGGTCCTCGCCGACCCCGGCACCGAGCTCCCCGAGGCGGCGGGTGCCCTCCGTCCGCTGACCGTCGAGGAACTCCTCACCGGCCCGGACGGCCCCGTCGGCCCGTACGCCGGGCCGCGCGACCTCGCGTACGTCATCTACACCTCGGGCTCCACCGGCCGCCCCAAGGGCGTCATGGTCGAGCACCACTCCGTCGTGAACCGGCTGGCCTGGATGCAGTCGGCCTACCCGGTCGGCGCGGACGACGTGCTGCTCCAGAAGACCCCGATCTCCTTCGACGTGTCCGTCTGGGAGCTGTTCTGGTGGGCGATCGAGGGTGCGGGCCTGGCCCTGCTGCCCGTCGGCGGCCAGAAGGACCCGCGCGAGATCCTCGCCGCGATCGACGCCCGCCGGGTCACCGTGCTGCACTTCGTGCCGTCCATGCTCGGCCCCTTCCTCGACCTGCTGGAGGTCTCGCCGGAGCTGCGCGCCCGGGCCGGCTCGCTGCGCACCGTGTTCTGCAGCGGCGAGGCGCTGCCCGCCGCGCGGGTCGAGCAGTTCGAGCGGGTCTTCGGCGCCGCCCCCGGAGGCCCGCGCCTGGTCAACCTGTACGGGCCCACCGAGGCCACCGTCGACGTGTCGTACCACGAGTGCCCCCGCGGCACCGGCGAGCCGGTCCGGCGGGTGCCCATCGGCCGCCCGATCGACAACACCGTGCTGTACGTGGTGGACGCGCACGGCGGGCTCCAGCCCGCCGGCGTCCCCGGCGAGCTGTGCATCGGCGGCGTCAACGTGGCCCGCGGCTACCTGGACCGGCCCGAGCTGACCGCCGAGAAGTTCACCGCCGACCCCTTCCCGGCCCGCCACCTGCCCGACGGGGAGCCCTTCACCCCCGAGGCCCGGATCTACCGCACCGGCGACCTCGCCCGCCGGCTGGCCGACGGCTCCGTCGAGTACCTCGGCCGGATCGACGGCCAGGTCAAGATCCGCGGCAACCGCGTCGAGCTGGGCGAGGTCCAGAACCGGCTCGCCTCCCTGGACGGGATCCGCGACGCCGTCGTCGTCGACCGCGACACGGCCGGCCGCGGCACCGTCCTCGTCGGCTACTACGTCGCCGACACCGAGCGGGACCCGGCCGCCCTCCGTGCCGAACTCGCCTCCCGGCTGCCCGAGTTCATGATCCCCTCGTACTTCGTGCGGATCGACCGGGTGCCCCTGACGCCCAACGGCAAGGCCGACCGGCGGGCCCTGCCGGAGCCGGGCCTCGGCGCCGCCGGCGCCGCCGAACCGCCGCGGAACCCCGTCGAGGAGACCCTCCACGGCATCTGGGCCCGGGTCCTGGATGCCGAGCCGGACCGCCTCGGCATCCACGACGACTACTACGCCCTCGGCGGCGACTCCATCACCATGCTGCGCATCCACGCGCAGGCCGAGAAGGCCGGCGTCCGCTTCTCGCTGACCGACCTCATGAACCACCCCACCGTCGCCCAGCTCGCCGCCCGCGCCACCACCGGCACCGCGGCCGGAGCGCCGACGGACCTCGCGCCGTTCGCCCTGGTCTCCCAGGTGGACCGGGCCCGCCTCGAGGGCCGGGCCGACGCCCACCCCCTCACCCGCCTCCAGCTCGGCCTGCTCTACCACAGCCGGGCCGAGGAGCACTCGGCCGTCTACCACGACGTCTTCCAGTACAGCCTGGTCCTGGACTGGGACGAGGACCGCTTCCGGGAGGCCTTCGCGCGGCTGACCGCCCGCCACCCCGTGCTGCGCTCCTCCTTCGACCTCGGCTCCTTCTCCGAGCCGCTCCAGATCGTCGACCACACCGTCGAGGGCGGCCTGGAGACCGTGGACCTGCGCGGCCTCCCGGACGCGGCCGCCCGCGCCGAGATCAGCGCGCACATCGAGGAACGCCGCTTCCACCGGTACGAGTTCGAGCGCGCCCCGCTGTACCTGTTCCGCGCCCACGTCCTCGACGACACCGTCGAGCTGGTGCTCTCCTTCCACCACGCCATCCTCGACGGCGGCAGCGTCGCCACCCTGCTGCGCGAGCTCCTCCAGGACTACCTGCACGCCCTCGGCCACCCCATCGCGGCCGTGCCGGACACCGACCTGCCCTCCGGCGCCCACCACGTGCTCGCCGAGCGCCGGGCCCTGGAGTCCGCCGACACCCGGCGGTTCTGGCAGGAGAAGCTCGCGGACGCCCCGCTGCTGCGGCTGGAGGCCTTCCGGCCGCACGAGGCGCCGCGCGGCACCGAGCAGCTCACCCGGCTCGTCGACCTGCCGAGGGAACTGACCGACACCGCACGCCGGTTCGCGGCCGAGCGCGGGCTGCCGCTGAAGTCGGTGCTGTTCGCCGCGCACGTCCTCACCCTGAGCCGGTACTCCGGTTCGGCGGACGTCACCACCGGCCTGGTCACGCACGGCCGCCCCGAGATCGAGGGCGCCGACCGCACCGCGGGCCTCTTCCTCAACACCATGCCCGTGCGCCTCGACACCGGCGCCGCGGCCGACTGGGCCGGCCTGGTCCGGGCGGCCTTCGACGAGGAGCGCCTCAGCCACGACCACCGGCGCTACCCGCTGAGCGCCATCCAGGAGGACCGCGGGGCGGCCGTCCTCGAAACCGCCTTCAACTACATCCACTTCCGCCAGCTCGCCGCCGTGTTCGAGCTGCCGGGCGTGCGCCTGCTCGACTTCCGCACCTGGGAGGAGACCAACTTCCAGCTGCTGGTCAACGCCATGACCGACCCGGTCGAGGGCACCGTACGGCTGCGCATGGACTTCCACGGCCAGACCTTCACCCCGGCCCAGGCGGAGCTGTACGCAGGCACCTACACCGCCGTGCTCGACCGGATCGTCCGGCACCCCGGCGAGGCCCCGGACCTCGGCTTCCTCACCCCGGTACGGGCCGCCGGCACCGGCACCGCCACCACCGGCACCGCCACCACCGGCACCCCCGCCGCGGCACCGCCGGCCGGCCCGGTCTTCACCGACGTGGTCCGCGCCGTGGCCGAGCGGACCGCGCTCACCCCCGACGCCGTGGCCGTGGCCTCCGGCGCCCGCCGGTGGACGTACGCCGAACTCGGCCGCGCCGCCGACCGGGTGGCCGCCCGGCTGCTGGCCCTCGGCTCCCGTCCCGGGGACCGGGTCGGCATCGCGATGCCCCGCTCCCCGGAGACGGTCGCGGTGATCCTGGGCGTGATGCGGGCCGGCGCCGCGACCGTACCGCTGGACGTGAGCTACCCGGCCGAGCGGCTCACCTCGATGGTCGAGCAGGCCCGGCCGTTCCGGATCGTCGCGGACGCCGAGCACGCCGGACCGCTGGGCGAGCTGGCCCCCGTACTGCCCGCGGAGGAGCTCTTCGGGGACCCGGCCGCCGGGACCGGGCCGGACAGCCCGGTCAGCCGGTTCAGCCCGCCGCCGGTCGCCCCCGAGGACATCGCGTACGTCCTCTTCACCTCCGGCTCGACCGGCGCCCCCAAGGGCGTGGCCATGCCGCACCGGTCCCTGGCCAACCTGGTGGCCTGGCAGAACGCGGTACCGAGCGGCGTCGTCGGCGGCACCACCGCCCAGTACGCCCCGCTGAGCTTCGACGTCTCCTTCCAGGAGATCTTCTCCACGCTCTGCGGCGGCGGCACCCTGCTCCTCCTCTCGGAGGACGAGCGGCGCGACATGCCCGGCCTGCTGCGGCTGCTCGACCGCGAGGGCGTCGAGCGCCTGTACCTGCCGTACGTCGCCCTCCAGCAGCTCGCCGAGGCGGCCGCCGCCCTGGACCTCGCCCCCCGGAGCCTGAAGGCGCTGCTCTCCTCCGGTGAACAGCTGCGCGTCACCGACGAGATACGCCGGCTGTGCGCTGCCGTCCCCGGGGTGATCCTGGAGAACCAGTACGGGCCCACCGAGTCCCACGTGGTCACCGCGTACACCATGCAGGGCGACCCGGCCGGCTTCCCCGCCCTGCCGCCCGTCGGCCGGCCCGTCGCCCACTCGGCGGTCCGGGTGCTCGACGCGCGGATGCGCCCGGTGCCGCCCGGTGTCAAGGGCGAGCTGTACCTCGCCGGCGACTGCCTCGCCGAGGGGTACGTGGGCCGCCCCGACCTGACCGCGGAGCGGTTCGTCACCCACCCGGTGACGGGGGAGCGGCTCTACCGCAGCGGCGACCTGGGCCTGGAGCTGCCCGGCGGCGACATCGTGTGCCTGGGCCGCGCGGACGCGCAGGTCAAGGTGCGCGGCTACCGCGTGGAGCCGGCCGAGGTGGAGCTGGCCATCACCCGGTTCGCCGCCGGCCACCCCGGCATCCAGGAGGCCGCCGTCGTCGCCCGCCGGCGCGAGGGCAACGACTCCTTCCTCGCCGCCTTCCTGACCGGCGACCCCGACGGCGCGGACCTGGCGCTGCTGCGCAAGCAGCTGCGCACCGTCCTGCCGGACTACATGATGCCCTCGCACTTCGAGTGGCTGACCGCCCTCCCGCTCACGCCGAGCGGCAAGCGGGACGACGCGGCCCTGCGCCGGGCCGGGCTGACCGCCGGCACCGCCGACGACGCGGCCGAGCCCCTCGACGCGTACGAGCGGACGCTGACGGAGATGCTGGCCGACCTCCTCCAGCTGCCCGCCGTGGGCCCGCACCAGAACATCTTCGACCTGGGCGGCACCTCGCTCACCGCGATGCGCCTGGTGGTCCAGATCGAGCAGCGGTACGGGACGAACATCCCGCTCTCGGAGTTCGTCGCCGCCCCCACGGCCGCGGCCCTCGCCGCCCGGCTCCGCTCCGGGGCGGCACGTACGGCCTTCGACCCGCTGGTCCCCATCCGCACCGACGGGGACCGCCGCCCGATGTTCTTCGTCCACCCCATGGGCGGCAACGTGCTCTGCTACGTCCGCTACGCCCGGCACCTCCCCGACGACCAGCCCTTCTACGCGCTCCAGGCGGCCGGCGCCGACCCGGGCACCGAGGCGCTGCGCAGCGTCGAGGAGATCGCCGCCAGCTACGTCGCGGCGATCCGCCGGGTGCAGCCCGCCGGCCCGTACGTGATCGGCGGCTGGTCCTTCGGCGGCTTCGTCGCCTTCGAGATGGCCCGTCAGCTGCGGGCTGCGGGGGAGGAGATCCAGCGCCTGGTGCTGCTGGACACCACCGCCCTCAACCCCGGGCGGCGGCTCAACACCGGGGACGAGGCGCTGCTCGGCTGGTTCTTCTGGGAACTGCTCTGGCTGCGCCGCGGCGGGGACTCCCCGCTGGAACTGATCCCGGCCGGACTCGGCACGCTGGAGGAGAAGTTCGACTTCATCGCCCAGCTCGCCGTCGACGAGGGCGTGCTGCCCGCGGGCAGCACCGGCGCGGTGGTCCGCCGGCTGTTCCACGTCTACGAGGCCAACTGGAAGGCGGCCTTCGCCTACCGGCCCGAGGTGGTGGACCAGGACATGGTCCTCATCCACGCGTCGGAGCCGCTGCCCGAGGTCCTCAACTCGATGCACACCGCCATCGAGAGCATGCACGCGGACCCCACGAACGGCTGGCGCGAGCGGACCAGCGGCCGCCTCGACGTGGTCGACGTACCCGGCGACCACCTCACGATCATGGAGGAGCCGCACGTGGGCCACATGGTCAAGGTCGTCGACGAGCTGATCGGCGACTGACATGAGCACCACTGACCTCCCGGACCGGAACCGGGACGACATCCCCGACCACGGCGCCGACGGGCACCACGGACCAGGAAAGAGCACGGGCAGCGGCATGGAGCGGAACGGCGGGAAGGCCAAGGCGATCGTCCTCGGCGCGGGCATCGGCGGGCTCACCGCCGCGATCGCCCTGCGCGGGGCCGGGCTCGACGTCCAGGTGTACGAGCGGGCGGGCGAGCTGCGCGCCGCCGGCTCGGGGCTCTCGGTGATGAGCAACGCCATCGGCGCCCTGGACTCGCTCGGCGCGGGCATCGACCTGGAACGGCGCGGCACGGCCCTGGAGTCGTACCACGTCAGGACCGCCCGCGGGCGGCTGATCCGGGAGTTCCCCTTCCCGGAGATCATCGGACGGCTGGGCGTGCCCAGCGTGCTGATCACCCGCGCCGACCTCCAGGCCGCGCTGCTGGAGGCCGCGGACGGCATCCCGCTCACCCTCGGCGCCGCCGCCACCGGCTACGAGACCGGCGACGACCCGCGCGACGGGGTGCGGGTGCGGTTCGCGGACGGCTCCGAGGCGCACGGCGACGTGCTGATCGGCGCCGACGGCTTCAACTCCGTGGTCCGCAGGCAGCTGGTCGGCCCCGAGGAGTCCCGGGACAGCGGGTACATCTGCTGGCTGGCCGTGGTCCCCTTCTCGCACCCGCGGTTCGCGCCCGGCTCGGTCACCCACTACTGGGGCAGCGGCAAGCGCTTCGGCATGGTCGACATGGGCGGCGGGCGGCTGTACTGGTGGGGCACGAAGAACATGCCCGCCGAGCGCTCCGCCGACTGGCGCGGGGACAAGTCCGAGATCCTCGCGGCGTACGCCGGCTGGGCCGACGAGGTGCAGGAGGCCATCCGGGTCACCCCCGAGGAATCCGTCATCGCCGTGCCCTCCCGGGACCGCGCCTTCCTGGAGCGCTGGGGGCGGGGCCCGGTCACCCTCCTCGGGGACGCCGCGCACCCCATGCTCACCAGCCTCGGCCAGGGCTCCGGCATGGCCATCGAGGACGCGGTGGTGCTCGGCCGGGCCCTGAAGGGGGCGGCCGACCTGCCGCGGGCCCTGCGCCGCTACGAGGACGAGCGCCGGGAGCGGACCCGGGCCATGGTGGCCGCCTCCCGCGGCATCAGCACCTTCGAGCAGTCCGAGGACCCGGTGCGCAGGCCCGTGAGGGACGCGTACTTCCGCTTCATGCCGGAGCGGAAGCTGGTCCGCACGCTGGAGGACTCGCTCACCTTCCCTCTCGCCGGCCAGGGCGGCCGCACGCCGGCCGCCGCCTGACCCGCACCGCACCCCTCAGCACCGAACGACTCAGGAGAGAACCACATGTCATCCCCTCTCGGCGCGCTCGCGCCGCACGGCAGGTCCGTGCTGGTCACCGGGGCCTCCTCGGGGCTCGGCCGGGTCTGCGCGCTCGAACTGGAGCGGTCCGGCTTCCGGGTGTTCGCCGGTGTGCGCGACGGGGCCGCAGGCGAGGCCCTGGCGCAGGAGGCCGCGTACGGGCGCATCACCCCGGTACGGATCGACGTGACCGAGGAGAAGAGCATCGCCGAGGCGGCCGCAACGGTCGGCGGGGCGGTCGCGGACCGGGGCCTGTGGGGCCTGGTGAACAACGCCGGCATCTGCGTCTCGGCCCCGCTGGAGTGCGTCGCGCCCGAACAGCTGCGCCGCCAGCTGGACATCAACGTGGTCGGCCAGCTCGCGGTCACCCAGGCGTTCCTGCCCCAGCTGCGCCGGGCCCGCGGCCGCGTCGTCAACGTGACCTCGGGCCTGGGCAGCGTGGCCATCCCGTACCTGGGGGCGTACGCGTCGGCGCAGTTCGCCAAGGAGGCGCTGACCGACGTGCTGCGGCGCGAACTGCGCCCCCACGGGGTGGAGGTGAGCGTGGTCCAGCCCGGGGCGATCATGACCCCGATCTGGGGCAAGGTCACCGAGACCGCGCGGGCCGCCATGGACGGCGTGCCCGAGCACGTCGCGGACCTGTACCGCATCCCGTTCAACCGCTTCCTGCACGCCAACGAGCGCCAGGCCAGGGACAGCAGGACCCGTCCCGAGGACTTCGCCCGCACCGTCGGGCAGGCGCTCACCGCACGGCGGCCCCGGTCGCGCTACCGGGTGGGCGCGGACGCCCGCACCGTGAGCGTGCTGGCACGGGCGCTGCCGGACGCGGCGCTCGACCGGTACCTGCGCCCGATCACCCGGTAGGAAAACGGCATTCGGGTCGACCGACCGGTATGAAACAGGCCAGTCGGTGGGCCCGCCCGGCACCGCTCCCGAAGGGAACGCGCCATGATCGTGACCGGAACTCTTCGCTCCGGGCGTGATGTGGCTTTCGTTCTCCATACCCCGGGTATGCCGGGCGGGCCCGCCGCGGCCCCGCAACGGCCCTGCAAGGGCCCCTGGTCCCACGAGATTTGAGCACCTCCCACGCCCCGCGGCGTACGGCGGCCCCGCGGTGCGCGGCACGGCGGAGGTGAACGGACCGTCACGTCACCGCAGTGACCGAGTTTGCTGTGGAACCGGTGCCCCCGCACGACAAGGATGAAGATCATGGCACGAAGCACTCAGCCCGCTCCCGCCGGCGCGGGCGGCTCCCTGGCACGGCTGATCACGCGGCACCGGACCACCCTCGACCGGGCCCTGGAGGTCATCCACACCCGCGAGCACTGGTCCCCGTACCCCGAGGAGACCGGGGCCTACGGGGCGGACGCGGCGGCCGACGGCGAGGCCGCCTTACGGGCCCTGCTCGGCCGCCCCCTGGACCTCGGCCAGCCCGGCCGGGACGGAACGGTCGGCCCGGCACCCGACCAGGGCGGCGAACGCTCCCCGTACGGCCCGGAACTCGGCATCTCCTACCCCCACCACGACCCCGCGGTCCTGCTCCCGGCCATGACCGCGGCCCTGCCCGCCTGGCGGGACGCCGGGCCCGAGGCGCGCGCCGCGGTCTGCCTGGAGATCCTGGACCGGATCAACGCCCGCAGCCCCGAGTTCGCCGCCGCCGCCGCGCACACCAGCGGCCACAACCCCGTGATGGCCTTCCACGCCGGCGCCGTCCACGCCCAGGACCGGGGCCTGGAGGCCGTCGCCTACGCCTACTTCGAGCAGAGCCGGCTGCCCGCCGGAGCCCGCTGGCGCAAGCCCCAGGGCCCCGACCGGGCCGTCAACCTCAGCAAGCGGTACGCGGTCGTGCCCCGGGGCGTCTCCCTCCTGGTGACCGGCAGCGTCTTCCCCGCCTGGAACGGCTACCCCGGCCTGTTCGCCTCCCTGGCCACCGGCAACCCCGTCCTGGTCAAGCCGCACCCCGCCGCCGTCCTCCCGCTCGCGCTGACCGTCGCCCAGGCCCGCGAGGTGCTCGCCGAGGCCGGCTTCGCCCCCGACCTCGTGTGCCTGGCCCCCGAGTACCCCGGCGAGCGGCTCGCCCGCCGCCTGGCCACCGCCCCCGAGGTGCGCCTGGTCGACTACACGGGCCGCACCGCCTTCGCGGACTGGCTCACCGCCAACGCCCGCCAGGCCCGGGTCTTCACCGCAGCCTCCGCCGTCAACACCGTCCTCGTCGAATCCACCCACGACTACCGCGACATGCTCGCCAACCTGGCCTTCTCCGTCTCCCTCTACAGCGGCCAGCTGTGCACCAGCCCGCAGAACCTGCTGATCCCGCGCACCGGCATCGCCACCGACGAGGGCCACAAGGGCTACGACGAGGTGGTCGCCGACCTCGGCGGGGCGCTGCACGCGTTGCTCGGCGACGACGCGGACGCCTGCGCCGTGCTCGGGGCCCTGCTCGGCCCCGAGGTCCGCTCCCGGGTGGACCTCGCGATGTCCGGGGCCCTCGGCCCGGTCGGCGTGGCGTCGCGGGCGGTGCGGCACCCCGAGCACCCGGACGCGGTGGTGCGTACGCCGGTCGTCGTGAAGCTCGACGCGGAGCGCGGCGGGGACCGGGCCACCCTGCTCTCCGAATGGCTCGGACCGGTCTGCTTCGCGGTGGCCGTGGACTCCGTCCCCGCCGCGCTGGACCTGCTCGCGGAGACCACGCGGGAGTGCGGGGCGCTCTCGGCCGGCCTGTACTCGGTCTCCGGCGAGGTGGAGGCGGCGATGGAGGCCGCCTGCGCCGAGGCCGGGGTGATGCTCTCGATGAACCTGATGGGGGACTGGTACATCTCCCAGTCGGCCGTCTACTCCGACCTGCACGGCACCGGCATGAACCCCTCGGGCAACGCCGTCCTCACCGACGGCGCCTTCGTGGCGGATCGTTTCCGCACGGTGGTGGTACGGCGCTACGGCGGTGCCGCGTGAACACCGTCCTGGCCGCCGAGGTGCCGTTGCGCGGCCGGGAACGCGAACTCGCCCTGATCCGCGACGTGCTGGAGCACGGCCGCCGCGAGGGCGGGGCGGTCCTGGCCGTCGAGGGCATGCCCGGCATCGGCAAGACCCGGCTCCTGACCGAGGCCGCCGCCCTCGCCCGAGGTCTCGGCTACCTGGCCCCGCGCCGCCCCCACGGGCGCGAGGGCCGGACCAGCCGCGCCTCGGCCACCCTCACCGGCGGCCGCACCGGCGACGGCTACGGCCGCTGCGACCAGCCCGCCGGCCCGCACCTGGTGGTCGTCGACGACCTCCGCGGGGCACCCGACCGCTCCCCGCACCGGACCCGCGCCGCCGGAGCCCGCGAACGCTCCGGCGCCGGCCGGGCGGTCTGGCTGATCGCCCACCGGCCGGGCGAGGCCCCGCCGCTCACCGGACCACTGCTCGCCGACCCGGCCGCGCGCACCGAACGGCTGGTCCTCGGCCCTCTGGCCCCCGCCGCCACCGCCGACCTCGCGCACGACCTCCTGGGCGCCCCGCCCGACCCCGCCCTGCGGCGGCTCATCGGGGACGCCGCGGGGCACCCCCGGCTGCTGATCGAACTCCTCACCGGCCTCCAGGAGGAGGGCGGCGTCCGGCTGGCCGGAGGCGAGGCGGAGCTGCTGGCCGAAGGCCTGCCGGCCCGCCTGTCCGCGCGCGTACGCGCCACCCTGGAGCGGTACTCGGTCGCCTGCCGCCAGCTGCTGCGCGTCGCGGCGGTCCTCGGCGACGAGGTGGTCTACGAGGAACTCGCCCTGATGATGCGCACCTCCGTGTCCGCCCTGCTGCCCACCCTGGAGGAGGTCTGCGCCACCGGGGTGGTCCGCAACGAGGACACCCGCGCCGTCTTCCAGGGCCCGCTGCTGCGGCGCCTGATCGCCGAATCGGTGCCCGCCTCGGTACGGCTCGCCCTGGAACAGGAGGCGGCCGCGCTGCGCTCCGTGCGCCGCGGACAGCGCCGCGGCGGCGTGCCGGTGCAGCCGGGCCCGCTCACGGCCGACTGCCCGGCCCGCGGCGGCCGGCTGAGCGAGCAGCAGCACACGCTGGTGGCGCTGGTCGCGGAGGGCCTGACGAACCAGCAGATCGCCCGCCGCCTCGCGCTGTCCCCGCACACCGTCAACTACCACCTCCGCAAGCTCTTCAAGATCTACGGAGTGAGCTCGCGCATCGACCTGCTCCAGGCCGCCCGCTGCAACTGACCCGCCCGCCGGCCGACCCGCCCGCGCGGCACGGCCGCCCGCACCGCACCGCACGGCCGGCCGCCCGGCCGCCGGTGGCCCCGGCCGGAACCGCACAGCACCGGGCCCCCGGCGCCCCGCACCCGACACCCCGTCCACTGGAGATCCCGCACCGTGACCGAACTGCGCCTGCCCCCGACCTGGCCCCACCTCGACACCCCGCCCCCCGCCCGCCGCACCCCCTGGCTGCGCGACGCCCTCGCCGCCGAGCCCGAGGACGGCCGCACCCCGCCGCTGGCCGGGGAGCTGCGCGCCGACGTGTGCGTGGTGGGCGGCGGCTTCACCGGCCTCTGGACCGCCCTGGAGATCCTGCGCCGCGCCCCCGGCACCGACATCGTGCTCATCGAGGCCGACGTGTGCGGCGGCGGCGCCAGCGGCGCCAACGCCGGTTACCTGATGCCCATGTGGGCCCGGTTCAGCAGCCTCGTCGCCATCGGGGGCCCCGAGGAGGCCCGCCGCATCGGCGAGGCCTCCGCCGCCGCCGTCGACGAGATCCTCGACTTCGCCGACGCCCACGCCATCGACATCGAGTACCGCCGCGGTCCCTGGATGTGGGCCGCCTCCGCGCCCGGCCAGCGGGGCGCCTGGCAGCAGACCCTGGACGACCTGCACCGCGCCGGCATCGAGCCGCTGCGGCAGATCACCGCGGCCGAGGCCCGCGCCGCGGTCGGCACCTCCTCCCACCACGGCGCCGTACTCGACCCCGGCTGCGCCACCCTCCAGCCCGCCAAGCTGACCCGGGGCCTGCGCCGGGCCGCCCTCGACGCGGGCGTCCGCATCCACGAGCGCACCCCGCTGACCGCGCTGCGGGCCGCGGAGGGCCGTACCGTGCGCGCCCACACCCCGTACGGCAGCGTGCACGCGGACCGGGTGGTGCTCGCGATCAACGCGTGGGCCGGGCAGCTGGAGGACCTCGGCCGCCGCATGGTGACCGTGGCCAGCGACACCCTGCTCACCCGGCCCGTGCCGGCCGAGCTGAAAGCCCTGGGCTGGGACGGCGAGACCTCCGTCTGCGACTCCCGGCGCCGGCTGAACTACTACCGCACCACCCCGGACGGCCGGCTCCTCTTCGGCAAGGGCGGCTCCGGCGTCGCCTTCGGCGGCCTCGGCCCCGGCACCCTCTGGGGCGAGGCGCTGCGCCCGGCCGAACTCCGCGCCCAGCTCGGCCGCCTCTTCCCCGAACTCGCCGCCGCCCCGGTCGACATGAGCTGGACCGCGCCCGTGGAGTACTCGGTGACCTCGCTGCCCTTCGCCGGCTGGCTGAAGTCCGTGCCCGGCGTCTGCTACGCCACCGGGTACTCCGGCGACGGCGTCGGCCCCTCCCGGCTGATGGCCCGGGTGCTGGCCTCCTTCGTGCTCGGCACGGACGACGAGTGGTCGCGGTCCGCGTTCACCCGCCCGCCGGCCGGGTGGTTCCCTCCGGAACCCCTCCGCTACCCGGGCTCGCGCCTGGTCCTCCCCGCGCTCCGCGCCGTGGAGGCCCGCGAGGACCGCGGCGGCCGCGTCCCGCCCGCCGTCAAGCGCCTGCTGTCGGTGTTCTGACCCGCCGTCGGGCAGCCGCCGGCGGCCCGGGAGCGGGAGGGCCGGGGAGGCGGGCGGCGGCCCGGAAGCGGAACGCCGGCTGCTCTATGCGCGCTCCGTAACGGTCGGGGGCGGAGGGGCGTACGCAGCGTGGCGCGGAGCATAACCACCTGGTCAGCCGCACGAAGCGGAGCACCTGAAGCCAGCACGGGGGACCAGCATGCACAGCACCCGCAGGGGCGGGAGGAACCTCGCCCTCGGAGCCGTGGCCGTCGCCGCGCTCCTTTCCACCACCGCCTGCACGGACGGCGCGAAGGACGACGCGCGCCCCGGCACCCGGCCCGCGACCCAGAGCCCGAGCGCTCCCGCGGGGTCCGGGGGCCGGACCTCCGCGCCGCCCGCCGACCCCGGCGGGCCGGGCCCGTCCGCGTCCGGCGGTCCCGGGAGCCCCACCGCTCCCGCCGGCTCGCCCAAGCCGGGCGCGTCCGGCGGGCCCGGCGGGGGAAAGGACGGCAAGGCCGCCTGCACCTCCGCGAACATCTCCATCGCCACGACCTTCTACCGGCAGGACTCGGGCCGGCACATGCTGCTCACCGCCACGAACACCGGGAAGACGCCCTGCACGCTGTACCGCTACCCCTTCGTGCGGTTCGGCGACGGCGCCCAGGACCCGATCGGCCCGCTGGAGTCGGACTGGCACGCGGTGGCCACGATCCGTCCCGGCGGCAAGGCCTACGCGGGCATGCGGCTCTTCCGCGCCGGTGAACAGGTCGACCTGAAGAGGAAGATGACGGTCGGCTTCGTGGATCGGGACGGCGAACTCGGCACGCCGCTGAACGTGCCGCTGCCCGAGCCCACCTTCGTGGACGTCGGCCCGACGCCGGGCGTCACCTACTGGAACACGAGCGAGTCCGTGGTGAACAGGTACATGTTCGCCACCTGACCGGCCCGGCCCGCACGGCGGCCGCGGGCCGGCTCTCTCCGGCCGGCCCGCGCCGCCGGCTACGCCGTGTCCTGCCGCGCCGACGGCGCCGTCAGGGTGCTGAGGATCTCCGCGCAGATCGCCAGGGCCGTCTCGGCGGGGGTGCGGGCGCCCAGGTCGAGGCCGATCGGGCCGTGGACGCGCGAGAGTTCGGCCTCGCCGGTGCCGCCGGCCAGCAGCTCCTCGCGGCGCCGGGCCTGCGTACGGCGGGAGCCGAGCGCACCCACGTACGGGATGCCGGTCCGCAGCGCGTGCGCGAGGGTCGGGACGTCGAAGGCCGGGTCGTGGCTCAGCATCGCGAGGCAGGCGGAGCCGCGCCGGTCCGTCAGCAGCTTCTCCGCCTCGGGGCCGCTCTCGGTGGTGGTCCACTCCCAGCCCAGCAGCCCGGCCTGACGGCCGATCAGCTCCGCGAGTTCGCCGCCGCCGCCGATCACCAGGTACGGGTCGGCCGGGAAGACCTCGATCAGTACGAGGCCCTCGTCGTCGTACCGGGCCTCGTGCCCGGCGCGGTGCCGGGCCAGCAGCTCCCGCGCGTCCCGACCGGCCTGCGTACCGTCCTCGTCGCCCGCCCGCACGACGGTGCTCGCCACCCGGGTGCCGTCCTCGGCCAGCCGGGTCACCAGCGCCGCGCTCTCGCCCAGGGCCAGGGACTCCCACCACTCGTCCGGCACCGACGCCAGCGGCTGGACCAGGATCTCCGCCTGGCCGCCGCAGGTCAGCCCGGCACCGGTGGCCTCGGAGCCGTGCACCGACACCCGGCAGACCCGGGCGCCGCCCTCCTCGATCGCGGCGGCCTCCGCGACGAG
The DNA here is from genome assembly GCF_044759225.1 of Streptomyces sp. NPDC101132. NCBI lineage: Bacteria > Bacillati > Actinomycetota > Actinomycetes > Kitasatosporales > Streptomycetaceae > Streptomyces > Streptomyces sp. NPDC101132. The sequence goes on from NZ_JBIVYX010000007.1 coordinate 455,657, forward strand.
CTGCTCGTCGAACACCCCGCGGTACAGGCTCCCCGCACACGCTCCGCGCGGATCGACGAGCAGCGCACCCGCGGGGTCCCGGGGCCCGAAGCCCTGCTCGGCCACCGGCCGTGCCAGGAACGCCCCCCGGCCCTCGGCCACCCACTGCCGCGCCGTCTCCACCAGCTCGCGCATCACACGCCGCCCTTCTCGACTCCGCCCGGTCTTCCCAGGTCAGCCCCCAACGTATGCCCGCTCCAGGCCGCCCGACCCCGTTCGCGACGAGTTTCGGGCGGACCACCAACCCACCCGCTTGGACGATCACCCCAACCCCGCCGGGGCCCGTCCTCGTGAATGCCACCGGGCCCGGCGCGCCACCGCCCCCGCGGGGGCCGCAGGGCCGCCGCCGGCACGGTCCAGGCAACGGTTCCATACCGGTGGGCCGGTGCGCCGTTTCCGGTGCGGCCGCGCCCGGTTGAGAGGGCGTGAAGACGACATCGACGCCCGGGCCGCTCGCCGCGCTCCAGGGTGCCTACTGGCTCGACTCCCCGTCCGCGCACGAGGGCGAGGACTGCGGTCGGTGTGCCGCCCTGCGCACGGACCCCGAGGTCCCCGGGCCACCCGCCGCCGAACCGCCGCACGGGCGCGCGCCGGTGCTGCTGCGCATGGCGATGACGCTGCTGGCCGCCGCCTCGATCGTGACGGCGTTGCTGCTGACCGGCCTCCACGTGGTGCCCTGAGGGCGACGGGACGCGCCGGTCAGTCCTCGGAGCGTTCGGTGACGGGGGCGTCGGTGCGGTCGCCGAGGAACTCGTACCAGCGCCGCTGGAGGCACACGTACCGGGTGTCGGCCTCGACCAGCCGGAGGAAGGCGCCGACGGCGTCGGCCAGCCTGCCCTGGAGGCCGCCGTCGGCCAGGTCACCGGCGTCGGTGAAGCCCTCGTGCGCCCTGGCGAGGCTGAACATGTCCGGGTAGACGCGGCAGCCCAGGTGCTCCAGGGGGACGCGCAGGGCCCACAGGCCGCGGTTGCCGCCGACCAGGGACGGCGAGGCGGAGACGAGCAGCGCGTGCTTGTCCTTGAAGGGCTGCGGCCGGACCCGGGACACCCAGTCGACGGCGTTCTTCAGCACCCCGGGCACGGAGGCGTTGTACTCGGGCGAGGAGATCACGAAGCCGTCGCAGGAGGCGATCCGCTCGCGCAGGGCCAGCGCGCCCTCCGGCAGCCCCGTCTCGGCCTCGGCGTCGCCGTCGTAGACCGGCATCGGGAAGTCGGCCAGCCGGGCCAGGTCGACGGCCGCGCCCGCCTCGGCGGCCAGCCGGGCCACCAGGGCGGCCAGCCGCGTGTTCAGCGACCCGGCGCGCAGCGAGGCGCCGAAGACCAGCAGGCGGACCGGCTGGCGCACCTCGTCGGGGACCGGCATGCGGGCCGCTTCGGGGACCGCTGCGGGTCCGGGGTCAACAGTCATGGGCCGCTGCCTCCAGTGCGGGGGGTGTGACCACGAGACCAGCACAGCGGGGGAGCGGCGGACGGGTGCCGGGGCCGTGCCGGGGGCGAACTCACCCGGGCGGCGGCGGCCCCTCCGGCCACCCTCACCAGAACGGACTAAAACGGACATAAATGAGCGCTTGCGACGCATCCCGCTTTTCCGTGCCGCGCCGGTATTTCACACTCCTTGTGGGCCCCGGTGATATGTGTCACGCGAGGCTTTCGCGTGACATGCCGGGGTGGACCCGAAAGCGTTGCCGCGACTGGAAAGTTGGGGTGAGCCGGAAAATCGATCTTGCCATTTTCCGGCCCGAATTCCCCCGTTCGCTTTCCTTTAGCGAATTCAGGACTTGTTCCGTCCCGCGGCTCTCGCCTACGGTCACGCTCATTCCGGGTGGAACGCCGAATCCTGCCGCCGCCCGGACCGCACCGTCCCCATTCAATTCACGTACGGCAGGAGCGGGGGAACCAGGTAAGCCGCCGTTCCGCGATCTTCCGCGGAACGGCTCGGGGTGAAGTCACCACGTGTGGCCGGACAACTCCAGTCCGAACCCGACAGCTCACCTCGCAGGCGACGGAGAGGAATGCGCCATGCCCGGAAAAGGCAAGCACCGCCGCCCCAAGAACACCCGTCTGACCCGCGGCTTCGTCGCCGTCGGCACCGGTGGTGCCGCCCTGGCGCTGCCCGTGCTGGGTGCCACCACGGCCAGTGCCGCGGCCCCCGCCACGGCCGGGACCGTCGCCCCGCAGGCCGTCGGCGCCGCCCCCGCCGCGGCACCGAAGGCCCCGGTGACCTACGCGGTCAAGGCCGGCGATTCCCTCGTGAAGATCGCCGAAAAGCATTCCCTCGCCGGCGGCTGGAAGAAGCTCTACCAGGACAACAAGACGGTCATCGGTGAGGACCCGTCACTCATTCGTCCGGGCCTGAAGCTCTCCGTCGGGGCGGCCGCCGGGAAGGCCGCGCCGGCCCGGAAGGCCGCGCCCGCGCGGGCCGACCGTTCCGCCCGTACCACCCTCAAGGCCGCGGCTCCCAAGGCGAAGAGCTACGCGAACAACCTCGACGGGTGGATCCGCGAATCCCTGGACATCATGGTCAAGCACGGGATTCCCGGCAGCTACAACGGCATCTACCGCAACGTCATGCGGGAGTCCTCGGGCAACCCGCTCGCCATCAACAACTGGGACTCCAACGCCGCCGCGGGCATTCCCTCCAAGGGCCTGCTCCAGGTGATCGACCCGACGTTCCGCGCCTACCACGTGCCCGGCACCTCGACCGACTCGTACGACCCGGTCGCGAACATCACCGCCGCGTGCAACTACGCCGCCGCGCGCTACGGCTCCATCGACAACGTCTTCGGCGCCTACTGATCCCCCTCGGGTGTGCGACACCGGGACCGGCGGCCACGGCCGCCGGTCCCGGCCGCGTTCGCGGGTGCGATCGCAGGGGGAGTGCCCGGCCGCGCGCCCGCGTCAGGTCCGCGTGTACCTGACGTACGGCGGCCGGGGGCGTTGAGCGCGGGCCCCGGGCTGCCGAAGCTGGCCGGAAGTGGCCCCCGGCCGCGGCGCCGGCACCCCCTCCGCCGTGGCCCGGGGCGTGATGTCGCGCCGACCGGATGAGGAACCACGTGATCGACCTCGATGGACAAGTCGCCCTGACCACAGAGCTCTTCGGTGACCCGGAGGCCCTCTTCGGCACGCTCGGCGGGCGCGGCCCGGTCCACCGCGTCGCCCTGCCGGACGGCATGCCCGCCTGGCTGGTGACCGGCCACCGGGAGGTGCGGGAGGCGCTCTCCGACCCCCGCCTCGTCCGCGGCGCGCACGCCGCCGCGCCCGAACTCCGGCAGTACCTCGGCATGTACAGCGACGAGTTCGTGCTCACCAAGCACATGATGCTGAGCGACCCGCCGGACCACACCCGGATGCGCAAGGTGGTCGCCAAGGCCTTCACCCCGCGCCGGGTCGAACTGCTGCGCCCCCGCGTCCAGGAGATCACCGACGGGCTGCTCGACGCCGTCCTGCCCGCCGGCCGGGCCGACCTCGTGGAGGCCCTGGCGCTCCCGCTGCCGATCGCGGTGATCTGCGAGATGCTCGGCGTCCCGTTCGGAGACCGGGACGAGTTCGGCCGCTACGCCGAGGTCATCACCGGCATGAACGCCTCCTCGGGGCCCGGCGAACTCGCCGCCGCCGGGCAGTGGTTCAACACCTACCTCAGCGAGCTGATCGCCCGCCGCCGCACCGAGCCCGGCGACGACATGATCTCCGGCATGCTGGAGGCCCAGCGGCACGGCGACACGCTCTCCGACCTGGAGATGCGCTCCAACGTCTTCATCCTGCTGGTCGGCGGCTTCGAGACCTCCGTGAACCTCATCGCCAACGGCGTCCTCGCCCTGCTGCGCCACCCCGACGCCCTGGAACGGCTCCGGGCGGACGAGGGCCTGCTGCCCGGCGCCGTCGAGGAGCTGATGCGCTTCGACAGCCCGGTCTCCACCGTCACCTACCGCTTCGCGACCGAACCGCTCACCATCGGCGGGGCCCAGATCCGGCCCGGCGACCACGTCGCGGTCTCCATCGCGGCCGCCAACCACGACCCGGCCAAGTTCACCGAGCCCGGCCGGCTGGACATCACCCGCCGGACCAACGGCCACCTGAGCTTCAGCCACGGCATCCACTTCTGCCTCGGCGCCCCGCTGGCCCGGCTGGAGGGCGAGATCGCGCTCCGCGAGGTGCTGCGGCGGCTGCCCGGCCTCCGCCTCGCCGAACCGGCGGAATCGCTCACCTGGAAGCAGAACTTCATCGTGCACCGCCTCGACCGGCTCCCGGTCACCTTCACCCCCGGGCCCGCGTAGACCCGGCCCGCAGAACCACGGACCGCGCGGCCGCTCCCGGGGCCGGGCCCCGCTCAGAGCCCGGGGAGCGGCTCCGGGTCCGGCTCGCCCGCGGCGTCGGAGCCCGGCAGCGGCAACTGGTGCAGCAGCCGGTCCGGTTCCACCGGCCGCAGCGAGGCGCTACAGCTCACCAGCGCGCCCGTGGCGTCGCGCTGCATCCCGGGGTGGTCGTGGCGGGCGGCCTTCCACTGCCCGACGCCGACCGGCATCGCGGCGACGTTGCGCCCGCAGGCCGGACACTGGACACGCGGCATCTTCATCCCCTCAGGATGGCCCATCCCCCCGACAACGTCAGACCGCGTGCGGGAACCGGAACAGCCGCTCCGGGTCGTAGCGCCGGCGCACCTCCTCCAGGCGGGGCAGCGCCGGCCCGTAGTAGGCCCCGCGCCAGTCCGGCAGCCACGGGTCGGCGTAGTTCTGGTACGCCCGCCCGCTCGCCCAGGGCCTCAGCCGCGACCACAGCTCCCGCAGCCAGCCCTCGTGCCGGGCCACCTCCGCGGGCGTGGCCGTGCCCGGCCACAGGGCCAGGTACTGGGCCAGGAGCTCCTCCCCGCGGTGCACGAAGGCGGTGTCGCCGACGGCCACCCGGTTCAGGGCCCCGCCGCACACCCCGTCCAGCTGGACGACGCCCCGCCCGCCCGGCGGAACCGCCGCCGGGTACCCGGCCACCGCGTCGAGCAGCACGTCCACCGCGGCCTCCGACAGCCCGCCCGCGCGCCAGAAGTCAGAGCGCGCCGCGTACGTCTCGCGTTCCAGGCTGCCGCGCGGGTCCTGCCCCGGCAGGGCGCCGGGGAGGTGGCACTGCGGCACCGTGCGTTCGCCGCACCCCGCCATGACCCGCATCGTCTCCTCGTACCCCCGCACCACGAGGTGCCGGTCCCGCGGCGGCGACCCGGCGAGCGCCTCCAGCCGGTCGAGCAGGCGCTCCGTCCCGCCCGCGCCGTCCAGGCACACCACCCGCACGGCCGGCCCCGGCCGGCTCCCGTCCGGCCCGGCACCGTACAGCTCCAGCTGGCTCCAGTACGGGTCCGGCAGCTCGGCCAGCCACCGGCGCCAGCCCAGGACCAGCGCCTTCGCGTCCCGCCACGCCCAGTTCAGCTCCGCGAAGGCACACTCGGCCACGGCATGGGTGCGGAAGCGGAACTCGGTGACCACCCCGAAGTTCCCGCCGCCCCCGCCGCGCAGGGCCCAGAACAGGTCCGGCTCGTGACCGGCGTCCACGTCCCGCACCGCCCCGTCCGGGGTGACGATCCGGGCCCCGGTGAGCCGGTCGCAGGTCGCCCCGTAGGCGCGGCTGGAGACGCCCAGCCCGCCGCCGAGCGTCAGACCGGCGATCCCGACGGACGGGCACAGCCCGGTCGGGATCGCCGCCCCGACCGCCCCCAGGCCCGCGTGCACGTCGGCCAGCCGGGCCCCGGCACCCACCCGGGCGGTGCCGGCCCCCGGCGTGACCCGGGCCAGCGCCCCCACGTCGACCACCAGCCCGGGACCGGTCGACCAGCCCGGGTAGCTGTGCCCGCCGCTGCGGGGCACGACGGGCAGGCCCCGGCTGCGTACGAACTCCAGGCACGCCGCGACGTCCGCCTCGTGCGCCGGGTACGCGACGGCGGCCGGGGCGGTCCCGTCGTGCCGGGGCTGGTACAGGCGCTTCGCCGCCGGGTAGTCCGGGTCGCCGGGCAGCACCAGCCGCCCGTCGAGCCCCCGGGCCAGCGCGGCGAGGTCGGCGTCCCGGCGCGCGGTGCCCGGGCGGACGGCGCGCCCGCCGCCGGACGCGCGGGCCGCCCGGCCGGGGTCCGGGTGCCCGCCTGGGTCCGGGTGCCCGGCGGCCTGCGCCCGGCCCGGAGCGGCGAAGGAGGCGAACAGGGACGCGGCCAGCAGCCGCCGCCGGTGAAGGGTCATACCGCCCACTACGCCGCGTACCGTCCCCGCGCCCGCCGCGGCACGCCGCCGCCCCGCCGATCTCCGCCCGGCCGGCCCCGGAGCCAGGGGGCCTACCGCCGGTAAAGGGCGGGGAAATTCCTGCCGGCCGACCTGCGCTTCCCGCACCCGGCGTTTTCGTTGCCTTGACGCGCTCTTAACGCGGATCCATGCTCCTGAACCCGCCCCGCACGACGGAATCCGCATCCGTCCGGGCATTGACCGGTGCCCATCCGGAGGCTTCCAATCCTCCCCGGGAGCACCGGCACCCCCCTCACCCAGCCGCCCCGGAGGCGATACCGCTCCCGCCCCAGAGACACCGCAAGCCGATCGGAACCGCCTGATGACCGACACCCTCAGCGCCCCGCACGCGCTGGCCCCCGCCACCGGCCCCACCCCGCAGAAACTCAAGCGTTCCATCGGCGTCGTGGGCGGCACGCTCCTCACGCTCTCGTGCGTGACGCCGGCCTCGACCCTCTTCGTCGTCGTCCCGGACCTGTTCTCCGGCCTGGGCACCTTCACGGCCCTCACGATCGCCATCGGCTCACTGCTCTGTATCGGCGTGGCGTTCTGCTACTCCGAGCTGGGCACCCTCATCCCCAGCGCGGGCGGCGAGTACGCCATGGTGTCGACCCTGGCCGGCCGCCTCGCCGGCTGGCTGGTCTTCGTGCTCTCCCTGCTCGTGGTGATGATCGTGCCGCCCGTGATCGCCATGGGCACCGCCGACTACCTCGCCCCGGTCGTGCACGTCCCCGCCCCGCTCGCCGGCGCCGGCGTCATGCTGCTCGCCACCCTCGCGGGCCTCCTGGACCTGCGCGCCAACGCCTGGATCACCGGCGTCTTCCTGGTGCTGGAGGTGGTGGCCGCCGCCGTGGTCGCCGTACTCGGCTTCGCGCACTCCGAGCGCGGCATGGGCGCCCTCGCCCACGGCCAGGTGGCCACCGAGGGCGGCGGCCACTCCGCCGTCACCGCGGGCCTGGTGATCTCCGGTCTGGCCATCGCCCTCTTCATCACCCAGGGCTTCTCCACCGCCGTCTACCTCTCCGAGGAGCTGGAGAACCCGCGCCGCAACGTGGCCCGCACCGTGCTCGCCACCCTCGCCATCTCCACCGCGGTGATCCTGGTTCCGGTCGTCGCGATCACCGTCGGCGCCCCCGACCTGGAGACCCTGACCAGCGGCGACATCAGCGGCATGGTCACCGCCTGGTCCAACTCGGCCGTCGGCACCTTCGTCAGCCTGTGCGTGGCCCTGGCCATCGTCAACGCGGGCATCGTGATGGTCATCCAGAACTCCCGCGTGCTCTTCGCCTCCGCCCGCGACAAGGCCTGGCCGGACCCGGTCAACAACGCCCTCTCCCGCCTCGGCCGGTTCGGCTCCCCCTGGGTCGCCACCCTCGTCGTCGGCGTCCCGGGCGCGGCCCTCTGCTTCGTCAACCTCGACACCCTCTACGGCGTCACCGGCGTCTCCGTCACCGGCATGTACCTCCTCGTCGCGGTCGCCGCCCTGTTCAGCCGCCGGGGCGCGCACGGCGGGACCCGCGCCTGGCGGATGCCGCTCTGGCCCGCCGTGCCCGTGGTGCTCATCGCCGTCCTCGGCTACGTCCTCGTCCAGCAGGACACCGAGTACCTGCTCTGGACGGGCGGCATCACCGCGGCGGCCACCCTCTACTGGGCGCTCTACCTCCGCCCGCGCCAGGACTCGCGCTGGCTGGTCAGCCTCCCGGAGGACGCCGGTCACTGACCGGGGCGGGAGCGTCCGTACGACGGGGCCGGGGGCGGCCGGGACGACGCCCCCGGCCCCCGCGCGTGCCCCATCCCCCGGTGCCATGCTGGGAGGAGACGGAGGCCGGGGGGACCGGGAGGCCGCGATGGGCTGGTACGGCGACCACGTGGTGCCGCGGATCATCGACGCCGCCTGCGGCGCGAAGACCGCACCGCCGCTGCGCCGCCGGGTCTGCGCGGGCCTGGCCGGCGAGGTCGTGGAGATCGGCTTCGGCTCGGGCCACAACGTGCCCTTCTACCCGCCCGAGGTCACCTCGGTCGACGCCGTCGAGCCCTCCGACACCGGCTGGCGGCTGGCCGCCGACCGGATCAGGGCCTCGTCCGTGCCGGTCCGCCGCGGGGGCCGGGACGCGCAGTACCTGCCGTACGAGGACGACCGCTTCGACGCCGCCCTGTCCACCTGGACCCTGTGCACCGTCCCGGACCCCGGGGCCGCGCTGGCCGAGCTGCGCCGGGTGCTGCGGCCCGGCGCGAGCCTCCACTTCGTCGAGCACGGGCTGGCCCCCGACGAGGACGTGCGCCGCTGGCAGCGCCGCCTCGAACCGCTCAACAAGCGGCTGCTGGGCGGTTGCCACCTCACCCGCCGGACCGTGCCGCTCCTGACCGCCGCCGGGTTCACCATCCGCGAGGTGGACTTCTTCTACGAGGAGGCCGCCCCGAGGTTCCTGGCCGCGGACGCGCTGGGCGTCGCGCTCTCCCCCTGACCGCGGTGTCTCAGGACGTACGCCGGGCCCGCAGCAGGATGCGCAGCGGGGCCACCACCCCGTACCCGACGTCGCGGCGCAGCGCGCCCGGGCCCGCCCGCTCCACGGCCGTGAGCTGGTGGGCCATCAGTTCCCGCATCGCCCGCCCCACCCGGCGCAGCCCGGGGACCGCCAGGTCCACCACGTCCGCCGAGGCGGCCAGCGCGGTCCTGGCCCGCGCGCACTCGTCCGCCAGCAGGGCCCGTACGGCGGGACCGTCCGCGCCCCCGGCCAGGGCGGCCCGGTCCAGGCCGTGCGCCGCGACCCGGTCGGCCGGCAGGCAGAGCCGGCCCTCCGCCAGGTCGCCGGCCAGGTCGGCCAGGAAGTCGACCCGCTGGGCGGCGTCCACGAACCGGCGCCAGGCGGCGGCCTGTTCGGCGTCCGGCCCGCCGCGGTACTGCACGCCCGTGAACACGACGATGCCCGGGAAGCCGTAGTCGTCGAGGTACGCCTGGAAGTCCGCCTCGGTGGCGAAGCCGGTGAACCCCGCCTCGGCGGTGGCGGCCCCCGCGAGGAAACGTTCCACCCACTCCGCCGGCAGGCCCCGCTCGGCCACCGCGTGCGCGTAGGCCCGCAGCACCGGGTCCGCCGAGCGCCCCGAGCCGAGCGCCTCGCGGGTGCGCGCGGTGAGGTCCTCCAGGGCCGCGGCGGAGCCGCTCTCGGCGGTGTCGTCGACCAGGTTCATGAAGGCCAGCCCGGCCGTCAGGTACGGCACCAGCGCGGGGTCCGCGAGCAGCCGCAGGGCCAGGTACGGAGCCTGCTCGCGCCGCACCACCCGGCGCGCGGCGGCGGTGTAGTCGGCCCGCACCGCCGGGCCGGCGAGCCCGGCGTCGTCCATGGTGCCGCGCCAGCTGCGCACGATCCTCGTCCCCTCCGACGGCGTATGGGCCCCTCACCGTAGTGGACGCGCCTCCGGTGCGACCGGGCGGCCCCGGCCCGTACGTCCGGGCGGTCCCGGCCCGTACGTCCGGGCGGTCCCGGCCCGTACGTCCGGGCGGTCCCGGCCCGTACGTCCGGGCGGTCCCGGCCCGTACGTCCGGGCGGTCCCGGCCCGTACGTCCGGGCGGTCCC
>NZ_JBIVYX010000008.1:0-281588 GCF_044759225.1 Streptomyces sp. NPDC101132
CTTGGCGCTGCGCCCCGGGCCTCCCGCCCGCGCCGTTCCCGACGGCCGGCCCCCCCCCTGTTCAACCGCGGGCGCGCCCGCCCCCCCCCCCCCCGCCCCCCCACGACCCGGGGTGCCGGCCGCGGCGTGTCAGGCCACGAAGGTGCGCAGGTTCTCCGCGGTGCCGGGGCCCGCGGTGTCCAGCAGGCGGGCGGCGCCCGCCAGGCGGGCGGCCGCCTCCTCGGCGACCGGGCCGCCGACGGTGAAGGGCAGCCGTACGTAGCCCTCGAAGGCGCCGTCCACGCCGAAGCGCGGGCCCGAGGGGACCCGCACGCCGACCCGCTCCCCCACCTCGGCCAGGCGCGAGCCGGACAGCCCGCCGGCCCGGGCCCACAGGGTCAGGCCGCCCTGGGGCACCTCGAACTCCCAGTCCGGCAGCTCCCGGCGCACCGCCGCGACCAGCGCGTCGCGGTTCTCCCGGGCCTGGCTGCGGCGCAGGGCAACCGCCTCCTGCCAGCCGCCGGTGCGCATCAGCCAGTTGACGGCCAATTGCTCCAGCACCGGGGTGCCGAGGTCGGCGTAGGCGCGGGCGGCGACCAGGCTGCGGATCACGTCCGGTGCCGCGCGGACCCAGCCGATCCGCATGCCGGCCCAGAAGGCCTTGCTCGCCGAGCCCACGGTGATCACGGTGGAGCCGGCCGGGTCGAAGGAGCAGACCGGGCGCGGCATCTCCAGGTCCGCCTCCAGGTGGAGCTCGATCATGGTCTCGTCGACGACCAGCACGGTGCCCGCCGAGCGGGCGGACTCGACGAGCGCCCGGCGCTGCTCCTCGTCCGCCAGGGCGCCGGTGGGGTTGTGGAAGTCGGCGACGACGTACGCCAGGCGCGGGGCGGCGTCGCGGAAGACCTGGCGCCAGACCGGCAGGTCCCAGCCGGCCAGGCCGTCCGCCATGGCCACCGGCACGAGGCGGGCGCCGGCGGCGCGCATGAGCTGGAGGATGTTGGCGTAGGAGGGCGACTCGACGGCGATGCGCTCGCCGCGGCCGGCGAAGAGGTGGCAGATGGCGTCCATGGCGCCCATCGCGCCCGTGGTCACCATGATCTGCTCGGGCATGGTCGGGATGCCCTTGGCCGTGTACCGGTCGGCGAGCATCCGGCGCAGCGCGGGGAGCCCGGCCGGGTAGTCGCCGTGGGTGTGGGCGTACGGCGGCAGCTCCTCCAGCGCTCCCTGGACGGCCCGGGTCAGCCAGGGCTCGGGGGCGGGCAGGGCGGCGCAGCCGAGGTCGATGAGGGAGCCGAGGGACTCCGGGGGCAGCGGCTCCAGGCCGCGCGCGGGCAGCGGGTTGCCCGCGGGGACCGCGGTCCAGCTGCCGGCGCCGCGCCGGGACTCCAGGAAGCCCTCGGCGCGCAGGGCCTCGTAGGCGGCGGCGACGGTGGTGCGGCTGACGTTGAGGGCGACGGCCAGTTCACGCTCGGCGGGCAGCCGGGCGGCGACCGGGACCCGGCCCTCCAGGACCAGCACCCGGATCCCGTCGGCCAGGGAGCGGTACGCGGGGGGCTTGCGGGCACCGGCCGAGGCCGGGCGCGGCTGCTGGGAGCCGATGAGCCGGGCGAGCTGCGCGGCGCCCACCGCCGAGGTCCACTGAGCCATGCTGTCCGGTCCACCTTCGTCCGATTGGCCATCGAGGCCGTTCCGAGGGGCGCTATTGGATCGCGTTTCCCGGCTCCCAGGGTGTCATGTGGCCTGTGCCCACCACCAGGGGGGTGTGTGCCTGGTCTCTGTTCACCTCCCGGCCGTTCCGCGTGGCGTGCGGGGATGCATACTGCGGCCGTGACGCACGTACGCACCCCCCACCCGTATCTGGACCACCCCGCCCCGATCCCCTTCGCCCACCGCGGCGGGGCGGCGGACGGGCTCGAGAACACGGTGGCCGCCTTCCGGCGCGCCTCCGAGGCCGGCTACCGGTACTTCGAGACGGATGTCCACGCCACCCTGGACGGCAAGCTGGTCGCCTTCCACGACGCGACGCTGGACCGGGTCACCGACCGGGCCGGCCGGATCGCCGACCTGCCCTGGCGGGAGGTGAGCGAGGCGCGGGTCGCGGGCGAGGAGCCGCTGCCGCTCTTCGAGGAGCTGGTGGACGCCTTTCCCGAGGCCCGCTGGAACATCGACATCAAGGCCGAGTCGGCCCTGCACCCGCTGATCAACCTGATCGCGCGCAGGGGCCTGTGGGACCGGGTGTGCGTCGGTTCGTTCTCCGAGCGCCGGGTGGCGCGGGCGCAGCGCCTGGCGGGACCCCGGCTCGCGACCTCGTACGGCGTGAGCGGCGTCCTCGGGCTGCGGCTGCGCTCGTACGCGATCCCGGCCGCCCTGCGGGCCGGCGCGGTGGCCGCGCAGGTGCCGGAGACCCAGGCCGGCATCCGCGTGGTCGACCGGCGGTTCGTCGAGACGGCGCACGCGCGGGGCCTGCAGGTCCACGTCTGGACCGTGAACGAACCGCAACGTATGGAGGCTCTGCTCGACCTGGGTGTGGATGGCATCATGACCGACCGGATCGACATCTTGCGCACGGTGCTGGACCAGCGCGGGGCCTGGGCCTGAGCGCCCGCTCCCCCGTGCCGGGTCACCTCCTCCCGTGCCTGACGGGGACAGCGAGGGGGCACGGGTGACTGCGGAGACCACGGACGGGGCGGACGGCCCGCCGGAGGCGGTCGCGGCCGGCGGCGAGGCCGCGGGCACGGCGGCCGAGCGGCGGCGCGAGCAGCACGGCTGGTACTTCTACGACTTCGCGTGCTCGGTCTACTCGACCAGCGTGCTGACGGTGTTCCTGGGCCCGTACCTCACCGCGGTGGCCCGGGCGGCCGCCGACGCCGAGGGGTACGTGCACCCGCTGGGCGTCCCGGTGCGCGCCGGGTCGTTCTTCGCGTACTGCGTCTCCCTGTCGGTGATCGTGGCGGTGCTGGTGATGCCGCTGGTGGGCGCCGCCGCGGACCGGCGGGGCCGGAAGAAGCCGCTGCTGGCGGTGGCGGCGTACACGGGTGCGGCGGCCACGGCCGGGATGTTCTTCCTGAGCGGCGAGCGCTACCTGCTCGGCGGCTTCCTGCTGATCGTCGCGAACGCCTCGCTCGCGGTCTCGATGGTGCTCTACAACGCCTACCTGCCGCAGATCGCCGAGCCGGACGAGCGGGACACGGTCTCCTCGCGGGGCTGGGCCTTCGGCTACACCTCGGGCGCGCTGGTGCTCGTCCTCAACCTCGTCCTGTTCCAGGGCCACGAGTCCTTCGGGCTCTCCGAGGGCGCCGCGGTGCGGATCTGCCTGGCCTCGGCCGGCCTGTGGTGGGGCGCCTTCGCGCTGATCCCGCTGAAGCGGCTGCGGGACCGGGCGGTGGTGCGGGCCGAGGGCGAGGGCCCGGCGGCCGGCACCGGCTGGAAGCAGCTGGTGGCCACGCTCAAGGACATGCGCAAGCACCCGCTGACGCTGTCCTTCCTGCTGGCGTACCTCATCTACAACGACGGCGTGCAGACCGTGATCTCGCAGGCGTCGGTGTACGGGTCCGAGGAGCTGAAGCTGGAGCAGTCCACGCTGATCGTGGCGGTCCTGCTGGTGCAGGTGCTCGCGGTCGTGGGCGCCCTGGGCATGGGGCGCCTGGCGCGCTCGTACGGGGCCAAGCGGACGATCCTGGGCTCGCTGGCGGCCTGGACGCTGACGCTGGCGGCGGGGTACTTCCTGCCGGCCGGGGCGCCGGTGGCGTTCTTCGTGCTGGCCTCGATGATCGGGCTGGTGCTGGGCGGGAGCCAGGCGCTGTCGCGCTCGCTGTTCTCGCACCTGGTGCCGCGCGGGAAGGAGGCCGAGTACTTCTCCGCGTACGAGATGAGCGACCGCGGGGTGAGCTGGGTGGGGCCCCTGGTGTTCGGTCTGACGTACCAGCTGACCGGCAGCTACCGGGACGCGATCATCTCGCTGGTGGCCTTCTTCGCGCTGGGGTTCGTACTGCTCGCACGGGTGCCCGTACGGCGCGCCGTGGAGGCTGCCGGAAACCCGGTTCCGGACCGGATTTAGACGTCGAAGTCAAAGGCCGGTAGTGTACGCCTTTGGCCTGCCAGGCGGACCGTTACTGCGTGCTGAAGAAGTGAAGACGTTGGGTGACATCTGCTGCCAGATGTGACAAAACGGGCATTGGTGGGTACAACAAGGGGCGGCACGACGGGCGACGCATGACCCGGAGCGGGAATCTATACCGCCGACCGGACGTTGTCCGGATGACGACGACAGCGACACCTGTCCTGTGGGCGACAAGCCCGGGAGGCACGATTCATGAGTGAGCGAGCTCTCCGCGGCACGCGGCTCGTGGTTACCAGCTACGAGACGGACCGTGGCATCGATCTGGCCCCGCGCCAGGCGGTGGAGTACGCATGCCAGAACGGACATCGATTCGAGATGCCGTTCTCGGTAGAGGCGGAGATTCCGCCGGAGTGGGAGTGCAAGGCGTGTGGCGCCCAGGCACTCCTGGTGGACGGGGACGGGCCCGAAGAGAAGAAGGGCAAGCCTGCGCGAACGCACTGGGACATGCTCATGGAGCGGCGTACCCGCGAAGAGCTGGAAGAGGTGCTGGCCGAGCGGCTGGCGGTCCTTCGATCCGGCGCCATGAACATCGCCGTGCACCCGCGCGACAGCCGCAAGTCCGCGTAATCCGCGTACGCACCGCACAACGAGCCGAGGGCCGTGCCACCTGGTGGCACGGCCCTCGGCTCGTTGTGCGCGTCGCCCCTACGGGGTCAGCGGCGGACGCGGACGGTCGTACGGCCGGTCCTCGTCGCGGATGACCTCGCCCTGGACGACCTTGCCGTCCGGGTAGTGGATGCGGGCCTGCCGGAAGGCGCCGCCCAGGCTCCCGGAGCCCGCCGCGGCGATCCGGCGCTCGAAGGTCCGTCCCAGCATCCTCGCGATCCGCTCACGAACGCCCGGGACCAGGCACAGCAGCCCCGCCACGTCGGACAGCAGGCCCGGCACCATCAGCAGCAGGCCGCCCAGCATCGTCATGGCGTTGCCGCTGCCCCTGGCCGGCGGCGGGGCCGTGGGCCTCTCCCCCGCCTGCATCTGCGCCTGGGCCTGCCGCATGCCGTCCGTCAGGTTCCGGAAGGCCCGCCGGCCCGCCCGCTTGATGACCACGGCTCCGAGCACGAAGCCGCCGGCCAGCAGGGCGAAGACGGTCAGGCCACCGGCCGCGTTTGCGACCAGGGTCAGCAGCCAGATCTCCAGCACCACCCAGGCCGCCACGGCGAGGGGCAGCAGGGAACGTGCTCGGGAGCGCTTGGGGGCCGTCGAGGTGGGAACGCCGGTCATCATGCTCCCAGTGTGCCCGCCACCCTGCCGGAGCGGCATAAAGCGGTCGGTTCGGCCCGACGGCCGAGGAGGCCGGCCACCGGCCCCGCGGGGGCACCGGCCCCGCGGGGCATCAGCCCCGCCGGAGCTCAGCCCCGCCGCCCCAGGATCTTCCCCGCCCGCGTGGCCAGTCCCCAGGCGGTGACCCGCCACAGGGCCTCCACCACGATGTCGCGGCTCATCTTGCTGTCGCCGAACTCGCGCTCGACGAAGGTGATCGGCACCTCCACCACGTGGAAGCCCGCCTCGACGGCCCGCCGGGCCAGGTCGACCTGGAAGCAGTAGCCCTGGGAGGCGACCCGGTCCAGGCCCAGCCCCTCCAGGGTCTCCTTGCGGAAGGCGCGGTAGCCGCCGGTCACGTCCCGGATCGGCACGTCCAGCATCAGCCGGGAGTACGTGCTGCCGCCGCGGGAGAGCAGCTTGCGGTGCGCGGGCCAGTTCACGACGCGGCCGCCGGGCACCCAGCGCGAGCCCAGCACCAGGTCGGCGCCCTTGAGCGCGGTGAGCAGCCGGGGCAGTTCCTCGGGCTGGTGGGAGCCGTCGGCGTCCATCTCGATCAGCACGCCGTAACCGTGCTCGATGCCCCAGCGGAAGCCCGCGAGGTAGGCGGCGCCGAGGCCCTCCTTGCCCTTGCGGTGCAGCACCTGGACGTGGTCGTCCTCGGCCGCCAGCTCGTCGGCGATCTTGCCGGTGCCGTCGGGGCTGTTGTCGTCGGCGACCAGGACGTGCGCCTCCGGTACGGCCGCGCGGACCCGGGAGACGATCGGCCCGATGTTCTCCGCCTCGTTGTAGGTCGGAATGATCACCAGTGCCGTGCCGAGGGGACCGTACTTCCTCCCCCGGACTCCGTCCGCGGGGATCCCCACACCGCCGTCGCTCACTGATACCCCTTAACGCGTCCGTTCACAGGGTCCCCACCTTAGCGAGGCGGGCCGCCGGTTCCGCGGATCGGGGCCCGGAGTCCTTCGGGCCGGCCCGACGCCCGCCGGCTGCGGGCGGCCGGGGCCGTTGTCTACTGGAGCCGGGCCCCACCCGGTTCGCACCGTCCCCCGGGCCCTCGGCAGCAGGGGGGACCCCCACTCGGTGAAACCTTTCCCTCGCCCCCGAGGCGCGGGCGCGCGGTCGTACGGGTCCTGCCGAGTCGGACGTCCTGTGGTGGACGCCGCAGAAGGTACCCGGGGACCGCCGCCGCCTGTCAACACGGCTGCTCACCCCTGCGGGCGTACGTACACCGTGCGTCCGCCGACCACCGTGGACAGGCATTCGGGCAGCGGCTGCCCGGGGGTCAGGTCGGGCAGGCCGGGGGTGCCGGAGCGGGGGTCCGTGGACCAGCGGGCGACGCGGTCGTCCGGCGCCTGGACCACCAGGTCCCCGGTCCGCCAGACGGCGTAGTCGGCGGGGGCGCCGGGCACCAGGACGCCCGCGTCGTCCCGGCCGACGGCCCGCCAGCCGCCCCGCGTGTGCGCGGTGAAGGCCGCCCGTACGGAGACCCGGTGTTCGGGCGTGCGGTGGAACGCGGCGGCGCGCACGGTGCCCCACGGGTCGAGCGGCGTGACCGGGGCGTCGGAGCCGAAGGCCAGGGCCACGCCGGCGCGCAGCATCGCGGCGAAGGGGTTGAGCGTACGGGCCCGCTCGGCGCCCAGCCGGTCGGCGTACATGCCGTCCTCGCCGCCCCAGGCGGCGTCGAAGGCGGGCTGCACGGAGGCGGTGAGGCCCAGCTCGGCGAAGGCGGCGATGGTCCCGGGCGTGACCATCTCGGCGTGCTCGACGCGGTGCCGGGCGGCCCGGATCCGGCCGGTGCCGAGCTTCTCGGCGGCGGCCCGGAAGCCGTCCACCACGGAGGAGACGGCGGCGTCGCCGATGGCGTGGAAACCGGCCTGGAGCCCGGCCTCGGTGCAGGCGACCACGTGGGCGGCCACGTCGGCCGTCGTCAGGTGGGCCACCCCGGTGTGCGGGGCGTCCTGGTACGAGGCGTGCAGGCAGGCGGTGTGGGAGCCGAGGGAGCCGTCGACGAAGAGGTCGCCGGCCGCGCCGACGGCACCCAGCTCGCGGGCCTTGTGGACGTCCTGCTCGGCCCAGTAGCCGAACACCCGGGGTCCGGGCTCGGCGGCGGCCAGCTCCAGCAGGCCCGTGAAGTCCTCGGGCGAGGAGATCTCGGGTCCGCCGCACTCGTGGAGGGTGCCGATGCCGAGGGAGGCCGCCTGGTGGCGGGCGGCGCGCTGGGCCTCGGTGCGCTGGGCGGGGGTGAGGGCCGCGTAGGCGGCGGCGCGCACGGCGTGGTGGGCGTCGCCGGTCAGCGGCTCGCCGTCCAGGAAGCCGGTGCGGTCGCGCACGCCGGGGACGAGGTCGAGCAGGGCCGTGGTGACGACCGCGGAGTGCACGTCGACCCGGGTGAGGTAGAGGGGGCGGCCGCCGGTGGCGGCGTCGAGCTCGTCGCGGCGCGGCGCGCGCCGTTCGGGCCAGCGCGCCGCGTCCCATCCGTGGCCGAGCAGGACCCGGTCGCCGGGCCGCCGGTCGGCGTGTTCGCGTACGAGTTCCAGGGCCCGGCCCAGGGTGGGTGCGCCGGACAGGTCCAGCCCGGTCAGGGCGAGGCCGGTGGCGGTGGTGTGCACGTGGGCGTCGGTGAACGCCGGGGTGACCAGCGCGCCGTCGAGGTCGACGACCTCGTCCACGCCGTCGGCGAAGGCGTCGGCGGCGCCCTCGGAACCCACCCAGGCGATCTCCCCGCGCTCGACGACCATCGCGGTGGCGAACGGGTCGGCGGGGCTGTGCACCTCTCCTCTGCGGAGCAGGACGGTGCGGTCGGTTCCGGCTGCGGGGGTGCCCGCGGGGGTGGTGGTGCGCTCGGTCATGCGGAACAGTCTCGCGCCTTCGTGGGGCGCCGGTCGCCACCGGGGGGGCGGTGATGCTGTTCGGCCGGGTGAGGCCTCCGGGGCCGGCGCGGGCCGGCCGGTGCGGGGGCGGGTGGGGCTCAGACGCGGGGTGGCCGCGATTCGTAGGGGGTGGACAGGACCACGGTGGTACGGGTCGACACCCCGGCCAGGGCGCGCAGGCGGCCCAGCAGGTCCTCCAGCTCCAGGGGGGTCGCCACCCGGACCTTGAGGATGTAGTTCTCGTCGCCGGCCACGCTGTGGCAGGCCTCGATCTCGGGCACTCCGGCCAGGCGCTCGGCGATGTCGTCCGGGGCACTGGGGTCGAAGGGCTTGACCGAAATGAACGCCGTCAGGGGGAGCCCGACGGCCTCGGGGTCGACGACCGCGGCGTACCCGCGGATCACCCCACGCTGCTCCAGGCGGCGTACTCGTTGGTGGACCGCCGACGTGGACAGGCCGGTGGCCTTGCCCAGGTCCGTGTAGCTCATCCGCCCGTCTCTGACGAGCAGATCCACGATCTGCCGGTCCAATTCCTCCATTGCGCTCATAGCCGCCCAACCTATTGCCCCGGGGCGCTCCCGGCACAGTGGCGACGGCCCCGGAAGTGGCACCTGCGGCAGGCATGTGACCAATGCCACAAGGGTATGAACGCGTACGCCGGAGTGTTGTGGTTACTCGTGCCGCGTGGCGGGAAGTGCTTGCTGTGGCCGAGGCCCGAACCGTCTGCCCGGCCCACCCAAGGGGGAGTACATCCATGCCGAACACCAAGCGTTCCGGGCGCACCGAACCGGAGCCCCTCGATAGCGACGTCCTCGCCGACGACGAGTCCGAGACCTACGATTCGTTCGAGGTCCACCACGCGACCTGCCCGGACTGCGGACAGTCGATCGCCCTCGTCGCGGACGAGGAGTTCCTGCCGGAGCACGGGCTCTGCCTGTCCCCGTGGAACCCGTTCGGGCTCACCGTCTGCCGCGGCACCGGCCGGCCGGCCGTCGAGACCGAGCCCGCCGAGGGCGCCGAGGACGCCGGGGAGCTGGACGTCGTCCTGCTGACGCTCCCCCAGGGGCTGGACTGGCGTACCCAGCCGTTCTCGCACGTGGGCGGGCCGGGCTCGCGCCCGGTCCGGATGCAGCTGCCCCAGATGCGGCAGCACGTACAGGCCGCCTGAGGGCCCGTACGCACCGACGGCTCCTGCGCCGCGGCCCGTACGGACCCTGCGGGCCGCGGCGTCACCAGTAGGTGCCCTCCACCATGGCCGCCAGGCTCGCGTGGTGCAGGATCAGCCCGTCCGGGTCGGCGGGCACGGCGACCTCGCCGAAGTGGGCCTGGCGGTAGGCGATCCGGAGCATCACGATCGCGTGCCGCAGGGCCGCGTAGAGGGTGTGGAACTCCATGTCGCGCGGGGCGTGGCGGGTGAGTTCCGCGTACCGCGTCTCGATGTCCTCGCGGCGCAGGAAGTCGGGGAGCCCGGCCTGTCCGAAGCCGACGGTCAGGTCCTGGAAGAAGCGGTGCAGGTAAACGGTCCAGCCGAGGTCCACCTCGCGCGGGGCGAAGGCGGCCATCTCCCAGTCGAGCACGGCCGCGGGCTCGAAGCCGTCGTAGACGATGTTCCCGATGCGCGCGTCGCCCCAGTTGAGGACGGCGGGGCCCTCGTCCGCGGGCCACAGCTCCTCCAGCCGGTCGAAGGCGCGCTCGATCAGGGGTGAGCGGGACAGGCCGTCGACCACCCATGCGTAGTAGGCGCGTTGGGCCTCGACGTGCCGGCGCAGCGGGCTGCCGGCGCCCTCCGGGAGCAGGAACTCGGCCTCCTTCGCCGGGAACTGGTCGTGCAGGCGCGCGAGGACGGAGATGCTCGACTCCTGGAGCCGGGCGCGTTCGGCGTCGGTGGCGGCGTGCAGCCAGTTGCCCTCGTACGTGTAGGGCATGACGTCGGGCGGTACGCGGCCCTCTGCGCGCTCCATCACGAAGAACGGGGCGCCGAGCGGCCCCGGGTCCTCCTCCAGCCAGCGCACCCGGGGCACGGGCACGTCCGTGTGCCGGGCGACCAGGCTCATCACCCGGTACTGGCGGGGCAGGTCGTAGGTCGGGAAGACCGTGTACGCCTCGGGGTCGGCGGCCAGCCGCAGGGCGCAGGCGCGGAGCGGGGCGTCGGGGTGCTCGATGTCGAAGAGCAGGGTCTCGCTGGACATGCCGTTGGACGCGGGGACGGAGACGTTGGCCACCCGCGCGCCGGGGAGCTCCCGGCCGAGCCAGGCGGTGAGCCGCCTGCCGAGTTCCTCGGGGTCGCGGGTGGAGGTGCGGGGGCGGGGCGCGGTTGCCATGCGGTGTTTCCCCTCGGCTGGTGTCGGCGGATTCGGGTGGGGCTCAGGGGGCGACGGAGTCGTAGCCGGTGAAGCCGCTCGGGTCGTGGCGGCCGAAGCTGCCGTGCTCGAAGATCCCGTAGCCGGTCTGCCCGTCGAGGGTGAAGCGGGCCGAGTGGTCGGTGACGCCGAAGGCGGCCATCGGGTGCGCGGCCGGGTCGGAGAGGTCGTAGACGCGGCGGTCGGTCCAGCCGCGGCCCTTCCAGGTGCCGTGCTGCCAGTCGGTGGCGGGCGGGTAGCCGGCGCCGACGGCGATCGGGTTGGACGCGAGGATCTCCACGCCGAGTTCGAGCGGTTTGCGCATGGGGTCGGTGAGGTGGACGACGGCGCGCTCGGGGTGCCGGGTGCCGGAGCGGTAGGTGATCTCCGTGTGCGGCCAGCCGAGTTGGACGTCGGGGCGGCCGCTGCCGTCCGGGTGGACCAGCAGGGCCTCGTTGAGGGTGCGGTGGCCGTCGGCGTCCTCCTGGGCGATGACCATCAGGAAGCGGTCCTCGAAGCGGACCGGGATCCAGAGCCAGTGGAAGCCCTCCGGCCGGTGTTCCTCGGCGGCGCGGCCGCCGTCCTCGCCGGGGATGGGCCGGACGCCCCAGCTGCGGTCGCGGGTGCCCGTCCACTGCTCCGCGGTGACCTCGTACTCCTCTCCCCCGGCCCGGATCAGGCCGGTGACGTGACCGGCCTGGACGAAGCGGCGGCCCTCCAGCATCAGCCGGTCGCCGCGCCGCTGGACGTGGTGGGGCTCCCAGACGGCGGGGAAGTCGGCGGTCCAGGTGAGCTCGTACGCGAGGCCGTCGGGGTCCCCGGGGTCGGGCTCGCAGCGGAGGGTGATCCGCTTCAGCGGCTCGTCCACGACGATGCGGAGCGGGCCCACGGAGAGGTTCATGCGGTCGTCGCCGAGCGCGTCCGAGGCGCGGACGGCGAGGAGTTGGTCACCGCGGCGGAGGGTGGCGTACGCGTCGATGACCCCGGTGTTGGGGTAGACGCCGAGCCCCACGACGAGCACGGCCCGGCCCGCGTGGTCGAACACGTGGAAGATGCACCGGTCATAGGCGTTGCGGTCGCCGGTGACCACGTGCTTCATCGACAGCGGGGCCTGGTGGATCGGGTACTCGTCGAGCGCGATGGGACGGTCCGCGGGCACGTCAAACCTCCTGGCTACGGGCGGGCAAGCGGATATGACGGTACGTCAGAAAGTGCCGCCGGACCATACTCGTGTCACCCGCTGACACGAAACCGTGCGGGGACGGGGAGGGGACCGGCGGAGGTCCCCGAGGCGCGGGCACCGGCCGGACGGGCGAGGTTCCCCACGACGACCGGGACCCGGCCGGGGCGGCCGACCCGACCGCAGACAGGCCGGAACGCACCCGGCCGGGGCGGTACCCACGAGCGCGGCGCGCGGCAGGAAGAGGAGAGGGGGCCGGACGGGAGCGAGACAGCGGCGACGCGCCGGGCGACGCCACGGGCTGGCGGAGCGCGGCCGAGCCGGCTCGCGGGAGCGGGAAGCAGGCGGGCCGGGCGGTGGCGGGGACCACGCGCCGGGGCGCCGTCAGCACGCCGGCAGCCCGGATGGCGCCCGTGAACCGGGGCCACGGCGTGCGGCGGCGGGGTAGTGCCGTCCGGCAGGAGCCGGACGGGGTCGGCGCCGCACCCTCAGCGCGCTCGCGCGCGGTTCCGGACCGGACGTCCGGGGCGCGGTGGCCGCCGTGCCCGGCGGCGGGGGGGCGGCCGGCGGGGCGCGCTGACGCACGGGTCCGGCGGGAGGTGCTCGCGCTGGTGCGCGACTCGGATTCGGGCCTACGGCCGGCCGAGTCGGCCCGGGGGGCCGGTCGGCCTGGGGGGCTGGTCGGCCCGTGGGGGCCCGGTCAGCCTGGGGGGCCTTCGCGGCCCTGCTCGACGACCCCGCCGGCCCGCGGATCCGCGTGGACGGCGACTGCGGACCGGACCGCCGGAGCGACCCGCACCCGCGGCACGCGTACGCGCGGGCGGTCCTGCTCGACGACCCCGCCGGCCCGCGGATCCGCGTGGACGGCGGCTGCGGACCGGACCGCCGGAGCGACCCGCGCCCGCGGCACGCGTACGCGCGCATCGGCCCCTGGCCGTCTTCCCGCGCCGGAACCCCCGGTGCGAGTGGACGGGGCGGCACGAGCACGCCCGGCCCCGGGCGGCCCTGGGTACCCGTCGAACGGATGGGCCCCCTCTGGAGGGGATTACCTGGGGGGTGCGGGACGCGTTGGCCGGTCATGACCATGCTGCAGTCCGCTCCCAGCACCGGGCGACGACGCAAGCCGACGTCGCCCGGTTACGAAGAATCGGTTCAGCACCACCCGGCCGACCCGCCGATCTACCGCGCCCTGCTCGCCCGCTGGGCCACGGACGGGCGCACCCTCCCGGGGCGCCGCGACCCGGAGTGGTCCCGGCTCACCTCGTCCCCGGTCTGGCCCGGCGGCCGCGACCCGTTCTGAGACGGCCGGACCGTGGGCCGCCGCCGCGTCAGCGGCTCTCCGGGCCCGCCAGGTGACGGGCGATGACCATGCGCTGGATCTGGTTGGTGCCCTCCACGATCTGGAGCACCTTCGCCTCGCGCATCAGCCGCTCCGCCGGGAAGTCCTGGGTGTAGCCGTAGCCGCCCAGCACCTGCACCGCGTCCGTGGTCACGCTCATCGCCGCGTCGGTGCAGAAGAGCTTCGCCATGGCCGCCTGCCGCGAGAACGGCTTGCCCGCGTCCCGCAGCCGCGCCGCGGCCAGGTAGAGCGCCCGGCCCGCCTCGATCTTGGTGGCCATGTCGGCCAGCATGAAGCGCAGCCCCTGGAAGTCCGAGATCGGCCGGCCGAACTGCCGGCGCCCGCCCGCATAGGTCAGGGCCTCGTCCAGCGCCGCCTGCGCGACGCCGATCGCGCAGGCCGCGATGCCGAGGCGGCCCGAGTCGAGGGCGGCGAGGGCGATCGTGAAGCCCTGGCCCTCCTCGCCGAGGCGGCGGGAGTCGGGCACCCGTACGTCGTCGAAGTGGAGCTGGGCGGTGGGCGAGCCCTTCATGCCCATCTTCTTCTCCGGGGCGGCGGCGGTCAGGCCGGGGGCGTCGCCCGGGACCAGGAAGGCCGTGATGCCGCGCGGGCCCTCGCCGCCGGTGCGGGCGAGCACGGTGTAGAAGTCCGCGATGCCGCCGTGGGTGATCCAGGCCTTGGTGCCGTTGATCACCCAGTCTCCCCCGCCGTCGCGCACGGCCTTGGTGCTCAGGGAGGCCGCGTCGGAGCCCGAGGAGGGCTCGGAGAGGCAGTACGCGCCCAGCAGGCCGCCGCCGAGCATGGCCGGCAGGTGCTCGGCCCGCTGCTCCTTGCTGCCGAAGCCGGCGAGCCCGTGGCAGGCCAGGGTGTGCACGCTGGCGCCGAGGCCGACGGTCAGGCGGGCCGCGGCCAGCTCCTCCAGGACCTGGAGGTAGACCTCGTACGGCTGGTCGCCGCCGCCGAAGTCGGACGAGTACGGCAGACCGAGCAGCCCGGCCTCGGACAGCAGGGAGAAGACCTCGCGCGGGAAGTGCCCGGCCTCTTCCTCCTCGGCGGCGCGCGGCCGGATCTCTCGCTGCGCGATGTCGCGTACGAGCGCGAGGAGGTCACGGGACTCCTCGGTCGGCAGCTGTCGGTCCACCGGCTGCGGGGCGCGGTCGGTCATGGCGGCGCTCTCCTCCCTGGTCGGGCACGGCGACGACGCGTCCAGGGTTCGGCCGCGGCGCCGGATGTTCTGTGCTCTCACAGCCGATGCTGCCCTCCCGGGTCGCGGAAGGGGCTGATCAGCGGCTGCGGCGGGTCGAGTATGCCCGACAATCCCCGCCGCGTCACGGGTCCAAGATCGACTACGGGTAACCGCGGGAAACCCTAGGAAGGAGGGGGTGCGGGGCACTCCGGGACGAACTCCTCGATCACGGTCAGGGTGCCCCGCAAGGTCCGGACCAGGAGGGCGCCGAGTTCCTCCCGAGGGGGTACCGGGCCGGGCGTGCCGGGCGCGATCCAGTCGAGGGTGACCCCCTCGACACCGCTCAGCCAGCCGATCAGGGCGAGCCTGGCCAGCGGGGGTACGGAGCGCCTCCCGTACGCGCCCTCGGCGATGGTGGCGACCAGTTCCTCGCGGACCGCGTCGCGGATGGCGAGCACCTCGGCGTCCGAGCCGACGCCGCCGGTCACGATGGTGCGGTAGGCGGCCTGGTGGTGCTGGGCGTAGTGGAGGTAGCCGTCGACGGTGCGGCGCACCCGCTCTCCGCGGGGGAGGTCGGTGTCGCTGCCGGCGCGGGCGACGAGTTCGGCGACGGAGTCCTCGACGATGGCGAGGTAGTAGCCGCGCTTGCTCTTGAAGTAGTAGTAGATCAATCCCTTGGCGACACCGGCGTGTTGGGCGATGTCGTCCACGGAAAGCGCGTCGTAGGCCGTGTCGGCGAACAACTTCCGTCCGGTCGCTATGAGTTCGGCCCTGCGGGCCTGCGAACGCTCGGTGGTTCCGCGCTGTCGACTTCTCTTCAATCGGGCGCCCCAGCCTCGAACTGCCTCAGGTTGCCCGCAGTATGGCAGCCGGGGCCGGGGCGGAGGGCTACAGCAGGCCGGTCTGGGTCACGAACATCGCGAGGACGACCACCAGCGTCCAGCCGGCGACGTGCTCGAGCCACTTGTGGCCGTCCTTGGGACCGCCGGTGCGGACGAGCTTCCGGGCGCGGGTGAGGGCAGCGGTGTTCGCGGTCATGATGTCTCGCTTGTGGTCGTCTGGCAGTGAACGTCCCCCGACGTCCGTCCAATGTGCCAGTCCATCCGGGTGCGCGGGTAGAGACGTTCGTCACGCCGGGGCGGGCCCTGGGTCCGGGCGGAGCACGGTGAGGGCGTCGTGGTCGCGGCCTGCGGCGAGGAGGCGGGAGGCCAGCGCCGCCGTCCCCTGAGGGATCCGGGCGGCCGCGGCGGCGGCCGCGGTGCTCCGTCCGGCCCCTCCGGACCCTCGGGCCCGTCCGGCCCCTCCGGACCCTCGGGCCCGTCCGGGCCGTCCGGTCCCGGCCGCCGCCTCGGCCCGTCCCCCGGCCCCCGCATGTGTCGGAACACCGCCCGCCCCCGTCGCCTCGTCGGTCCCGATCCGACCATTCAGCCGCACCGAGCGTGCCCGCCGCAGGCGAATCGGTCAGAGGACGCCCACCTCGCGCAGGGCGGCGAGCTGGGGCGGGGTCGGGCGGGCGGGGGCGTAGAGGTAGCAGACGCCGCCGGACCCCGAGACCACCTTGCCGGCCGCGTTGTGCCGCTTCGTGCGGAGCCAGACGTTCTCGAACTCCCGGCGCGCGTAGACCCGGCGGACGGCCGGGTCCGAGGCCGAGTTCGGGTCGTTGGCCACCACGTCGCCGGCGGCCGTGAAGCCGATCACCGTCATCAGGTGGCCGGCCGTCCCGTAGCCCGCGCCCGTCAGCTCCCCCGCCAGGAAGGACTGCGAGGTGATCGCCGGGATGCCGGCCCGGACCAGGGTCTCCAGGTCGGTCAGGGAGCGCAGCCGGGTCACCACGCCGGCCAGGTCCTCGTAGGTGGCGGCGTAGGCGGCGTTGAAGGGCCAGTTGCCGCAGCCCTTGTACTGGGCGTCGTACGTGCGCCGCGCCGCGTGGCAGACCTGCGGGTCCTCGTACGACGGGTCGACCCAGGCCAGCTCCTCCGCAGAGGGTCCGCGCCCCCAGTACTCGACGACCATCTGCGAGGAGGTCGGGCTGCACCAGGCCTCGCCGCCGTTGTCGTACTCCGGGTACCGGCCGGCGTGGATCTCCTGCGAGTAGCGCGGTACGTCGAGCTCGTGCGCCGGTCCCGGTTCCGAGGCGGGCACCGTGAAGCGGTCCGGCACGTCCGAGGCCATCGCCCCGGCGAGCCAGACGACCGGGGTGAGCCCGGAGCGCGGTGCGCGGTGGAGGGTCAGCCGGAGGCGGTAGCCGGTCAGGCGCAGCCCGGCCGCCGGGTCGTCCACCGAGAGGGTGTCGGTCCAGACGGTGCTCCTGCCGTCCTTCTGCCCGTCGACGGAGGTGCGCCGGATGTCGGTCTCGCCGGAGGCCCAGCGGGCCATCACGTACCAGGGCGTGGTGGTGCCGTCGGAGTAGTCGGCGCACAGTTCGACCTGGATCCAGGTGCCCTCGGGGGTGCAGGCGTTCCAGGAGGCGATCAGCTCGGTGGCGGGCACCGCGGGCCGGTGGAGGGGGGAGGTCCAGCTCGCGTACTCCCAGGCGGCGGTCCGGCCCGTGTGCGGGTCGGTGTAGTCGGTACGTCCCTCCGGCGCGGCGATCAGCAGGCCCGGGCGGCGTCCGCCGACGGCGGCGGTGCCGTGGTGCTCGCCCGACCGCCAGTGCGAGTAGGCGTACCAGAACCGGTTGTCGACCGTGGGGGCGTCCGTCTCCCGCTCGTCGTCCGGCGCCGCCCCGTCCCCCGGCTGTGGGTCCGCGCCGGCGGCGGTGGGCACGGAGGCCGCCGTGGCGGCGGCGAGGGCGGCGGCCAGGACGGCCCGGCGGGGTGTGGCTGCGGTCATCGGCGGGGGTCCCCCAGTCGGATCAGGTCGGGGTGGTCGGGCGGCGGGGTGCGGTCGGGCAGCGGGTGTGGTCGGGATGCGGACGCCGCCCGCGCGGCGGGTGCCGCGGGTGCGGCGGGTGCGGCGGGTGCCGCGGGTGCGGCGTGCGCGTACGGTGCCCGCCGGCGCCCGCGCGGCACCCCCGCCACTATCCCGGCCCGTGGGGGCCGCTGCCAGGGTCCGCGGCTCGTGTCGCGGGCCGTGTCGGGGCCCGGCGTACGCTGAGGGCGTGCACCGACTCGAAGACCTGGCCGCCGGGCTGGCCGCGCTGCCCCCCTCCCTCGGCCCGGTCCGGCTGATCGCCGTGGACGGCCACGCGGGCTCGGGCAAGAGCACCTTCGCCGGGCGGCTGGCGGCGGCCCTGGGCGGGGCGCCGGTGCTGCACCTGGACGACGTGGCCACGCACGGGGAGCTGTTCGCGTGGACCGGCCGGCTGCGGGCGCAGGTGCTGGAGCCGCTGTCCGCGGGGCGGGCGGCGCACTGGTCCCCGTACGACTGGGTGGCGCGCCGCTTCGGGCCGGAGCGGGTGCTGGAGCCGGCGCCGGTGGTGCTGATGGAGGGCGTCGGGGCCGGGCGGCGGGAGCTGCGCCCGTACCTGGCGGGGCTGCTGTGGATGGAGACGCCCCGGGCCGAGTCCTGGGGGCGCGGCCGCCGGCGCGACGGCGCGGAGCTGTCCGGTTTCTGGGACGGATGGGAGCGCGCGGAGCGCGCGCACTTCGCGGACGACCCTTCGCGCCCCTTCGCCGACACTCTGGTGCGCCAGAGGGATACGGGATACGAGTGGACTTCCGGGGCTCCTGCGACGCCGGGAATCCTCGGTTCCGTCACTCAGGGTCACGACCTGCCCCGGGCCTGAGCGGAGCCCGCGGAGGCACCTCAGGGAGCCCTCCGCGCCCGCTTGACCTGGCCCGTGGGGAGGTCTTACGTTCTCAATGTGCGGTCTTCCACGACCGACACGGACACGAAGCCCCCGATTGTTCCCCCGTGATCGGGGGCTTCGTTCTGTCCCGGGGCGCTTTCCGGCCATCCCCACCCCTCTCTTCCCTCACCCTCCGTCACCACCGCCGCTCGGGTCCCGCGCGGGAACGTGGCGACGACAGCCTGTGTAAGGACCGTCACCGCAGGTACGATGCGACGGATTTCACGGCTCAGTCGCGCAACTCCCGTCCTCGACGCGGAGGTTTGGTCAATCCGGCAGCCGGGCAGGGGCTCGGTCGCGCACCACGGGGGCAGGCTTGTGGGGGATGGGATGGACTTCGGCACGCAGGGCAGCCCGCACGCCCCGGCCGAACTCGCCTGGCTGCGGGGAGTGGACGCCTACACGATGGGCGCCTACCCGCAGGCCGAGGAGGAGTTCAGGTCGGCCGTACGACTCGATCCCGCGATGGCCGACGCGTGGCTCGGGCTGCACGCGCTGCGCGTGGACACCACGAACGCGCTGTTGCGCATGTACGCCCACCGCGAGCGCTTCGGCGAGCAGCGCGCCCGGCACCGGCGCACGCTGAACTCCTGGTACTGGCTGGGCTGGTGGGTGCAGCCGGTGCTGGAGAGCCGCCGGGACCTGTTACTCGCGCACGCCTCGCACTGGCTGGACGGGCGGCACGTACCCGAGCTGGACCAGGCGCTGGCCGGCCTGCCGCCGGTGGACGCCGACCCGCAGGTGCGCTTCCTGCACGCCTGCCGGGCGTACCTGGTGAAGGACTGGGACCAACTGGTCCGGCACACCGAGCCGCTGGTGGACGACGCGCTGCTGGGCATCGAGGCCGGGCTGTTCGGCGGCATGGCACGGGTCCGGCTGGAGATGTACGGGCAGGCCGAACCGATGCTGTCGGCGGCGCTGATGCGCTGCCGCAGCGAGCAGCCCCAGCGCAAGGAGCTGCGCTACTGGCTGGCCCGGGCCCACGAGGGCACCGGCCGCAGTGCCGCCGCGCTCCCCCTGTACCGCGCGGTGCACCGGGTGGACCCGGCCTTCATGGACACCGCCGCCCGGCTGACCGCGATCGCCGAGGGCGACGGGCTGGACGGCACGGACGGGCTGGGCGGCTACGAGCCGGGCGTCGACCTGGCCGCCGTGGCGCTCTCCGGCAGCCTCGGGCAGGACGCCCTGGACGGCGCCGCGGAGACGGACGGCGCCGGGGGCGGGGAGCCGCCCGACGGACGCGAGCCGCGCTTCGGTCCGGGGCTCGGCGGGCAACCGGTGGGCTCGGGGGTGCCGCGCGAAGGGGTGCGCCGCCGGTTCTCCGTACCCCCGCAGGCGGCGCCGTCGGGGCTGCCGGCCGGGCCCTCCGATCCCGCGCTGCTGGCGGAGGCGCTGGCCGAGCTGGAGCGGATGGTCGGCCTGGAGCCGGTCAAGCGGCAGGTGAAGGCGCTCTCGGCGCAGCTGCACATGGCCCGGCTGCGGGCCGGCCAGGGGCTGCCGGTCCAGCCGCCGAAACGCCACTTCGTCTTCTCCGGGCCCTCCGGTACGGGCAAGACCACGGTGGCCCGGATCCTCGGCCGGGTCTTCTACGCGCTGGGGCTGCTGGGCGGCGACCACCTGGTGGAGGCCCAGCGGGCGGACCTGGTGGGCGAGTTCCTCGGGCAGACCGCCGTGAAGGCCAACGAGCTGATCGACTCGGCGCTGGGCGGGGTGCTGTTCGTCGACGAAGCGTACAGCCTCTCCAACTCCGGCTACAGCAAGGGCGACGCGTACGGGGACGAGGCGCTCCAGGTGCTCCTCAAGCGCGCCGAGGACAACCGCGACCACCTCGTGGTGATCCTCGCCGGGTACCCGGCCGGCATGGACCGGCTGCTCGCCACCAACCCGGGCCTGTCCTCCCGCTTCACCACCCGGGTGGACTTCCCCAGCTACCGCCCCCTGGAGCTGACCGCCATCGGCGAGGTGCTGGCCGACGGCAACGGCGACCGGTGGGACGAGGAGGCCCTGGACGAACTGCGCAGCATCAGCGGGCACGTGGTCGACCAGGGCTGGATCGACGAACTGGGCAACGGCAGGTTCCTGCGCACGCTGTACGAGAAGAGCTGCGCCTACCGGGACCTGCGGCTCGCCGGGTACGCCGGCAGCCCCACCCGCGAGGACCTCGCGACCCTGCGCCTGCCGGACCTGATGCAGGCGTACGGGGAGGTGCTGTCCGGCAGGGGGCCGCAGGACCGGGGACGGTCCGAACCGCCGCCCCTGTAGGCGGCGGCCCGGACCCCCCGGACCCCGACCCTCTGGTCCCGGACCCCCGGTCCCGGACCGCCGGTCCGGGAGCCGGGACGTCCCGGGCCTCAGACGCGGGCGAGCCGGAAGGTGCGGTGTGCGGGGTCGCGGACCTCGCCCACCAGCATCTCCAGGACGTCCTCCAGCGTGACCAGGCCGATGATCCGGCCGCCCTGGTCGGCGACCTGGGCCAGGTGGGTGGCGTCCCGGCGCATGACCGTCAGGGCGTCGTCGAGCGGGAGGTTGGCGCACAGGGTGGTCATCCGCCGCCAGACGTGCTGCGGCACGGCCCGCTCCCGGTCGTCCAGGTCCAGTACGTCCTTGACGTGCAGGTAGCCCATGAAGGCCCCGCTGTCGGTGCGTACCGGGAACCGGGAGTAGCCGGTGCGGACGGTGAGCTGTTCGATCTCGCGCGGGGTGGCCGAGGGGGCGACGGTGACCAGGTGGGCGCTGTCCAGGAGGACGTCGGTGACCCGGCGGCTGCCGAGCTCCAGGGCGTCCTCCAGGCGCTCCTGCTCGACCGGCTCCAGGAGACCGGCCTGGCGGGAGTCCTCCACCAGCCGGCCCAGCTGGGAGCTGGTGAAGACGGCCTCCACCTCGTCCTTGGGCTCGACCCGGAACAGCTTGAGCACCAGGTGGGCGCAGGCCCCGAGGGCCGTGGTGACGGGGCCGCAGATCCGGGCGAAGCCGACCAGCCCGGGGGCGAACCAGAGGGCCGCCTTCTCGGGGGCCGCCATGGCCAGGTTCTTCGGCACCATCTCGCCGACGACGAGGTGGAGGAAGACCACGGCGGCGAGGGCGACGGCGTAGCCGAGGGGGTGGATCAGGCCCTGCGGCACGTGGGCCCAGTGGAAGACGGGCTCCAGCAGGCGGGCCACGGTGGGCTCCGCGACCGCGCCGAGGGTCAGGGAGGCGAGGGTGATGCCGAACTGCGCGGCGGCCATCATCCGGGGCAGGTTCTCCAGTCCGTACAGCACCCGGCGGGCGCGGGCGGACGTGGCGGCCAGCGGGTCGATCTGGCTGCGCCGTACGGAGACGAGGGCGAACTCGGCGGCCACGAAGAAGCCGTTGGCGAGCACGAGCAGCAGCGCGAAGAGGAGTTGGAGGGTGTTCACCGGCTGACCGCCATCTCCGCCTCGGGCGAACCGCCGGGACCGCCGGGGCTCCCGGGGGCTGGCGCGGTGCGCACCAGGCGGACCCGGTCGGCGCGGTAGCGGCGGACCTGGCGCACCGAGAGCTGCCAGCCGGGGAGTTCGGCGTGGTCCCCGGGGGCGGGGATGCGGCCGAGGAGGTCGGCGACCAGGCCGGCGACCGTCTCGTACGGGCCCTCCGGTACGTCCAGGCCTATCCGGCGCAGGGTGTGCACGCGGCAGCTGCCGTCGGCGTCCCAGGCGGGGCGGCCGTCCTCGGCCGGCACGGTGGCCAGCTCGGGGGTCTCCGCCTCGGCCCGGTCGTGCTCGTCGCGGACCTCGCCGACGAGTTCCTCCACGATGTCCTCCAGGGTGACGACGCCGGCCGTGCCGCCGTACTCGTCGACGACCACGGCCATCGGCTGCTCGTTGCGCAGGCGTTCGAGCAGCGGCTGGACGGGCAGGGTCTCCGGGACCAGCAGGGGCGGTACGGAGATCCGGCCGACGGTGCTGTGCAGGCGGTCGGCCTCCGGCACGGCGAGGGCGTCCTTGAGGTGGACCACGCCGACGATCTCGTCGATGCGCTCGCGGTAGACCGGGAAGCGGGACAGGCCGGTGGCGCGGGTCAGGTTCAGCACGTCGGCCGCGGTGGCGGTCGACTGGAGGGCGCTGACCTTCACGCGGGGGGTCATGACGTGCTGGGCGGTGAGGCCGCCGAGTGAGAGGGTGCGCACGAACAGGTCGGCGGTGTCCTGCTCCAGGGCGCCCTGTTCCGCCGAATGGCGGACGAGGGAGACCAGCTCGCCGGGGGTGCGGGCGGAGGCCAGCTCCTCGGCGGGTTCGACGCCGAGGGCGCGCACCAGCCGGTTGGCGACGGCGTTGAGGGCCGCGATGACCGGGCGGAAGGCCCGCGAGAAGGCGTGCTGGGGGCCGGCGACGAAGCGGGCCACCTGGAGGGGACGGGAAACGGCCCAGTTCTTGGGCACCAGTTCGCCGACCACCATCTGCACGGCCGCCGCGAGGAGCATGCCGACGAGCACGGCGACGCCGGGTACGGCGCCTCCGGGCAGGCCGGTCGCCCGGAGGGGGCCGGTGAGCAGGGCGGCGAGGGCGGGCTCGGCGAGCATGCCCGTCACCAGGGAGGTGAGGGTGATGCCGAGCTGGGTGCCGGAGAGCTGGAAGGACAGCTCACCCAGGGCCTTGACGACGGTGCGCGCCCTGCGGTCGCCTTCGGCGGCGGCGCGCTCGGCGTCGGGCCGGTCCACGGTCACGAGGCCGAACTCGGCGGCCACGAAGAAGCCGTTGGCGAGGATCAGGGCGAAGGCCGCCGCGAGAAGCAGTAGCGGAATGGTCATGCCGCCGCCTCCGGGGAGGTGGCGGCGCGGGTACTACCGGACGATCCGTCCATTGCTGGAGGGAGTCACTCCTCAAGTCGCAGGAGCCCACGGGCCACGGGGTCCCGGGGCGCGGGGCGGGGGCACGCGCGTGCGCCCCGCCACCAGGGTAGTCATTGGGGTCCCGACCGCAATGGCGGTCAGTTGTCGTGCGCGCCGGTGCCGCGGGATTCCGCGAGGGCGCGCAGCGCCCGGGCGTCGGCGACCGCCTGCTGCCGGGCGACGCCCGGCTGGATGCCGAGGGCGGGCAGGCTGGTGCCGTCGCTGAGGTCCAGGAAGACCCAGGGGTCGCCGGGGCGGAGGTTGACGCGCAGGATCTGCGCCCACTCCAGGCGCCGCTTGGTGGTGAGGTTGACCACCGTGACGCCGCCGTCGTCGGCGACGACCTTGGGGCGGCTGAGCAGCACCAGCACGGAGGAGAGCAGGACGGCCGTGAAGACGAAGCTGATCCGCTCGCCCGTGCTCAGGCGCTCCAGCATCAGGGCGATGACCGTGATGGTGGTGAACATGGCGAGCCCGACGCCCAGCAGGACGGCCCGGGTACGGGTCGGCCGGAAGGTGACCGGCAGGGCGGGTGCTTCGGCGCGGGCGGCGGACTCGCTCATGGTGTTCTTGAGGCCTTTGCGATGACGTGACGAGCCGGGACGACGGGGTGGGTCAGAGCCGGCAGGCGTGGATCGAGGTGGTGAGGATCGCGCGGGCGCCCAGCTCGTACAGGTCGTCCATGATCCGCTGGGCCTCCTTGGCCGGGACCATGGCCCGGACCGCGACCCAGCCCTCGTTGTGCAGCGGGGAGACGGTCGGGGACTCCAGGCCCGGGGTGAGGGCCACCGCGCGCTCCAGGTGCTCGGCGCGGATGTCGTAGTCCATCATCACGTACGAGCGGGCAACCAGGACGCCCTGGAGGCGGCGCAGGAACTGCTGGACCTGCGGGTGGTCGGTGTCGGCGCCCTCGCGGCGCACGACCACGGCCTCGGACTTGAGGATCGGCTCGCCGATGACCTCCAGGCCGGCGTTGCGCAGGCTGGTGCCGGTCTCGACGACGTCGGCGATGACCTGGGCGACGCCGAGCTGGATGGCGGTCTCGACCGCGCCGTCCAGGTGGACGACGGAGGCGTCGATGCCCTGCTCGGCGAGGTGCTTGGCGACGATTCCCTCGTACGAGGTGGCGATCGTCATCCCGTGGAAGTCCTCGGGGCCCTTCGCGGTGCCGGGCCTGGTGGCGTACCGGAAGGTGGAGCGGCCGAAGTTCAGCGGCAGGATCTCCTCGGCGTTGGCGCCGGAGTCGAGCAGCAGGTCGCGGCCGGTGATGCCGATGTCGAGCTTGCCGGACGCCACGTAGATCGCGATGTCCTTGGGCCGCAGGTAGAAGAACTCGACCTCGTTCTCGGGGTCGACGGTGACGAGCTCCTTGGACTCCTTGCGCTGGCGGTAGCCGGCCTCATGGAGCATCGCCGACGCAGGTCCGGACAGTGAACCCTTGTTGGGGACGGCGATGCGCAGCATGAGGTCGGTTCCTTTGTTCGCGTGGGGAGCGCTGTGCGGAGCGGGTGGGGAGGGGTGGACGCGGTCCTCCCGGCCGGGGCCGGGAGGGGGGTGCGTCAGAGGTGGGCGTAGACGTCGTCGAGGGAGATCCCGCGCGCGACCATCATCACCTGGACGTGGTACAGCAGCTGCGAGATCTCCTCGGCGGCGGCTTCCTTGCCCTCGTACTCGGCGGCCATCCAGACCTCGGCGGCCTCCTCGACGACCTTCTTGCCGATGGCATGGACGCCCTTGCCCACCAGCTCGGCGGTGCGGGAGGTGCTGGGGTCGCCGTTGGCGGCCTTGAGCTGGAGCTCGGTGAAGAGCTCTTCGAAACTCTTAAGGGGTTTGTTCGCCATGATGCCCTTAGGGTACGGCTTCACCCGGGTGCCCCGTTGCCGGGGTTCACTCCGTGGACTACCGCCAGGGCTCGCTGACCGTGCGGAGGGTGGTGGCGGTGGCGACGGCGGCGGTGACCGCTTCGTGGCCCTTGTCCTCGTTCGACCCCTCCAGGCCGGCGCGGTCCAGCGCCTGCTCCTCGTTGTCGCAGGTGAGCACGCCGAAGCCGACGGGGACGCCGGTGTCGATCGACACCTGCACCAGGCCCTGGGTGACGCCCTGGCACACGTAGTCGAAGTGGGGGGTGCCGCCGCGGATGACCACGCCGAGGGCGACGATCGCGTCGTAGCCGCGCTCGGCGAGGACCTTCGCCACGACCGGGAGCTCGAAGCTGCCCGGGACGCGGAGCAGGGTGGGCTCGTCGATCCCGAGCTCGTGGAGGGCGCGCAGGGCGCCGTCCACCAGTCCGTCCATGACCTTCTCGTGCCACTGCGCCGCGATCACGGCCACCCGCAGGTCTCCGCAGTTCTTCACGCTCAGTTCGGGTGCGCCCTTGCCGCTCACAGCTCTCCTCGGTGGTTCTTGCCGGTGGTGTTCGGTGGTGTGGTGCGTGTTACTGGTTGCCGCAGGCGGTGGCGACCGGGCCGCCGTCCAGCCAGGGCAGGTCGTGGCCCATGCGGTCGCGCTTGGTGCGCAGGTACGTCAGGTTGTGCTCGCCGGCCTCGACGGGCATGGGCTCGCGGTCGGTGACCGCGATGCCGTGCCGGACGAGGGCGTCGGCCTTCTCGGGGTTGTTGGTCAGCAGCCGGACCTCGCGGACGCCGAGGTCCGCCAGGATCTGGGCGCCGGCGCCGTAGTCCCGGGCGTCGGCGGGCAGGCCGAGTTCGAGGTTGGCGTCCAGGGTGTCGCGGCCGCGCTCCTGGAGCTCGTAGGCGCGCAGCTTGGACAGCAGTCCGATGCCCCGGCCCTCGTGTCCGCGGAGGTAGACCACGACGCCGCGGCCCTCCTTGGTGATCCGCTCCATGGAGGCGTGCAGCTGGGGGCCGCAGTCGCAGCGCTGGGACTGGAAGATGTCGCCGGTCAGGCACTCCGAGTGCATCCGGACCAGGATGTCCCGGCCGTCGCCGAGGTCGCCGTGGACCAGGGCCACGTGCTCGACGCCGTCGACGGTGGATCGGTAGCCGTAGGCGGTGAAGTGGCCGAACGCGGTCGGCAGGCTGACCTCGGCCTCGCGGCGCACGGTGGGCTCCGCGGAGCGGCGGTAGGCGATCAGGTCCTCGATGGAGATGATCGTCAGGCCGTGCTTGCGGGCGAAGGGGATCAGCTCGGGCAGGCGCAGCATGACGCCGTCCTCGCCCGCGATCTCGACGATGGCACCGGCCGGGCGCAGGCCCGCGAGGCGGGCGAGGTCGACGGCGGCCTCGGTGTGGCCGTTGCGGACCAGCACGCCGCCGGGCTTGGCGCGCAGCGGGAAGATGTGGCCGGGGCGTACGAAGTCCTCGGCGGTGGAGCTGCCGGCGGCCAGCAGCCGCAGCGTGGTGGCCCGGTCGGCGGCCGAGATGCCGGTGCTCACGCCGTGGGCGGCGGTGGCGTCGACGGAGACGGTGAAGGCGGTCTTCATCGACTCGGTGTTGTTCTGGACCATCTGGGGGAGTTCGAGCCGGTCCAGCTCGGGGCCCTCCATCGGGGCGCAGATCAGGCCGCGGCACTCGCTCATCATGAAGGCGACGATCTCGGGCGTGGCCTTCTCGGCGGCGATGACGAGGTCGCCCTCGTTCTCGCGGTCCTCGTCGTCGACGACGACGACCGGCCGGCCCGCGGCGATGTCGCGGATCGCCTGCTCGACGGGGTCGAGGCGGAAGGCCTCGTAGTCGTCCGGGACGGGCGTGAGGGTGGGCTTGACGGAGGTCATGCCGTCGCTCCTTCCAGGGCCGTGGCGGGGGTGGTGGTGCGGGAACGCTGGTACCAGTCGTAGGCGCCCCAGACGACGAGCGCTCCGTAGATGACGTAGACGAAGGCGGAGAAGGCGTAGCCGCTGGTGTAGGCGAGCGGGACGCCGACGGCGTCGACCAGCAGCCAGGCGAACCAGAACTCGACCATGCCCCTGGCCTGGGCGTACATGGCGACGATGGTGCCGACGAAGATGTAGGCGTCCGGCAGCGGGTTCCAGCTCATCCAGGGGTACAGGGTGAACAGCCCGGTGACGGCGGCGGTGCCGAGGGCGGCGGCGCCGAGGAGGGCGCCGCGCTCCTTCCAGGTGGCGAAGCGGACGGCGAGCGAGCCGTCCTGGGCCTGCTGCCGGCCGCGGGTCCACTGGAGCCAGCCCCAGGCGGCGACGAGCATGACGACGACCTGCTTGCCGGCGCTGCCGGAGAGGTGGCCGGCGGCGAAGGCGGTGAAGAGGACCGCGCCCGAGAGGAACTGGGTGGGCCAGGTCCATATGGAGCGGCGCCAGCCGAGGGCGAGGGCGATCAGGCCCATCGTGTTGCCGATCATGTCGGACCACACGATGTGCTGGTCGAAGACGGTGAAGGCCTCGGAGTTGAGCCAGCTCAGCGCGCTCACCGGTCGGTCTCCTTCGCGGTCAGCGGGTCGACGCCGGCGGCGAGCAGGCGCTCGACGTACTTGGCGAGGACGTCGACCTCCAGGTTGACCGGGTCGCCGGCCTGCTTGGTGCCGAGGGTCGTCAGCGCGAGGGTGGTGGGGATCAGGCTGATGGTGAAGTGGTCGGCGGCGGCATCGACCACGGTGAGGCTGACGCCGTCGACCGTGATGGAGCCCTTCTCGACCACGTACCGGGCCAGCTCCGCCGGGAGCGAGACCTTGACGATCTCCCAGTGCTCGGAGGGGGTGCGGTCGAGGATGGTGCCGGTGCCGTCGACGTGGCCCTGGACCAGGTGTCCGCCGAGCCGGCCGCCGAGGGCCATCGGGCGCTCCAGGTTGACGCGGGAGCCGGGCTCCAGCGCGCCGA
Source organism: Streptomyces sp. NPDC101132 (assembly GCF_044759225.1). Lineage (NCBI taxonomy): Bacteria > Bacillati > Actinomycetota > Actinomycetes > Kitasatosporales > Streptomycetaceae > Streptomyces > Streptomyces sp. NPDC101132. Next base: position 27,711 of record NZ_JBIVYX010000008.1, read on the forward strand.
GGCTGGAGCGCTTGAGGGTCTCCTGCATCACGTCGGCGGTGAACTCGCCGTTCTCGGTCTCGACGACCGTCAGGCAGACGCCGTTGACGGCGATCGAGTCGCCGTGCTTGGCGCCCTCGGTGACGACGGGGCCGCGCAGGCGGAAGCGCGAGGCGTCCGCGAGCCGCTCGATGGCGGTGACCTCGCCCAGTTCTTCGACGATTCCGGTGAACACTCAGTGCTCCTTGGGGGCGGTGGTGGGGACAGCGGTGATGCGGAGATCGGGGCCCAGGCGGACGACGTCGGTGATGTCGAGGCGGAGCGCCTGGGTGATGGTCGCGATGCCGGCGCCGGTCAGGGCCGCGGGGCCCTCGCCGAGGAGCGCCGGTGCGAGGTAGCCGACGACGCGGTCGACGGCGCCGCCCTCGACGAAGGCGCCGGCCAGGGTGGCGCCGCCTTCGAGGAAGAGGGAGCGCACGCCGCGCGCGTACAGCCGGGGAAGAAGGTCGTGGATGCCGATGCGGCCGTCGGTGAGGGGGAGCCGGAGGATGTCGGTGCCCTCGGGGAGGTGCCGGGTGTCGGCGTCCTCCCCCACGACGAGCAGGGTCGGCGCCGCGTCGTCGAGGACGCGGGCGGTCGGCAGGATGCGGGCGTGGGTGTCGAGGACGACCCGCAGCGGCTGGACGGCGCCCTCGACGCCGCGGACCGCGAGGTGCGGATCGTCGGCGCGCAGGGTGCCGGAGCCGACCAGGACGGCGTCGGACTCGGCGCGCAGCCGGTGGACGTCGGCGCGGGACGCGGCCGAGGTGATCCAGCGGCTGGTGCCGTCGGCGGCGGCGGTGCGGCCGTCCAGGGTGGCGGCGTACTTCCAGGTGACGTGCGGGCGGCCCAGGCGTACGGAGGTGAGCCAGGCGGTGTTGCCGGCCTCGGCCTCTTCCTCCAGGAGCCCGCCGTGCACCTCGACGCCGGCCGCGCGCAGGGTCGCGGCACCGCCGGTGGCCTGCGGGTTCGGGTCGGCGACCGCGTAGTGGACGGTGGCGATGCCGGCCTCGACGAGGGCCTGGGCGCAAGGGCCGGTGCGGCCGGTGTGGTTGCAGGGTTCGAGGGTGACGTACGCGGTGCCGCCGCGGGCCGCCTCGCCGGCCGCGCGCAGGGCGTGGACCTCAGCGTGGGGGCCGCCGGCCCGCTGGTGCCAGCCCTCGCCGACGATGCTGCCGTCGGGGGCGGTGATGACGCAGCCGACGACGGGATTGGGGCTGGTGGCGCCGAGGCCGCGGGCGGCCAGCGCGATGGCGCGCCGCATGGCGGTTGCTGCGTCGGCGGTGGTGGCCACCGGGTCCTCCTGCCTCGTCGGGCACGGACTCCGGGGCCTGTCGATACGACAGATGAGCGGGACGCACACGGGATACGCCGGGGCCCGACGGTTCCGCCGCGTACGTGCTCGTACGCCCGTGAACCGCCGAAGGCGGCGTACCGTGACTGGCCCGCCGCGCACTGCCTCCCATCCGGACTTTAACCGTCGGTCCAGGAATTCCACCTGGTCAACCGGCCGCTGGCTGCGGACGGGTCGCGGACTATAACCGCCGGTTCGGAATTACACCGACCCCGGAGTGCGCTGCTACTGGTACTGAAACCAGTCTGCCACGGCTGATCGACACCCATGCGGGCGATCCACTGTGTGCTGGCTCACAGACTGGCCGGATTCCACCGTTCCGCGAGGGCGCCTCCCGCGCGCCGTGCCGTCGGCGGGGCCGAGGTTCCAGAGATGGTCCAGACCTATTGACTGGTGGTCTAGTCCTCCTTAATGTCTCCTTCACATTCCCAGGGAGACAGCCCGTCAGATGTGCGCACATCACGGGTCAACACGCGCCACCCCTTTGTTCGTTGTGCTCCGCCTGTTCGTTGTGTCCTGCCAACCTCCCTTCCCCAGGAGGCACAATGCTGTCCCCCACGCGTACGAGGGCCACGCTGATGGCCGCGGGAGCCGCCGTCGCGGGCCTGCTGATCAGCACGCTCTCCACCGGCGTCTCGCACGCCGCAGACAACGAGGCGTGTCGCCCCGACGGTCTGTACAAGACCCCCGGCGTCGACGTCCCCTACTGCTCGGTCTACGACACCGAGGGCCGCGAGAAGATGGGCGCCGACCACCAGCGCCGCGTCATCGGCTACTTCACCGGCTGGCGTACCGGCAAGGACGGGACCCCCGCCTACCTCGCCAACAACATCCCGTGGGGCAAGGTCACCCACCTCAACTACGCCTTCGCGCACGTCGGCTCCGACAACAAGATCTCGGTCGGCACCGACGGCCCGAACAACGCCGCGACCGGGATGACCTGGCCGGGCGTGGCCGGGGCCGAGATGGACCCCGCGTACACCTACAAGGGCCACTTCAACCTGCTCGGCAAGTTCAAGAAGCAGTACCCGAACGTCAAGACGCTGATCTCGGTCGGCGGCTGGGCGGAGACCGGCGGCTACTTCGCCGACAACGGCGACCGCGTGGCCTCCGGCGGCTTCTACTCGATGGCCACCAACGCCGACGGCTCGGTGAACCAGGCGGGCATCAACACCTTCGCGGACTCCTCCGTCGAGTTCGTCCGCAAGTACGGGTTCAACGGCGTCGACATCGACTACGAGTACCCGACGACGATGAAGGACGCGGGCAACCCGCTCGACTGGCAGCTGGCCAACGGCCGCCGCGCGGGCCTCGTCAAGGGCTACGCCGCGCTGATGAAGACCCTGCGCGAGAAGCTCGACGCGGCCGGCGCCGCCGACGGCAAGCACTACCTGCTCTCCGTCGCCGCCCCGTCCTCCGGCTACCTGCTGCGCGGCATGGAGACGTTCCAGGTCCAGAAGTACCTGGACTACGTCAACATCATGTCGTACGACCTGCACGGCGCCTGGAACGAGTACGTCGGCCCGAACGCCTCGCTCTTCGACGACGGCAAGGACGGCGAGCTGGCGGCCGCGAGCGTGTACAGCACCTCGCAGTACGGCGGAATCGGCTACCTGAACACCGACTGGGCCTACCACTACTTCCGCGGCTCGATGCCGTCGGGCCGCATCAACATCGGCCTGCCGTACTACACCCGCGGCTTCAAGAACGTCCAGGGCGGCACCAACGGCCTCTGGGGCAAGGCGGCGGCCACCAGCTGCCCGGCGGGCGCGGGCCTGACCAAGTGCGGTGACGGCGCGGTCGGCATCGACAACCTGTGGCACGACAAGGACACCAACGGCGTCGAGTCCCCCGCGGGCTCGAACCCGATGTGGCACGCCAAGAACCTGGAGCGGGGCGTCGTCGGCGACTACGTCACCAAGTACGGCTTCCCGGCGAACACCACCCTGACCGGCACCTACGTCCGCAACTACGACTCCACCCTGGTGGCGCCCTGGCTGTGGAACGCCCAGAAGAAGGTCTTCCTCTCCACCGAGGACGAGCAGTCGGTGAACGCCAAGGCCGACTACGTGGTCGACAAGGGCATCGGCGGCACCATGGTCTGGGAGCTCGCGGGCGACTACTCCTGGAACGCGGCCAAGGGCCAGTACGAGCCGGGCGACACCCTGACCAACGCGATGTACCAGAAGTTCAAGGCGGCCACCCCGTACGGCGCGAAGAAGGCGGGCGCCACGGCCCTGCCGACGCAGGCCGTGAAGGTCGGCGTGGACTTCACCGACTTCAAGCTGGGTGACCAGAACTACCCGATCACCCCGAAGATCAAGATCACCAACAACACGCAGACGACGCTGCCGGGTGGCACGGAGTTCCAGTTCGACTACTCCACCTCGGCGCCGGCCAACGCCTCCGACCAGTCCGGCTTCGGGACCGCCATCGTCAGCACCGGCCACACCGGCAACAACGTGGGCGGCCTGAAGGGCGACTTCCACCGGGTCTCGCTGAAGCTGCCGAGCTGGCAGTCGCTGGCCCCGGGCGCGTCGGTCGACGTCACGTTCAACTACTACCTGCCGGTCTCCACCCCCTCCAACTGGACGGTGAAGATCAACGGGACGAGCTACGCGCTGGCCGACGACCTGGCCCGCGGGACCACCGTGGTGGAGCCGGGGTCCGGCTCCACCACGGGCGGGACCACGGGCGGCACCACCGGCGGGACGACGGGCGGCACCACCGGCGGCACCACGGGCGGGACCACCGGCGGCACCACCGGCGGGACGACGGGCGGGACCACCGGCGGGACCACCGGCGGCGGTGGCACCTGCGCCAACCCGGCCTACGTCGCGGGCAACGTCTACAACGGCGGCGCGCTCGTCTCCCACAAGAGCCGCAACTGGAAGGCCAAGTGGTGGACGCAGAACGAGGAGCCCGGCACCACCGGCCAGTGGGGCGTCTGGGAGGACCTCGGCGCCTGCTGATCGCCTGACCCGCCGAACGCGGGACGGGCCGAATGACGAGGAGGGCCCGGCGGCCGCGTGCCGCCGGGCCCTCCGGCACGCCCGCGGACGTGGCCGGCGGGCGGTCCCCGGGCTGCGGGCCGTGGTCGAGCCGGACAAGCTGGGATGCGTACAGCGCCAGATGTCACGTTCCTGACGGGTGCCCGGTCTCCACTGGGGAAGCGACCCCGAGGAAGGACCGAACCATGAGCACCATTCTCGTCACCGGCGGCACCGGCACCCTGGGCAGCCTCGTCACCGGACGCCTGCGCGCGGCCGGGCACGAGGTCCGGGCGCTGAGCCGGCGCTCCGCCCACCACCCCGTCGACCTCAGGCGCGGCTCCGGACTGGACGCGGCCATCGCGGGCGCGGACACCGTGGTGCACTGCGCCAGCAACACCCGGGGCGCGGGCCGGGGCGACGACGAGGCGGCCCGCCACCTGATCGGCGCCGCGCGGCGGGCCGGGGTGCGCCACCTCGTCTACATCTCGATCGTGGGCGTGGACCGGGTCCCGCTCGGCTACTACCGGCGGAAGTTCCGGGTCGAGCGGATGCTGGAGGAGTCCGGCCTGGGCGTGACCATCCTGCGGACCACCCAGTTCCACGACCTCGTCGCGGTGCTCGCGGAGACGCTGGCCAAGCTGCCGGTCGTGCCGGTGCCGAAGGGCGTACGGGTGCAGCCGGTCGCCGCCGAGGAGGTCGCGGCACGGCTCGCGGAGCTGGCGGCGGCACCGCCGGCCGGCCGGGTGGCGGACATGGGCGGGCCGGAGACGCACACCCTGGCCGACTTCGTGCGGGCCTGGCTCGCGGCGCACGGCAGCACCCGCAGGGTGGTGGAGGTGCCGCTGGCGGGCAAGGCGTACGCGGGCTTCCGGCGCGGCGGCAACCTGGCCCCGGCGCACGCGGTCGGCACGGGCACCTTCGCCCACTACCTCGCGGAGCGGCACCCGGCACAGGGCTGAGCGCCGCGGGGGTGGCGGCACGCGGGTGTGGCGGCACGCGGGTGTGGCGCTTCACGGATGGCGGTACGCGCGTGACGCGGGCGGTACGAGCCCAGGCGGGCGGTGCCGGCGTCGGGCGGACGGCACGAGCACCGCCCAAGCGGCACGCGCGCGAGGCCCGGCGGTGCGCTAGGCGGGCGGTGCGAACAGGGCGTCCTGGGCCGCCGCGCGGGAGGTGAGCAGGGCGCCCCGCAGCACCGCCGCGTCGCCGAGGTCCGTGGCCCGCACCTCGGTGGGCACCGGGGTCAGGGCGGCCAGGCGTTCGGCGACCAGCGCGGCGAGCACCGGGCCGCCCGCGTGCCCGGTCTGCCCGCCCAGCACCACGCAGCCCGGGTCCAGGACGGCGGCCGCGGCGGCGGCACCCAGGGCGATCCGCTCGGCGAGGGCGTCCAGCAGGGCCTTGCCGTCGGGCCCGGCGGCGACGGCGCCGCGCACCACCGCTCCCGCGTCGCCGGGGAACCCGTACGCGCGCCCGAGCTCCCGTACGGCGGCCCCGCCGGCCAGGCTGTGGAAGCCGCCGTCGCACCCGGTGGCCGAGGGCAGCGTGCCGGTGCCCGGCACCGGCAGGAAGCCGATCTCGCCCGCGCCGCCCGAGGCGCCCCGGCGCAGCCTCCCGTCGAGCACGACGGCCGCGCCGACGCCCTCCCCCAGCCAGAGCAGCACGAAGGAGTCCAGGTCGCGGCAGGCGCCCTCGTCGCGTTCGGCGACCGCCGCCAGGTTGGTCTCGTTCTCCACGATCACCGCGGCGGGCAGCCGGCGCTGGAGGGCGCCCGTCAGCTCCCGGTGCCAGCCGGGCAGCTTGGCGGTGTCGCGGAGCTCCCGGGTCTCGGGGTCCACCAGCCCCGGGGCGCCCACGCACACGGTGTGGAGTGCGGCCCGGGCCTCCGCGGCGACCCGGACCAGCGCGGCCACGGCCTCGTCCACGGCGTCCGCCGGCAGCTCCGCGGCGGCCACCGGGCGGCCCAGCAGGTCGGCGACCACGGCGTGCACACTGTCGGTGCGCACGTCCAGGGCGGCGAGGTGGGCCCGGTCCGCGACGATCCCGTACACCTTGGCGTTCGGGCCGCGGCGCTGTTCCCCGGACTCCCCCACGACCTCGATCAGGCCGGCCTCGCGGAGCCGGTCCACCAGGTCGGCGACGCTGGGCCGGGAGAGCCCGGTCGCCTCCTTGAGCTGGGTGGCCGTCAGGGGGCCCCGGTCCTGGAGGAGGCTCAGGGCGCGCCGGTCGTTGAGGGCGCGCGCGGTGCTCGGGGAGGCGGGACGCATGGCGGAATCCTAATCGGCGTCAGATCACGGGGGTTATTTATCAGGCAGGTTCCCTGATAGTTTATCGGCATGTCGCTCGGCGAACCCGACCTCAGCCTGCGGCGCCTCCGGCGCGCCCGCACGTCCGTAGCCTCCGTCTTCCTCGTCCACGGTGCGGTCACCGGCAGCTTCGCCACCCGCATCCCGTGGATCCAGGACCACGCCTCCCTCAGCGCGGGCGCCCTCGGCCTCGCGCTCGCCTTCCCGGCCGTCGGCGCGGCCCTGGCCATGCCGCTGGCGGGGCGGATCAACCACCGCTTCGGCGCCCGCGCCGCACTGCGCGGGCTGCTCGCGATGTGGACCCTCTCCCTGATCCTGCCGAGCCTCGCCCCCAACCTGCCGGTCCTGTGCCTGGCCCTGTTCGTGTACGGCGCCTCGGCCGGGATGTCGGACGTGGCGATGAACGCCCTCGGCGTCGAGACCGAGAACCGGCTGGGCCGGTCGATCATGTCCTCGCTGCACGGCATGTGGAGCGTGGGCGCCCTGCTCGGCTCGGCCGCCGGCACGGTCGCGGCCCACTCCGGTACGGACGCGCGCACCCACCACCTGGTCGCCGCGCTGGCCCTGACGGCGCTCGGCCTGGTCGCCGTGCGCGGGGTGCTGGACCTGCGGAGCGAGGCGGACGAGGAGCCGCCGCCGCACTTCGCGCTGCCGCCGAGGTCCGCGGTGCTCATCGGGGCGATCGGCTTCTGCGCGGTGTTCGCGGAGGGCGCGAGCCTGGACTGGTCCGCCGTCTACCTCGGCGACGTGCTGCACACCGACGCCGGCCTGGCCGCCGCCTCCACCACCGCGTTCGCGCTCACCATGGCGGTCGCCCGGCTGGCGGGCGACCGGGTGGTCGACCGGTTCGGGCCGGTGCGGACGGTACGGGCCGGGGGCCTGCTGGCCACGGCGGGCGGGCTGCTGGTGGTACTGGTCCGCGAACCCGCCGCCGCCATGGCGGGGTTCGCGATGACCGGGCTCGGGATCGCGGTCGTGGTGCCGCTGGCCTTCGCCGCGGCGGCGCGCAGCGGCCCGGCCCCGGCCCAGGCCATCGCGGGCGTCGCGACCGTCACGTACACCTCGGGCCTGATCGCGCCGTCCGCGATCGGCGCGGTCGCCGACGCCACGTCGCTGGTGGTGTCCTTCGCCCTGGTGACCGCGCTGGCGTGTGCGCTGACGCTGGGGGCCGGCGTGCTGCGACAGAGGACGAACGGCGGGACGGAGGTCCTGGTCAAGCAGGACGAACCGGAAAGAATCCGGCCGTAATATATCGCTGGCCGTACCGCGGCCGATCATGAACGGTCGCGACGGCGAATGGAGTGGGAATGGGCCTCGGCGTGCGCTGGACCCTGCACGGTGACGGGCGGACCCCCGCCCCCGGAGCGGTGGTCCGGCCGGACGAGCGGCTGTCGTGGCCGCGGACCGCCGGGCTCGGTGCCCAGCACGTGGTCGCGATGTTCGGGGCGAGCTTCGTCGCCCCGGTGCTGATGGGGCTCGACCCCAACCTCGCCATCATGATGTCCGGCGTCGCCACGATGATCTTCCTGCTGGCGACGCGCGGCCGGATCCCCAGCTACCTCGGCTGCTCCCTGTCCTTCGTCGGCGTGGCCGCGGCCATCCGGGCGAGCGGCGGCGACAGCGCCACCGTCACGGGCGCGGTCTTCGTGGTGGGCGCGGTGCTGTTCCTCGCGGGCCTGGCGGTCCAGCGGTTCGGCGCGCGGGTGATCCACACGGCCATGCCGCCGGTGGTGACCGGTGCGGTGGTGATGCTGATCGGCTTCAACCTGGCGCCGGTGACCGCCTCGACGTACTGGCCGCAGGACCAGTGGACCGCACTGCTGGTGATGGCCTTCACCGGGTTCGCGGTGGTCTGCCTGCGCGGCTTCTGGTCGCGGATCGCGATCTTCCTCGGGCTGGTCTTCGGGTACGCGGTCTCCTGGCTCTTCGACCGGCTCTTCGGCCAGATCCACTCCCCCGCGGGCGGCGCCGAGGCCGTGGACCACTGGCGGCTGGACTTCTCGGGCGTGGCGAAGGCGGACTGGATCGGTCTGCCGTCCTTCCACGCGCCGGCCTTCGAGTGGTCGGCGATCCTGGTGGCGCTGCCCGTCGTGATCGCCCTGATCGCGGAGAACGCGGGGCACGTGAAGGCGGTCGGCGAGATGACCGGCGACTCCCTCGACGACCGGCTGGGCACCGCGATCGCCGCGGACGGCGCCGCGTCCATGCTGTCCACCGCGGTCGGCGGGCCGCCGAACACCACGTACTCCGAGAACATCGGCGTGATGGCGGCGACCCGGGTCTACTCCACGGCCGCCTACTGGGCCGCCGCGGTCTTCGCGCTGCTCTTCGGCCTCTGCCCGAAGTTCGGCGCGGTGGTGGCCGCGATCCCCGGCGGGGTGCTGGGCGGCATCACCGTGATCCTGTACGGCATGATCGGCCTGCTCGGCGCGCAGATCTGGATCAACGGCCGGGTGGACCTGCGCAATCCGCTGAACCTGGTGCCGGCGGCCGCGGGCATCATCATCGGCGTCGGCGGCGTCAGCCTGAAGATCACCGACAGCTTCGAGCTGGGCGGGATCGCGCTGGGCACCATCGTGGTGATCGTCGGCTACCACGCGCTGCGGCTGTTCGCCCCGGCGCACCTCAAGGACCAGGAACCGCTGCTGGACGCGGGCACCTCGGCGTACGACGAGGAGCGCGGCGACGGGGCGCCGTAGCCCGGCTTTCGCCCGATCCGGCGAAGCGCGCGGCCAAGTCCCCCGTCCGCGGGCCCGCGCCTGGGACCCTCTGGGGCATGGCGCAGATGACGGTCGGGGTGTCGCTTGGTCCGGTGGTGGCGCGGATGCGCGCGCTGGACGGGCGCCTGCACCCGCGGGACGGCGTGGCGGTGTTCAACCGGGTGTACCTGGCGGTCACGGAGGAGCTGGGGCGCCGGATCGGGGACGGCGGGTTCCCGGTCGTACGGACGGCCGAGACCCTGGCGGTGCGGTTCGCCGAGCGCTACCTCGCGGCCGTGGACGCGGCCTCCGACGGCGAGCGGGTACCGGCCTGCTGGCGCCCGCTCTTCCAGTACCGGCGGCACCCGGGCGTACGGCCCCTCCAGCACGCCCTGGCCGGCATCAACGCGCACATCGGCCACGACCTGCCGATCGCGGTGGTCGCCACGTGCGGTGAGCTGGACTGCGAACCGCGGGCCCTGGAGGCGGACTTCGACCGGGTCGGCGACACGCTGGTCGCCCTGGAGGAACGCATCCGCGAGGACCTGATGCCGGGCCCGGACCTGCTGGAGGTGGCCGACCCGCTCACCCACCTGCTGGGCTCGTGGAGCCTGGACCGCGCCCGCGACGCGGCCTGGTCCTCGGCCCGCCTCCTGTGGACCCTCCGCGACCGCCCCGACTTCGCCCGCGAGATCACCGACTCCCTCGCGGCCGGCGTGGGCCTGGTGGGCCGCTGCCTCCTGACCCCGTCGGGCCGCTGAGGGAGTCGGCCGCTGCCGGGACCCGGACGTGGAAACGGGCCGTCGCCGCGATGTTTGCGCGGGGACGGCCCGTTGTCACGTGGTCCGTGGGGTCACACGGAGGCGGACTGGTGTCAGTCCTCGGGGAGTTCGACCGGGGCGATCTCGTCGTAGACGTCGCCCGGGCCCGGGTTGGTGGTGTCCGTCTCGCCGCCCAGGTGGTGCATGACGCCCCACACCGCGTTCAGCGCGGTCTGCACGGCGCCCTCGGCCCAGCCCGCCGTCCAGGAGATGTCGTCGCCCGCGAGGAAGATGCCGCGCTTGTCCTCGGGGAGACGGTCCTGCATGAAGTGGGTGTACAGGCGGCGCTGGTAGCGGTAGTGGCCGGGCAGGTTGGCCTTGAACGCGCCCATGAAGTAGGGCTCGTCCTCCCAGGACACGGTGACCGGGTTGCCGATGATGTGCCGGCGGATGTCGACCTTGGGGTAGATCTCGCCGAGCGACTTCAGCATGACCTCCATCCGCTCGTTCGCGGACAGCGGCAGCCACTTCAGGCTGTCGTCGCACCAGGTGTACGACAGGCAGATCACGGCCGGCTGGTCCGGGCCGTTGTCCAGCAGGTACGTGCCGCGGGTCATCCGGTCGGTCAGCGTCATCGACATGACGTCGCGGCCGGTCTCCTCGTCCTTGTCCAGCCAGAACGGCCGGTCCACGGGGATGAAGAGCTTGGAGGACTCCATGTAGTGGGTGCGCTCGATCGCCGTCCAGTGGTCGATCGGGAAGAGCGTGTCGTCGCACTCGATCTTCGACAGCAGCATCCAGGACTGGGCGGTGAAGATCGCGGCCCGGTAGGTGCGGATGTCGCCGTTGGCGTCGGTGACGGTGATGCGGTTGCCGGCGGTGCGGTGCAGGCGGGTCACCGCGGGGCGCGGGGTGCCGTCGTGCAGGGAGGACAGCGAGGTGCCCTGGGCCCAGTGCACGATCTTCTCCGGCTCGCGCTCCCAGAGGCGCAGCGGCAGCTGCTGCGAGCCGCCGACGATGCCGCGGTGGTGGTCGTCCGCCTCGGTGTAGACGACGCGGAGGATCTCCAGGATGGAGTTCGGGAAGTCGGTGTCCCAGCCGCCGGTGCCGAAGCCGACCTGGCCGAAGATCTCGCGCTTGCGGAAGGACTTGAAGGCCTCGGACTTGCAGAGGAAGCCGTAGAAGGTCTCGTCGTCGAGCTTCTCGACCAGCTTGGCCCAGATCTCGCGGATGCGCGGGACGTCCCGCTCGCGCATCGCGGTGTTCATGTCCGAGAAGTCGGCGCCCTCTTCGAGGCAGGCGTTCCACGCGTCGGCGACGTCGCGGTAGATCTGCGGGAGGTCGGCGATGGTCTCGGCGTAGTGCGTCTCGCCCTTGAGGTCGACGACCGTGGAGGGCGTGGCCTCGGCCAGCGGGTTCGGGAAGGGCTCGGTCTGCAGGCCCACCAGGTCGATGTAGTGCTGGAGGGCGGTGGAGGAGGGCGGGAAGCGCATGGCGCCCATCTCCGCCGTCAGGCCCTCGGTGCCCTGGCCCTCGAAGCCGACGGTGCGCAGGCGGCCGCCGATCTGGTCCGCCTCGTAGACGACGGGCTTGAGGCCCATCTTCATCAGCTCGTAGGCGGAGATGATGCCGGACAGGCCGCCGCCGATCACCGCGACCTCGGTGCCGTGCTCGGTCGCCGGTATCTGGCCCAGGCCGGCCGGGTGCGCGAGGAAGTCGTCGTACGCGTACGGGAAGTCCGGACCGAACATCGTGATCGGCGGCTGGCCGTCGCTGTGCGGAACGGCGGTCGTGGGCACCGTGGACGTCATGGGGTACGGCTCCTTGCGCGGGGGTGGTGTGGCAGGCGGGGGCGTGAGCGGGGACGCCCCGGGGTGGGGACGGGGTGCGGGCCGGTCGGCCGGGGTCAGATCAGCGACCGGTACAGGCCCGGCCGGCGGTCGCGGAGGTAGGGGTTGTTCTCCCGCGAGGCCCGCAGCAGCTCCGGGTCGGCCTCGCCGAACACCATCTCCTCGCCGCGTCCGGCGCGGGTGCGGGTGGCGCCGTCCGGGCTCGCCAGGCAGCTGAGGCCGACGAACTCGAACTCGCCCTCGGGACCGGTGCGGTTGACGTACGCGACGTACATCTGGTTCTCGAAGGCGCGCACCGGGACGACCTGCTCGGCCACGAACTGGAACGGGTGCATCTGTGCGGTGGGCACCAGCAGCAGGTCGGTTCCGGCGAGGGCGTGGGCGCGGACGTTCTCCGGGAACTCGACGTCGTAGCAGATCAGCAGGCCGATGGTGAGGCCCGCGTACTCGGCCTGGACGACCGTGGTGTCACCGGGGGTGAAGCTCTCCTGCTCGAAGCAGCCGAAGAGGTGGGTCTTGCGGTAGTTCGCCAGCGAACCGCCGTCGGGGCCGATCAGCTGCGCGGAGTTGTAGACCGTCTCGCCGTCGCGCTCGGGGTAGCCGTAGAGCACGGCCAGGCCGTGGCGGCGGGCGATCTCGCCGATGGCGCGGGCGGACATGCCGTCGGCGGCCTCGGCCAGCCGGGGGACGTCCTCGCCGATGGCGTAGCCGGTCAGGAACATCTCGGGGGTCACCAGCAGGCCCGCGCCCGCGGCCGCGGCACGTCCGGCGGCCTCGTCGAGCGCCTTCAGGTTCTCGGCGACGTCGCCGATCCGTCCGGAGCTCTGGAGGAGTGCGGTGCGCAGCGGGGGCATGGGCGTACCTCTGGGGCGAAAGTATGTTCCTGGGGACTTCTAGACCGTACGGGTCGCCGTTCGGCCCGGACAAGGCGCCAGCGTTGCGCGGCGCTGATCGATTCGTTGCGTGTTCGGGGTGGTCCACGGCGATTCGTTGCGCGGTTCCTGTCGTACCTCAGGCGTAGCGGGCCCCGCCGCGCGGCGGAGGAGGGACCCGACCGGCGTCCGATGCCGCCGGACGCCGGGCCCGACAGAGTGGTGCGTGTCGGGGGGACACCCCCTCTCACCAGCTGAAAGGGACCGAAGATGAACCGCATCGCGCACCGCCGCACGAAGATCGCCGCCCTGGGCGCGGCCCTGCTGATCACCGCCGGCGCCGCGGGTTCGGCCGTTGCGTCGGGTGACGACGCCCCGGGCCGGGGCGGGGCCCGGGAGGCGGCGGCGCTGACCGGCACGGCCAAGCTGTACCGGCCGGCGGGGGACGACATCACCTTCACGTTCGACGCGCACCTGGCCAAGGAACACAACATGGACCCCCGGGCGGCCACCGGCACCTTCCGGTTCAGCCACTACACCGACACCTGGGGCGCCGCGGCCGAGGTGAAGGTCGACTGCCTGATCACGGGCGGGAAGGTCGCGGTGGTGACCGGCGTCGTCACCAAGGCGGACGGGGTCGCCGCCGGCGCCGTGGGCAAGCGGGTCGGCGTCACGGTGCACGACCTGGGCGGCCACGACCGGCTGGGCTACAGCTGGGCCGCGACCGGGGTACCGGGCGAGGGCGAGCCGCTGCCCTGCACGAGCGCCGCGCCCTTCGAGAAGGTCAAGGCCGGCTCGGGGGACTGGAAGGTGCTGCCCTGGATCCCGGAGTACCCGCAGGCCGGGGCGTAGGGCCGGAGGACACCGGAGGCCGCGCACGACCGGGACGGGGGTCCGGGTGTGCGCGGCCTCCGGGCCGTACGCGGTACGGGCGCCGTGGGGGCGTACGGGCGCTACGCGGGCGAGCCCGACGAGAAGCGCCGCAGCAGCGGGGAGAGGACCAGCACGGACTTGGTGCGCTCCACGAAGGGCTCGCCCGCGATCCGCTCCAGGACCCGCTCGAAGTGCCGCATGTCGGAGGCGAAGATCTGCACCAGGGCGTCCGCGTCGCCGGTCACGGTCGACGCGGACACCACCTCCGGGTACCGCTCCAGACCGCGCCGGATGTCGTCCGGCGAGGTGTTGTGGCGGCAGTAGATCTCGATGAAGCCCTCGGTCTCCCAGCCCATGGCGGCGGGGTCGACGCGGACGGTGAAGCCGGTGATGGCCCCCTCCGCCCGCAGCCTGTCGACGCGCCGCTTCACGGCCGGCGCCGACAGGCCCACCTCGGAGCCGATGTCCGCGTAGGAACGGCGGGCGTCCTCGGCGAGGGCGTGGACGATGCGTTCGTCGAGATCGTTCAGTCGCACTGCGGGTGGATCACTTCTCTGCGGTAGCCAGTTCCGAGCGGCGGATGCCGTAGAGGAAGTAGATCACGGCACCGACGGCCATCCAGCCACCGAAGACGATCCAGGTGGCGGTGTCCAGGCTGAACATCATGTAGATGCAGGCCGCGACGCCGAGGATCGGGGTGACCGGGAAGAGGGCCACCTTGAAGGTGCGGGGCATGTCCGGGCGGGTCTTGCGCAGCACCACGACGGCGACGTTGACCAGGCCGAAGGCGAAGAGCGTGCCGATGCTGGTGGCGTCGGCCAGCTTGCCGAGCGGGATGAAGGCCGCGAGCACGCCGCAGAAGAGCGAGACGATCACGACGTTGGCGCGGGGAGCGCCGGACTTGGCGTCGACCTTGGCGAAGGCCTTGGGGACCAGGCCGTCGCGCGACATGGCGAAGAGGATGCGGGTCTGGCCGTACAGCACGGCGAAGACCACGGACGCGATGGCGACGACGGCGCCCGCGGCGAGGACGACGCCCCAGAAGCTGTGGCCGGTCACGTCGGTCATGATCTGGGCGAGCGCGGCCTCGGTGCCCTCGAAGTCCTGCCACGGCATGGCGCCGACGGCGACGAAGGCGACCAGGACGTACAGCACGGTGACGATCAGCAGCGAGAGCATGATCGCGCGCGGCAGGTCCCGCTTGGGGTTCTTGGCCTCCTCACCGGCGGTGGAGGCGGCGTCGAAGCCGATGTAGGAGAAGAAGAGGGTGGCGGCACCGGCGCTGATGCCGGTGATGCCGAGGGGGGCGAGCGGGGCGTAGTTGCCGGCCTTGATGCCCATGAAGCCGATGCCGATGAAGAGCAGCAGGGTGACGATCTTCACCGCGACCATGATCGAGTTGATCCGGGCGCTCTCCTTGGCGCCGCGCATCAGGAAGACCATCGACAGCAGGACGACGACCAGCGCCGGCAGGTTGATGAACCCGCCCTCGCCCAGCGGCGCCGAGACGGCTTCGGGGATGGTGACGCCGATCGTGCCGTCGAGGAGCTCGTTGAGGTAGCCGCCCCAGCCGACGGCGACCGCCGCCACGGACACGCCGTACTCCAGGACCAGGCACCAGCCGCAGATCCAGGCGATGAACTCGCCCATGGTCGCGTAGGCGTACGAGTACGAGGAGCCCGAGACCGGGACGGAACCGGCCAGCTCCGCGTAGGAGAGGGCGGAGAACAGCGCGGTCAGGCCGGCGATGACGAACGAGATCGTCACGGCCGGGCCGGCCTTGGGGGCGGCGGTTCCGAGGACGACGAAGATGCCGGTGCCCAGGGTGGCGCCGATGCTGATCATCGTCAGCTGCCACATGGTGAGGGAGCGCTTGAGGGCGCCGCCCTCGCCCTGGCCGCCTTCGGCGACCAGCCGCTCGACCGGCTTGCGCCGGAAGAGCGGGTTGCCGGCGGGCTGCGGGTGCCCGGTGGCGGGGGGTGCCTGGCCGTGGTCCAGCACGGGGGGACTCCTTGTCGTCGCGGATCGGGAAAGGCATCGACCGCGGCGGTCCGGAGCAGAGCAGTGCCTGGGCAGGCAGGAGCATGGGGACCGCCGAGCAGGCGGTCGCGCCACTCCACGTACAGCGAGTGAGCCTACGAGCAGCCGGTAACCGCCCGTAATGCACCATCCTTGCATATTGGCGCACGATCATTGCGCACATCTGTCCAGGATGGGTGTTTGTTGCACGCGAGTGAAAGATCACTGCGCGGTAACGCTCAGCGATCATGCTTGACACTTCGTCAGATATGGCGGAAGGTGCGCCCGCCCCGGCGTCGCCGCGGCGCCGGAATTCGCCGCCCCCGCCCATGGCGGGGTCCCCGACGGGGCAGACGTTGGGGGTGGACGGCGGCGTGGGCGCGACCTTCCCGAACCCGACGATCGGAGGCGACCGGTGAGCGCATGGCTGGACCCTGTCCCCTTCCTGCGCGGCGTGGCCTGGCTGGACGGCGGCCGGGCGGTGCGGGCCGACCCGGCCGACGCCGCCCGGCTGCCCTGGGACACCGGCGAGCGGGCCACCCTGCCCATCGGCGTTCGGCTGGAGTTCGCCGCGCCGTCCGCGGAGGCGGTGGAGATCCGGTACCGGGCGACCGTGCCGGGGCCCACCGACTCGCTCCGGGACCTGGCGCACGGCTTCGCGCTGTGGAACCGGGAGGGCCCCCTCCTGGAGGTGTTCACCGAGCCGGCCGCGGAGGCGGTGGTGCGGATAGAACTCCCCACCGGGCTGGGCCCGTTCACCATCCATCCCCCGGAGACCCAGTCCCCGCTGATCCTCGCACTGCGGGGCATCGGCGGGGAGCTGCGGCCCGCCCCGCGCGCCCCGCGCTGGGTGGTGCACGGCGACTCCATCACGGAGGGCTGGTGGTCCACCCGTCCCGCCCACGGCTGGCCGGCGGTGGCCGGGCGCGCCCTCGGCCTCGACACGGTGAACCTCGGGTACGCGGGGGCGGCGCGCGGCGAACTCCCCACCGCGGAGCAGCTGGCCGGCCTCCCCGCGGACCTGCTGACCCTCGCCTTTGGCACCAACTGCTGGTCCCGCGTGCCGTTCTCGGCCCCGCTGCTGTACGAGACCACGCGGGCCTTCCTCGACCTGATCCGGCAGGGCCACCCGGAGACCCCCCTGCTGCTGGTCTCCCCGGTGCTGCGGCCGGACGCCGAGCGGGTGCCGAACAAGCTGGGCGCCACGCTGGCCGAGCTGCGGGCCGCGATGGAACGGGCCGCCCGGGAGCGCATCCTGGCCGGCGACCGACGGCTGGCGGTGCTGCCGGGGCTGCCGCTGCTGGCCCCGGAGCACCTGGCCGACGGCCTCCACCCGAACGACGAGGGCCACGCCCGCCTGGGCACCGCCGTGGCCCGCGCCCTGCGCGAGGAGGGCTTCGTCGCGTAGCCGGTGTCGAACGCCTGGATCCGGTCACCGGCCCGGGGCGGCGGGGCCGGTGGCGGAACGCGTCGGGGCCGGAGCCGCGGGGTGCGGTTCCGGCCCCGGCTGCGGGTCCGTCGTCACGGAGCGAGCGGTCAGCTCCAGGAGGCGTGCAGCGGCTTGCCCTCGGCGTAGCCGGCCGCGGACTGGATGCCCACGACGGCCTTCTCCTCGAACTCGGCCAGCGAGCCGGCACCGGCGTAGGTGCAGGAGGAGCGGACGCCCGCGATGATCGAGTCGATCAGGTCCTCGACGCCCGGACGGGACGGGTCGAGGAACATCCGCGAGGTGGAGATGCCCTCCTCGAACAGCGCCTTGCGGGCGCGGTCGTACGAGGACTCGTCCGAGGTGCGGTTCCGGACGGCGCGCGCGGAGGCCATGCCGAACGACTCCTTGTACAGGCGGCCGTCGGCGGCCTGCTGGAGGTCGCCGGGGGACTCGTACGTGCCCGCGAACCAGGAGCCGATCATCACGTTCGACGCACCGGCGGCCAGGGCCATCGCCACGTCGCGCGGGTGGCGGACGCCGCCGTCGGCCCACACGTGCTTGCCGTACTTCTTCGCCTCGGCGGCGCACTCCAGCACCGCGGAGAACTGCGGCCGGCCGACGCCGGTCATCATGCGGGTGGTGCACATGGCGCCGGGGCCCACGCCGACCTTGATGATGTCCGCGCCGGCGTCGATGAGGTCCTTGACGCCCTCGGCGGCGACGATGTTGCCGGCCACGATCGGGACCTGCGGGTCCAGCGCGCGGACCAGCTTGATCGCCTCGATCATCTTCTCCTGGTGGCCGTGCGCGGTGTCGATCACGAGCACGTCCGCGCCCGCGTCGAGCAGCTGCTTGGCCTTGCCCGCCACGTCGCCGTTGATGCCGACGGCGGCGGCGATGCGCAGCTTGCCGTCGGCGTCGACCGCCGGGCTGTACAGGGTCGCGCGCAGCGCGCCCTTGCGGGTCAGGATGCCGACCAGGCGGCCGTCCGCGTCGACCGCGGGGGCCAGCTTGCGGTGGCCGGCGTCGAGCTTGTTGAAGGCCTCGCGCGGGTCGATGTCGGCGTCGATGAGCAGCAGCTCCCTCGACATGACCTCGGAGAGCTGGGTGAAGCGGTCGACACCGGTCAGGTCGTGCTCGGTGACGACGCCGACCGGGCGCTGCTCCTCGTCCACGACCACGCCGGCGCCGTGGGCGCGCTTCGGCAGCAGCGAGAGGGCATCGGCCACCGTCTGGGTGGGGGCCAGCACGATCGGGGTGTCCAGCACCAGGTGCCGGGTCTTGACCCAGGAGATGACGTCGGTGACGACCTCGATCGGGATGTCCTGCGGGATGACCACGAGGCCACCTCGGCGCGCGACGGTCTCGGCCATGCGGCGGCCCGCGATCGCGGTCATGTTGGCGACCACCAGCGGGATGGTCGTACCGGTGCCGTCGGGCGAGGAGAGGTCGACGCCCTGGCGGGAGCCGACCGCGGAGCGGCTCGGCACCATGAATACGTCGTCGTACGTCAGGTCGTACGGCGGCTTGAGGTCATTGAGGAAACGCACGTGCAGACATCCCAGTCGTTCGGAGGTACCTCGACAGGGCGGCAGCCGAGGCAAAACGCACGTACTTCATTCTCCCATGTCCGGACCATTGCGACTCCCGGGACGATCGTCCAGGACATACCGGGCCGGCTGGTCGTTTCCTACGGGACCTTGGTCCTGGCGGGGCTCGTGGGGAGGGTGGGGCGGCGGTGGACGGGGCCCGTGGCGCCGGTCAGGGGGGTGCCCGGGGCGCCGTGCCGGAGGGCGACGATCTCGGCGGCGACGGACAGGGCGGTCTCCTCCGCGGTGTGGCCGCCCAGGTCCAGTCCGATGGGCGAGCGCAGCCGGGTGAGGGCCTCCTCGGGGAGGCCCTCCTCGCGCAGCCGGGCCAGCCGGTGGTCGTGCGTGAGCCGGGAGCCCAGGGCACCGACGTAGCCGACCGGCAGGCGCAGGGCCAGGGCGAGCAGCGGTACGTCGAACTTGGCGTCGTGCGTGAGCACGCAGACGGCGGTACGGGCGTCCAGCCGGCCGGCCTCCGCCTCGGCGGCCAGGTACCGGTGCGGCCAGTCCACGACCACCTCGTCGGCGCCCGGGAACCGCTCGGGCGTCGCGAAGACGGGCCGGGCGTCGCAGACGGTCACCCGGTACCCGAGGAAGGACCCGGCCCGGGCCAGCGCGCCCGCGAAGTCGACGGCCCCGAACACCAGCATCCGGGGCGGAGCGGCGGCGGACTCGACCAGCAGCGTGAGCGGCTCCCCGCACAGGCCCCCGGCCTGCCCCAGCTCGGCGGTGCCGGTCCGGCCGGCCAGCAGCAGCGCACGGGCCCGCCCGGCGGCGGCGCGGTCGAGTGCCGCACCTCCGCCGAGCCCGCCCTCGTACGAGCCGTCGTCCCGCACGGCCAGTGCCCGCCCCAGCCGCTCCGGCGGGCCGGCCACCACCCGGGCCAGCGCGGCCCGGTCCCCCCGCGCGGCGGTCGCCAGCACCGACCCGAGCACCGGCCGCACGGGGTCCCCGGTCCGCACCGGGGCGACCAGCACGTCCAGCACTCCCCCGCAGGTCAGCCCCACGGCGAAGGCGTCGTCGTCGCTGTACCCGAAGCGGTGCACACCGGGAGTGCCGGTGCGGATGGCCTCCAGGCACAGCTCGTGCACGGCTCCCTCGACGCAGCCCCCCGAGACGCTCCCGAGGGCGGTGCCCCGGTCGTCGACGGCCAGGGAGGACCCGGGCCCGCGGGGCGCGCTGCCGCTGACCGCGACCACGGTGGCCAGCGCGAACTCCCGCGGGGCCACACACCACGCGTGCAGTTCCGATGCGATGTCCAGCACGGCGGCCGTCAGCGGATGGAGGCGCGGCGCGCGCTCTGGCCGGGGATCAGGGGGCGGGGCGGCAGGACCGGTCCGGTCCGCCGGGACCCGTACGCCCCCGGGTCGAGGGTGCCGGTGCCGGCCCGTAAGGAGCTCTCGCTCCGGCGGCGGGCCGACAGCAGCGTCGCGGCGTGGGCGACACTGGCGAGGGTGGCGTGGTGGTGCCAGCCACGGAAGGAGCGGCCCTCGAAGTCGCGGATGCCGACGGGTTCGCAGACCTCGGCGAAGTCGAGCTGGACCCGGTCGGTGAGCTTGGCCAGCAGGAAGAGCTGGGCCAGCGGCCGGTCCCCGATGTTGGTGATCCAGAACTCGCTGGGCAGCAGCGTCGCCTCGGTCCACGCGCCGATCAGCAGCAGCGGCGGGTGGGGCGGGCCGCTGCGCTCCTCGCAGTGGGTGCCCAGGATCGTCGCCGAGGTCAGCAGGGTCACCGCGCCCTCGGTGCGGCCGTGCCTGGTCCATTCGACCACCCGGCGCTGGGAGCGCAGGGAGTCGATCAGCTCGCGGGCGGGGGCCAGGTGGAAGCCCGGTTTGTGGCGGCCCGCGCCGCCGAAGGCCACCGGCAGGGAGCCGTCGACCTTGAGGACGAAGGGGATGTCCTGGACGCCCAGGGCGTCGATGGTGCCGGGGAGTTCGGAGTTGCCGACCTCCATGACCACCGGGCGGCGCTGGAGCTGCCAGGTGGCGGCCATCCGCTGGACGGCGTGCACGGCGTCCTGGGAGGGGGTCAGGGAGCGGGCGGTGTCCGGGATGCCGGCGCGCCGTCTGCGCAGGAGCTCGCTGGTCCAGGGACCCGGGAGGGTGAGGGTCCATTCGACCGGGAAGCTGGCCTCGCTGGAGGCGAGCCAGATGCCGCCCGCCTGCTGGCAGTTGGCCGTGCGTCCGAGCTGCGGTACGAACTGCCGGCCGACGCCGACGGACCGGTCGCCCGCCTTCTCGATCACCATGGGGCGGACCACCCAGGCCAGGGGCCGCTGCGCGGTGCGTTCGAGGTGCTGGGCGAGGGACCGGCGTACCGGGGTCCAGTCCCACGGGGATTTGCTGATGAACTGCTGGAGGCTCTGTTCCACGGAACTGGCCCCCGCGCCCGCGATATTGCGGATGGTCTTCTTACCCTCGGTGGAAACCAGGCCGTTGAGATAGACGCGGGCCCAGTTCCGCTGGTCCCGCCTGGGTAATGATTCGAAGAACAATGGAATCAGTACGTCGATTAATTCGGAGAGCTCCTTCGTGGATTCCTCCGGCAGGACTCCGCGAGCCATCTGCGCCTCCCCCGCCAACTTCTAGATCCAATACCCTACTTGACCGTTTCGAACGCCCGTAGGCCACCGAGGTTACTTCCTGAGGTCGCTGGCGCTTTCGAGCCGCTCTTCCCCCACCACGAGCGGAACGGGGATCTGGTTCGCCGCGTAGTAGACGGCGATGAGCCCGTGTGCGACCAGTGTGGCGGGAGCGGAGAAGAAGGACAGGATGACGGTCAAGGGGTACGCCACGGCGCCCAGTCCGAACCGCATCCGGGTGGCGCGCGCCCCCTCCTTGTCCACCGTTTCGTGGAACAGGTGCCCCACGCGGGTCACGTACCACCAGAAGCCGAGGAAGGCCAGGGCGTATACGACCGTCCACGCGCTGTAGAGGATGGCCGCGGCATTGTCCGATTCGGGGTCGTTCAGGTTCTCGGCCAGTACCGAGGTCGTCCACGGGATCACCGAGACGACCATCAGGACCAGCAGGTTGAGGTACAGCAGCGGCCGGTCGACCCGCTTGAGGTGACTGAAGATCGTGTGGTGGTTGACCCACATGACGCCGATGATGAGGAAGCTCACGACGTACGCGGCGTAGTGCGGCCACTGCTCCCACAGGGCGTGCCAGAGTTCGTGCCCGCCTTCCTCGGGCACCTTGATCTCCAGCACCAGGATCGTGATGACGATGGCGAACACGCCGTCGCTGAACGCCTCGACGCGGTTGGTCTCCTGCTCCATGACCGTCCCTGGATTCGTTTGTCGTGGTGTGCGGGGAGGGGAGGGTTTCCCGGTCCCTCCCCGCACACGCCTACCCACGGAACCGGTTCAGCTTCCGAAGCCGGCGGTCTGCCGCCAGATCCGGCCATCGCGGACGACGAGCGTCCCGAACGCGTGCTCGGGCTCGCCGTTGAGGTTCATGATCGCGCGGTAGAAGATGGTGTCGTCGGTCTCGATGTACTCCTGGAGTTCGACCAGCGCCGGCTTCAGGGTGAGATAGCCGGTGAACGTCTCGCGTACGGCGTCGATGCCGGTGGAGACGCCCTCGAAGCGCAGCAGCACGGCGTCGTCCGTGTAGTTCTTCATGACGGCGTCGATGTCGAGGGCGGCCAGGGCCTCCATCTGGCGAACGAACACCGGGTGCAGCTTCTCGATCTCGTACTTGGGCATGTCAACTCCCTCTGGACGGACTGGACTGACGGGACTCACTGGACGGGCTGGACTGGCTGGACTGGATGGACGGACCCGCGGACCGCCCCGGTGCGAGGGGCAGGCGCACGGTCATCCGGGTGTCGCCCGGCACGGACCGGGCGGTGAGCGAGCCGCGGTGGCGCTGGGTGACGATCCGGTACGAGAGGTGGAGCCCCAGACCGGTGCCCTTGCCCACGTCCTTGGTCGTGTAGAAGGGCTCGAAGACCCGCGGCAGGGACTCCTCCGGGATGCCGCGGCCGGTGTCGGCGACCTCCACGACCATGCAGCCGCCCTCGGCGCGGACGCGGAGCGTGAGCGTCCCGGAGCCCTCCATGGCCTCGGCGGCGTTGTCGACGAGGTTGGTCCACACCTGGTTGAGCTCACTGGGATAGCCCGTCAGTTCGGGCAGGTTCTCTTCGTACGCACGGACGACGGTGATACCCGTGAGCTTGGCCCGCAGCACGACGAGGGTGTTCTCCAGGCCGTCGGTGACGGCGAACCGCTGCTCCGGCGCCCGGTCGAGGTTGGCGTAGTCCCGGGTGGCGGCGACCAGCTGGGAGATCCGGGGGCCGGCCGCGCGCAGCTCGGCGGTGAGCGCCCGGGTCTCCAGGAGGGCGGCCAGGTGGTCCAGGGCGGCGGGGAGGGCCGGCTCGGTGACGCCCTCCAGCCGCTCCAGCAGCCAGCCCAGCTCCAGGCCGAGGTCGGCGAGGCCCGCCGCGAGGAGACCGGCGCTCTCCGCGCCGGTCTCCTCGGCCCAGTCCGCCAGCTCCTCCTCGGCGTCGGCCTGGGCGAGCGGGTCGCTGGTGGCCGGCGGCGGAAGCGTGTCGAGGGCGGCGGCGAGCCGGTCGAGCACGGCGCGCTGGGCGCCGTCCGCGACCGCGCCCCAGCTGTGCGCGGTGCGGACGAGCCGCTCGACGGCGGGCCCGAGTTCCTGGGCGGCCCGGGCCACCGCGGCGGCGGGGTTGTTCAGCTCGTGGGCCAGGCCGGCGGCGAGCGTGCCGAGGGCCTCCACGGTGGCCCGCTTGCGGGCCTGGACCTCGGAGGACTTGATCCGCCAGGCGAGGACGGGCAGCAGCACGGCCGCCACGCCGTGGCAGCGGCCCAGCATCTCGAAGAAGACCTGCCGGGGGTACGTGACCACGCTGGTCGCCGGTCCCGAGGCGGCCGCGGTGGCGACGTAGCCGCCCTCGGTGAGCAGCGGCAGCTCGCCGGTGAAGCGGTGGGCGGCGGACGGCTTCCCGTCGTGCCCGTCGGCGCCCTCCTCCTCCGTGGAGTGCCGGGTGAGGACCTCCTCGCGGCCGTCGACCACCTTGGTGACGACCAGCCCGCCGGAGAGCAGGACGTGGAACTCGGCGTCCGGGTCCCCGTCGTGGAACAGCACCTCGCCGTCGGCGAGGGTGCGCGGCCGGGAGACGGACACCAGCCAGTCGAGCTGTTCCTCGGTGAGCCGCTCGAAGAGTTCGAGGGAGCGCAGGGTCGCGCGCAGGTCGCTCATCCGGCCGCCTCCTCGCGCCGCACCCGGGCGGCCAGCCGCAGCGTCGCCACGAGGGCGACCAGGCAGACCCCGGCCACGGCGGCCATGAAGCCGACCGAGGTGCGGTGCAGTCCGTGGATGTTGGTCAGCAGCCCGGCCAGCACCGCCGGGACGCTCATGGCGAGGTACGCGAAGACGTAGACGGCAGCGGTGAGTTCACCCCGGTGGGCCGGCTCGGCCAGGGCGCTCAGCGCGCGGAACGAGCCCAGGAAGGCGGCACCCCAGCCGCTGCCCAGCACGGCGGTGGCGCCCAGGAACACGGCGGGCGACCGCAGCGAGAGGGCGAGCAGCACCAGGCCGAGGCCGGCGACCATCAGCGCCAGCCCGAGCAGGGCGGTGCGCAGCGGGGCCACCCGTCCGAGCAGCAGCTGCGCGGCGGTGGCGGCCCCGGCGAGCAGCGCCACGGTCGCCCCGCCGACCAGGTAGTCGGTGCTCTCCAGCAGGGAGAGCGCGAGGTGCGGGCCGAGGGAGAGGTAGAAGCCGCCGACCGACCAGACCGCGACGATGGTGAGGACGAGTACGGCGAACCGGCCCCGTACGCCCGCGGGCACCCGGATCCGGTGCGGCACGATCCGCATCCCGCCGCCGGCACCCGGCGCGCTCTCCGGCATCCGGACCACCCCGGCCAGGGCCAGGGCGAACGCGCCGACGAGCAGCAGGTAGCTGAGGGCGGTGGGGGCCGGGGCGTACTGGACGAGCAGGCCCGCTCCGAGCCCGCCGAGCCCGATGCCCACCGTGGGGCCGGCGCTGTTGACCTGCGCCCCGAGGGCGGGCCGGGCGGGCGGGGCCAGTTCCAGCAGGGCGGCGCCCATCGCGCCGGTGGCCAGCCCGACCGCCAGGCCCTGCACGGCGCGGGCGGCCAGCAGCCAGCCGAGGCCCTGGGCCCCGGCGAACAGCAGCATGGAGACGATGGCGAGCACCAGTCCCGCGCCGAGCACCGGCCGTCTGCCGAGGGTGTCGGAGAGCGAGCCGAAGCCGAGCAGCCCGGCCAGCACGGTCACCGCGTAGACGGCGAAGACCACGGTGACCGCACCGGAGGACAGGCCCCACTTCTGCTGGTACAGCACGTAGAGCGCGGAGGGCACGGACGAGGACAGCATGAGCAGCACCAGGACCGCCCCGACCACCCGGAACCCGTTGCCCGCCCGTGCCTCCCGGCGGGCCCGGTGGGCACCGCCGGTCTGCCGTTTGGACGTCTCGCTCAGCACGGCTACTCCCCCGACTGTGGTTGCTCCCGGCCCCTGGCGGCGTTCGAGGGGCGGGGTTCCCCCGGCGGCGGCCGGGGGCGGCTGGGGGCGGCGCCCCCGGGAAAGCGGTCCCGGGGGCGTCCCCGGGACCGGTACGACGGCGGGTGCTAACCCCGCGGGGCGGCCGCCGCACGGGCGAGGGCCCGGGCGGTCAGGACCCCCGCCAGGTGGCCCAGGTACTCCGCCGACACGCCGCGGCCCGGTACGAAGCGGTCCGGCGGCTCCTCGCGGAAGGCGGCCAGCACGGTCGCGGTGTCCAGGCCGCCGCCCCGCAGCCGGTCCTCGACGCCGCGCAGCCGGACCGGCCGGGCGGTGGCGCCGGTGACCGCGACACGGAGGCCGTCGGGCCCCACCCGTACCGCGACCGCGCAGACCGGGTAGCGGGTGGCGCGGTCGGCGGTCTTCTCGAAGGCCGTGGCGGGCGCGGGCGGCACGGTGATCGCGGTGACCACGGACCCGGCGGGCGGGCCCGCCAGCGCGAACTCCTCGGCCGGTACGGACCGCCGCCCGCCGGGCCCGGCCAGCAGCACCCGGGCGTCGGCCGCCAGGGCGGCGACCGGCAGGTCGGTGGGCCGGCCCGCGGCGGCCAGGTTGCCGCCGACGGTGCCGAGGTTGCGCACCTGCGGGTCGCCGTTGGCGCGGGCCGCGGCCGCCAGGGCCGGAGCGGCCTGCCGTACCCGCCGGTCGGCGGCGAGTTCGGCCAGGGTGGTGGCCGCGCCGATCCGCAGGCCCCCGCCGTCGGTCCGGCGGATGCCCCGCAGTTCGTCGAGCCGGCGGACGTCCACCAGGAGCCGGGAGCCGCGGCCGGGGAAGACGGCGTCCCCGGTGCGCAGGTCGGCGAGCAGGCTCTGGCCGCCGGCCAGGACCCGTGCGCCCTCGGCCGAACCGAGCAGCGCCAGCGCCTCGGTCAGGGTCGCGGGGCGCGCGTAGTCGAACTCGGTGAGGATCACTGGGCCTCTCCTCGCAGGCGGCGCCAGACCTTCTCCGGCGTGAGGGGCATGTCGATGTGGGTGACCCCGAGGTCGGACAGGGCGTCGACGACGGCGTTCACGACCGCGGCGGCGGGCGGCACGGTGGCGATCTCGCCGGCGCCCTTGGCCCCCAGGACGTTGTGCGGGGTGGGGGTGACGGTCTTGTCCAGGGCGAAGAACGGCGCGTCGGCGGCGCGCGGCAGGGCGTAGCTGCGCAGGTCGCTGCTGATCAGGACGCCCTCGTCGTCGTAGACGGCGGCCTCCATCAGGGCCTGGCCGAGGCCGTGCAGGATGCTGCCCTCGATCTGGCCCTCGACGATCTTGGGGTTGCCGATGTTGCCGGCGTCGTCGACGGCGGTGTACGCCACCACCTCGGTCTCGCCGGTGAGTTCGTCGACCTCGACGACCGCGACGTGGGTGCCGAAGGGGTAGTTGAAGCCCGGCGGGTCGAAGTGGGTGGTCTCGTCGATGGCGGGCTCGATCTCCGGCGGGAGGTTCCAGCCGTACCAGCAGGCCATGGCGAGGTCGGCGAAGGCCTTGCCGTTCTCCGGGTTGGCGCGCTCGAAGACGCGGCCGCCCTCGTACACGACCTGGTCCTCGGGGAGTTGCAGCAGCGCGGCTCCGGCCCGGCGCATCTTCTCCTTCACCTTGCCGGCGGTGAGGGCGACCGAGGGGCCGGCCATGCTGAAGGAGCGGCTGCCGTACGTGCCCTGGCCGTAGGGGGCCTTGAGCGTGTCGCCCTCGTACACCTGGACCAGCTCCGGGTCGATGCCGAGCACGTCGGCGGCGACCTGGGCAAAGACGGTGCCGTGGCTCTGGCCGGTGGAGGCGGAGCCGACGGTCACGGTGACCTCGCCGGTGGGGTGGACGCGGATGTTGGCGCTCTCCCAGGTACCGCCCAGCATGCCCTCCTGGGACATCCGGGTGGAGGGGCCGACCCCGCAGATGGCGACGTAGGTGGCCAGGCCGACGCCGAGCCGCCGGCCGCGGGTGCGGGCCTCGGCCTTGCGGGCGGGCATGTCGGCGTAGCCGGCCAGGGCCAGGGCCTTGTCGAAGTTCTCCTGGTAGCTGCCGGAGTCGTAGGTCCAGCCGAGGCCGTTGTCGTACGGGAACTTCTCGGCCGGGACCAGGTTCTTGCGGCGCACGGCCGCGGGGTCCTGGCCGATCTCGGCGGCGTACCGGTCCACCAGGCGCTCCATGAGGAAGGCGGCCTCGGCGCGGCCGCTGCCGCGCTGGGCGCCGAGCGGCACGGTGTTGGTGAAGGCCGCGTACACCTCGCAGAAGGCGGCGTCGACGTCGTACATGCCGGTGATGGAGCGGCCCATCAGGGCGGTGGCCACCCCGGGCCCGATGG
This sequence comes from Streptomyces sp. NPDC101132, assembly GCF_044759225.1. NCBI lineage: Bacteria > Bacillati > Actinomycetota > Actinomycetes > Kitasatosporales > Streptomycetaceae > Streptomyces > Streptomyces sp. NPDC101132. Next base: position 55,307 of record NZ_JBIVYX010000008.1, read on the forward strand.
TGGACGGGTACGCGCCGAGGTTGGCGTGGCTGGTGCAGCGCACGGCGGTGATCCGGCCGTCGCGGGTGCCGGCCAGGGTGACGTGCTGGCGGTGGTCGCGGCCCTGGACGGTGGAGTTCATCAGGCCGGTGCGGGTGTCGACCCATTTGACCGGGCGGCCCAGGGCCTTGGCGAGCTTCAGCACGAGGGCCATGTCCGGGTAGAGGTAGCCCTTGGTGCCGAAGCTGCCGCCGACGGTGGGGGCGACGACCCGGAGCTTGTTGAACGGGATGCCGAGGACCAGCGCGGACAGCAGGAAGCGGTGGTTGTGCGGGCCCTGGGTGGAGGCGTGCAGGGTGTACTCGCCGGTGGCCGCGTCGTACTCGCCGACCGCGCCGCGGGGCTCGATGGGGCTGTTGATGGTGCGCTGGTTGACGAGGTCGAGCTCCACGACGACCTCGGCCTCGGCGATGGCGCGGTCGGTGCGCTCCCGGTCGCCACAGGTCCAGTAGGCGTTGAGGTTGCCGGGGACGGCCTCGTGGAGCTGCGGGGCGCCCTCTTCGAGGGCGTGGTCGGCGCGGGTGACCACGGGCAGCGGCTCGTACTCGACGGTGATGGCGCGCAGCGCGGCGTGCGCCTGCTTCGGGGTCTCGGCGACCACGACGGCGATGGGGTCGCCGACGTGGCGGACGGTGTCGCCGGTGAGCACCGGGCGGGCGCCGGGCAGTCCGTACGGGTGGGGCGGGAAGTGGCTCTCCACCCCGCCGGGTATCCAGATGCAGGGCAGCGGCATGACGTCCTGGAAGTCGGCGGCCGTGGCCACCTTCAGGACGCCGGGCAGCTGTTCGGCGGCCTTGGTGTCGATGCCCAGGATGCGCGCGTGGGCGCGGTCGCTGCCGAGGATGGCCATGTGGGCCATGCGGGGCAGTTCGATGTCGGCGACGTACGTGGCCCGGCCGCGCAGCAGCTGCGGGTCCTCGCGGCTGTCGAGCGGCGCGCCGAGCGGTCGGTTGTGGTCCCCCACCACGGTGGTCATCGCGGTCATCCCTCCGTCGTGGCGGCCGGTCTGGGGGCGGCGGCCGCGGGCTCCGCGGCCGCCGCGGCGCAGGCGCGCTGCACGCCGCGCACCACGCTGTGGTAGCCGGTGCAGCGGCACAGGTTGCCCGTGAGCCACTCGCGGATCTCGGGCTCGGTGGGCGCGGGTCCGTCCTGGCTGACGTCGAGCAGCTCGCCGAGGGACATGACCATGCCGGGTGTGCAGAAGCCGCACTGGGTGCCGTGCTCCTGGCGCAGGGCCTCCTGGAGGCCGGTGAGCTCGTCGCCGGCGGCGACGCCCTCGATGGTGGTGACCTCGCTGCCGTCGGCCTGCACGGTCAGCAGGAGGCAGCTCTTGACGGACCTGCCGTCGAGGCGGACGACGCAGGTGCCGCACTGGCCGGTGTCGCAGCCGACCTTGGTGCCGGTGAGGCCGAGTCCGTCGCGCAGCCGCTCGACGAGCAGCTCGTTCGGTTCGGCCGGGAAGCGTTCCGGCACGCCGTTGACGTTCAGTTCGACATTCATGACCACGCCCCTTCGCTGTGCTCCGTTGACCGCGTGCCGTCGTGGGCGCGGGCGCTTTCGCGCGCGCGTGTTCCGCCGGCCGCGTGCGCTGTCACCGCGCGCCGATTGCGGCGAGCGCCTGCTCCGCCGTGAGCGTCCGGTTGAAGAGCGGACCGCCGGGCTGCTGGAGGATTCCGCCCGTGTGCAGCGAGCCGGTGTCGAGGACCGCGAATCCCAGTCCCCTGACGGTTCCCGCCACGATTTCCTTGGCCTCCGGGTCGTCGCCCGCGACGTGGTGCGCGAGGCGTTCCTCCTCGGGCTTTCCGGTGGTGCCGGCCGAGCCGAGCGTGACGAAGTGCATGGTGTTGAGCGACTTCACCAGCCGCGCGCCGGGGTACCAGTCGGCGGTGAGCTCGCTGGAGCCCCGGCCACCGAGGTCGCGCGGCCGGCCGGGTCCGGTGAACGCGTTCATCGCGTCCACCAGGACCTTGCCGCGGACCGCGGCGGCGGGCAGCAGCCCCCGCGCGCTGTCGAACGGCACCATCAGCACCAGGAGTTCGGCCGCCTCGGCCACCTCGGCCGGGGTGCCGGCGGTGGCGGCGGGGCCCAGTTCCGCGAGAAGCGGGCCCAGCGACCGCGGGCCGCTCGCGTTGGCCAGGGCGACGCGGTGGCCTGCCGCGACGAGGATGCGGGCCAGGGTGGATCCGATCCGCCCGGTGCCGATGACGCCAGTGTCCATGTCTCCTCAGCTCATGCCGATCCAGACCGACTTGGTCTGGGTGTAGCTTTCGAGGGATTCGGGGCCGCACTCGCGGCCGAAGCCGGAGGCCTTGTAGCCGCCGTAGGGCACCGCCGGGTCGTACTGGTTGTAGCAGTTGACCCAGACGGTGCCGGCCTTGATCTGCGAGGCGACCCGGTGGGCGCGGCGCAGGTCCTGGGTGTGGACGCCGGCGGCCAGCCCGTACGCGCTGTCGTTGGCGATCCGTACCGCGTCCTCCTCCGTGTCGAAGGGGATGACGGACAGGACCGGGCCGAAGATCTCCTCCTGGGCGATCCGCATGGAGTTGTCGACCCCGGTGAAGACCGTGGGGAGGAAGTACAGGCCCTCGGAGGACGCGCCCTCGGGGGTCCAGCCGGTGCCCCCGGTGCGGAGGGTGGCGCCCTCCTTCTGGCCGGTCTCGATGTACGAGCTGACCTTCTCGAACTGGCCCCGGTGGGCCAGCGGCCCGAAGAGGGTGGCCGGGTCGCGGGGGTCGCCGGGACGGAGCGCGGCGGCCCGGGCGACCAGGCGCTCGACCAGTTCGTCGTGGATCGGGCGCTGGAGCAGCAGCCGGGAGCCGGCCGTGCAGATCTCGCCCTTGTTGTAGTAGATGCCGAAGAAGGCCAGTTCCTCGGCGAGGTCGAGGTCCGCGTCGGCGAAGACGATGTTGGCGGACTTGCCGCCGAGTTCCATCGTGACCTTCTTCAGGGTGCCGGCGGAGCGGCGGATGATGCTCTGGCCCACCGCCGTGGAGCCGGTGAAGGCGATCTTGTCGATGCCGGGGTGGCCGGTGAGGGTCTCGCCCAGTTCGACACCGGGCCCGGTGACCACGTTGAGCACCCCGTCGGGGATCTCGGCCTCCTGGAACAGCTCGGCGATCTTCAGCGCGGTCAGCGGGGTGGCCGGGGAGGGCTTGTGCACCACCGTGTTGCCGGCCGCGAGCGCCGGGGCGATCTTCGTCATCGACAGCAGGAGCGGGAAGTTGAAGGGGGTGATCGCGCAGACCACGCCCAGGGGTTCCCGCAGGGTGTAGGCGAGCTGTCCGCCCGCGGGGTTGCGGGAGGAGCCGTCGACGCGGGTGACCGCGCCGGCGTAGTAGTGCATCAGCTGGGCGGCCATGGGGGCGTCGACCGTGCTGGAGAACGCGAACGGCTTGCCCATGTCCACGGTCTCCAGCAGGGCGATCTCCTCCAGGTCGCGCTCGATGAGCTCACCGACCCGGTTGAGCCGCAGCGCGCGCTCCTGGGCGGAGAGTCTGCTCCAGGGGCCTTCCTCGTAGGCCGCCCGGGCGGCGGCCACGGCGGCGTCGGCGTCCGCGGCGGTGGCCTGGGCCACCGGCACGATCTCCTGTCCGTCGACGGGGCTGAGGTCGGGCTCCGTGCGGCCGTCCTGGGCCGCACGCCATTCGCCGCCGATGAACAGCTTCCCCGGGTTCGCCAGGGGCTGGTCGCTGAGCGCGAGCTTCGTCATGGCTGCCTTCCGGTGTGGGTGGGGGGTTCGGGAGGCCCCCACGGGCCTCAGTTGCCGAGCTGCCGTAAGAACGTCTCGGCCAGGGCCTTGGAGGAGTACGGGTTCTGACCGGTGGTCAGGTTGCGGTCCACGACCACGTGGGAGTCCCAGATGAGGTCGGCCTTCTCGTAGCGGGCGCCGAGCCGGGTGAGCTCCGCCTCGAGGATGAAGGGCAGCCGGCCGGCCATGTTGGTGACCAGTTCCTCGCTGTGCGAGAAGGCCGTCATCCGGTAGCCCTCGAAGGGCCAGCGCCCCTCGCCGTCGCGCAGGGCGAGCAGCGAGGTGTGGCCGTGGCAGACCGTGGCCAGCGGCTTGTCCTGGGCGATGGCCCAGCGCAGGATCTGCGCCAGCTCGTCGGACTTGGGCAGGTCGCCGATGGCTCCGTGGCCGCCGCTCACGTAGATCCCGTCGTAGCCGGCGACGTCCTTCTCGCCGAGGTCCTCCAGGGCGAGCGGCGCCTTGAGCTGCGGGGTGCTCTCGATGACCCGGACGTACTCGGCCGCGTTGGCCGCGTCGTCGTCCGCGGAGCCCTCGGGCCGCACCCATTTCAGGAAGTTCGGGTCGATGCTGGTCTGGTCGACCGTGGGGGCCCGGCCCCCGATCGTCGCCACGTCGACGCTGTGGCCGGCGGCGCGGAAGAGCTGGTACGGAACGACGAATTCCTCGGCCCAGAATCCGGAGGGGTGGAGTTCCCCGTCCAGGAGGTGGAGCGTGGCCTTGGCCGTCATGACGACGAGAATCTTCATGACTCTTTCTCCTCTTTCTGGAGTGGTGCCGATTCAACACGCCGGTTCTGGGGCGCGCGAGGGTCTGCGGTCAGGCCCGCGATACTTCGTCACGTGCGTCGAGTACCGCGATGATGTGCCGGAATTCATCGACCAGGGGGTGGTCGGGACGGGCTTCCGCGAATATGCGTTCACCGCAGAGGGCGGCCATTTCCGGCACGTACGGAAGAATTCCGGCCAGGGGTGCGCCGTAGACGCGCTCGGCCCGGTCCCGTACGAGTTCGCGGTCGATTCCCGCCGGCGCCATGCTCATGATCAGCGTGCGCCGGCAGGCGAGCCGGCCGACCAGGGCGAGGGTCTCCTCGACCCCCGACAGGTCGATCCGGTCCGCCCTCGCCATGATCACCAGCACGTCGGCGCTGGCCATCGCGGTGACGGTCTCGTTGTTCAGCCCGGCGTGCGTGTCGAGCAGCAGCACGTCCAGGGCGTAGCGGTCGATCAGGCGCCCGAAGGCCTCCGGCAGCAGCCCCACGTCGTACCCGGTGGCCATGATCTCCGGCAGCGAGTCGGTGGTGGTCCTGGCCGGCACGAGCCACAGGCCGGGCGGACCCACCGGGTGCGCGGCGGCCTCGATCTCGCAACGGCCGAGCAGGTAGTCGGTGAGCGAGAAGACCCGCGGGCCGGTACGGAAGAGCACGTCGAGCGTCGGCGACTGGATGTCCGTGTCGACGAGGGCCACCCGGCGGCCCTCGGCCGCGATGAGCAGGGCGAGGTTGGCGAGCACCGTGGACTTGCCGGTGCCGCCGCGGTGCGAGTGCATCACGATGGTGCGGGCCATCAGGCCACCGCCTTCCCCGTCGCGTGCGGCCCCCGCGCCGCACGTGGCCGGTGCAGGGCCAGCATGGTCACGTCGTCGTGCTGTTCGGCCTCCCCGGTGTGCTCGCGCACGGCCAGGTCCACCCGGTCCAGTACGGCGCGGCCGCTCCCGGTGTGCCGTGAGAGCAGGTCGAGCATCCGGTCGTCGCCCAGGAAGCGGCCGTCCGGGCAGCGCGCCTCGGGCACGCCGTCGGTGTAGACGAAGAGGGTGTCGCCGGGCTCCAGCCGGGTGTGGGCGAGCGCGTAGCTGCAGTCGGGCAGGACGCCGACGGCCGGGCCGGTGGGCTCCAGCGGGACCGGCGCGGACCCGTCGCCGCGCAGCAGCAGCGGCGGGTTGTGGCCGCCGTTGATGTAGACGAGGCTGCCGGTGAGCGGGTCGAGCACCGCGAAGAAGAGCGTGGCGAAGTAGCCCTGGCGCAGGTGGTTGCGGGTCAGGTAGCCGTTCGTGGCGGTCACCGCGTTGAGCAGCGGGGTGGCGCCGACCACCGGGATCGCCCCGCCGGAGCGGCCGGCGGCGACCAGGTGCTGGAGCCCGCTGTTCTCGGCGGTGTGCCGCAGCAGGGAGCGGATCAGCGCCATGAAGAGGGCCGATCCCACGCCCTTGTCGCACACGTCGGCGACGACCAGGGCGAGCCGGCGCCGGTGGACCAGCTCGAAGACGTCGTAGAAGTCGCCGGCGACCTGCCGGGCGGGGCGGAAGCACACGTCGATCTCCCATCCCTCGGGGACGGGCAGTGCCTCCGGCAGGAAGCCCGCCTGGATCTCCCGGCCGATCTCCAGTTCCTTCTCGTAGCTCATGAGTTCCGCCCGGGCGTCGGCCTCCCGCAGGGTGCGGCCGAGTTCGGCGCGTTCCGAGCAGCTCTGCAGCCGGGCGCCGACCAGGGCCGGCAGGAAGGGCGGTACGAGGTAGTCGTGGCCCAGTCGTACGTGGGCCTCCAGGGCCTCGAAGTCGTCCACGGTCCACACCACCGCGGTCGGCGCCCCGGCCCGCAGCCGGAGCCTGCGCACCGCGCTGCGGACCCCCTCCCCCGGAACCCGCGCCGGCGCCAGCAGCACGTCCGCCTCCGGCAGGCCGGCCACGGGGCCGTGCAGCAGCTGGCTCAGCGTCCGGGCCGAGCAGGCCGCGTCCATCCCGGTCAGGGCGTCCAGCAGGGACTGGGGCGGTGGAGGGTACTCGTCCAGGATGATCACGGTGGTGGAGGGCATGGCCGCATCCCGTCTGCCTCATCGGCGAGGACCGTCAGGGTGCTGGTGTTGCGGCCCTCACTGCGTACGTAGCTGAACTCGTCGACGCTGGTCAGCGCGAGGTGGATGCCGAGCCCGCCGACCCGCCGCCGCTCCGGGGGGACCCCGGTCGCGGGCGGCAGGCACCCGGCGACCGGGTCGAAGGGCGGTGCGGTGTCCTCGATGACGACGCTGACCCGGCCGGCCCCGGCGCGGCCCCGGACGGTGATCCGCCCGTCGCCGCCCCGGTAGCCGTGGGTCACCACGTTGGTGGCCAGTTCGTCCACCGCCAGCCGGAGCCGGTACGCGGCCCCCTTGCCGAGCCCGGCCCGGCGGGCCAGGTCCCGGACGAAGGCGGCGATGTCCGCCAGTGCCGCCAGGGTGGCCGGCACCTCCAGCTCCGCGGCCCGCCGGGCCAGCCGTACCCCGTCACCCATCGGAGAGGACGATGCTGTGGTGGAGACCGGCGGTCCTGATGGTCCGGGCCACCGGGTCGATCGCGCCGACCACCTTGATCGTGACGTTCGGGGCGACCTTCTGCTGCGCGAAGACCAGGGAGCGCAGTCCGGCGCTGGCCATGTAGCCGACGCCGGCCATCCGGATCTCCACGGTGTTGGTGCCGTGCCCCGCGGCCTTCTCGATGGTCTGGTGGAAGTCCGGCGCGGTGCTGGCGTCCAGTTCTCCGCTGAGCTCGATGACGGTGGTGTCGCCGGCGATGCTCAGGGACACGGAAAGCGGCATGTCAGGCTCCTTCGGGCGTACGGGGTCCAGGGCGCGCCGGTCAGTCCTCGGTGGGCACGCGGCCCACCAGGATCACGACCGAGCGCGGTCCGATCAGGTACTTGCCTGCGTTGTCCAGTTCGCTCTCCGCGCCCGGGGTGCGGATGTCGTACGGCGCCTCGGCTCCGGTGTCGGCGAACAGGTGCCAGCTGCGGCCGCCGGGCAGCGCCGGCAGCTCCAGGTCGTGCGCCTCCCAGTGGGAGTTCATCGCGACGTAGACCACGTCGTCGTCGCCGGCGCCGCAGCGGGCCACGGCCAGCAGCCGGGACTCGGGCGACCAGTCGGGGAGCCAGGCGCGGGCGCCGTGCCAGCTGATGTCCGGCAGGCCCAGGCCCTCGCGGATGGCTCCGGTGGGGTGGGTGGTGGAGCGCAGTTCGCGGTGGCGCTTGCGGAAGGCGATCATCTGCCGGACGAAGCGGAGCAGTTCGGCGTTGTCGTCGACCTGGTCCCAGTCGAACCAGGAGAGCTCGTTGTCCTGGCAGTAGGTGTTGTTGTTGCCCTGCTGGGTGCGGCCCACCTCGTCGCCGGACAGCAGCATCGGGATGCCCTGGCTGGTGAGCAGGATCGCGACGGCGTTCTTCATCTGCCGCAGCCGGAGGGCGTTGATCTCCGGGTCGTCCGTGGGGCCCTCGGCGCCGCAGTTCCAGCTGTTGTTGTCGTTGGCGCCGTCGTTGTTGCCCTCGCCGTTGGCCTCGTTGTGCTTGTCGTTGTACGAGACCAGGTCGGCCAGGGTGAAACCGTCGTGCGCCGTCAGGAAGTTGACGGAGGCGGCGGTCCCGCGGGTGGAGTACAGGTCCGGGGAGCCGGCGAGGCGGGTGGCCAGTTCGCCGGTGACGCCCGGGTCGCCCTTGAGGAAGCGGCGCACGGTGTCGCGGTACTTCCCGTTCCACTCGGCCCAGCGGCCGTAGGCGGGGAAGTTGCCGACCTCGTACAGTCCGGCGGCGTCCCAGGCCTCGGCGATGAGCTTGGTGTGCCGCAGGACCGGGTCGAAGGCGAGCGATTCGAGCAGCGGCGGGTTGGGCAGCGGGGTGCCGTCCAGGGCCCGGCCGAGGATCGCGGCGAGGTCGAAGCGGAAGCCGTCGATGTGGTAGTCCGCGACCCAGTGGCGCAGGCAGTCGAGGACGTAGTTGCGCACCACGGGGTGGTTGCAGTTGACGGTGTTCCCGGTGCCGCTGAAGTTGAAGTAGTACCCCTCGGGCGTGAGCATGTAGTACGTGGCGTTGTCGAGGCCCTTGAAGGAGATGGTCGGGCCCATCTCGTTGCCCTCGGCCGTGTGGTTGAAGACCACGTCGAGGATGACCTCGATGCCGGCCGCGTGCAGGTCCTTGACCAGGGTGCGCAGTTCGTCGCCCTGCATGCCGTAGCGTCCGGTGGCCGCGTAGCCGGCCTTGGGCGCGAAGAAGGCCACGGTGTTGTAGCCCCAGTAGTCGTACAGCTTCTCGCCGGTCAGCGGGTTGGTGCGCGGGTTGTCGGTCTCGTCGAACTCGAAGATCGGCAGCAGCTCGATCGCGTTGACCCCGAGCTCCTTCAGGTACGGGATCTTCTCCCGCAGGCCGGCGAAGGTGCCGGGGGCGGTGACCCCGGAGGAGGGGTGCCGGGTGAAGCCGCGCACGTGGGTCTCGTACACCACCAGGTCCTCGGCGGGGATCCGCAGCGGGGCGTCGTCGCCCCAGTCGAAGTCCTGGAGGCAGACCCGGGAGCGGTACTGGTAGCCGCGGCTGTAGTCGGGCTCGGTGCCCCACACGTCCCGGCCCGCGATGAGCCGGGCGTACGGGTCGGAGAGCACCTGCCGGGCGTCGAAGCGGTGCCCGGTGACGGGGTCGAAGGGTCCGTCGGCCCGGTAGCCGAACTCGATGTTCTCGTGGTCGAGCCCGAAGACCGTCATCGCGAAGACGCTGCCGGTCCGGAACTCCTGGGGGAACTCCAGTTCGGCGAAGGGCTCCGGTTCGCCCCGCTTGTAGAGGACCAGGGTCATGGAGGTGGCCTGGTCGGAGAAGACGGAGAAGTTCACGCCCCCGGGGACGACCCAGGCCCCGAAGGGATAGGGCTTGCCGGCCCGGACGCCGTACCCGGCCACGTCGTGGGTCGGGTAGGCGTCGATGCGGACCTGGTCGGCGCGGGCGGCGGCCTCGGGGCTCACCGGGTGGTCCTCGCGGCGAGCCGCTCCTTGCGGGCGGCCTCGGCCTCGGCGGCCTCGCCGGTCTCGAAGAAGTCGAGGAAGCCGGTCGCCGACATCACGAACCGGACCTCGTCGCTCACCCCGGACAGGGTGACGGCGACGCCGGCGTGCTGGGCCTCGCGGTAGACCACGAGGAGGGTGCGCAGGCCCGCGCTGGAGACGTACGTGACGGCCTTGAGGTCGATGCGCAGGGTCTGGCCGTCGCGGACCAGCGGGAGCAGCTTGTCGAGCAGCTGTCCGGAGGTCTCGCTGTTGATCTCACCGGAGGCGGCGAGCACCGTCGCGGCCTTGGTCCGGCGTTCCTTGATGGTCAGAGTCATTTCCCATCCCCTTGCTGTGGGGCGCCCCCGTTGAGCGCTACTTGGCCACCGGCCGCAGCCGGACCTTGACCTTGACCCGCCCCTGGACGTCAGGGAGCGTGACGGTGAGGGCCTCGGCGTCGAAGTCGTCGTACGGCTTCTCGTCGATCTCGACGGAGGCGATGCGCACTGCGCCGGCGGGCAGCAGGTCGGGCGAGACCCGCAGCACGCGCCCGGGCAGGTCGGTCGGGTCGGGCTTGAAGTGGAAGTCCATCTCCCGGCCGTTGATGAGCAGGTTGTTGTAGACGGCGGCGAGGTAGCACAGCTCCGCCGAGTGGTACATGGACATCGAGTGGCTGCCCTTGAGCCGCTCGGTGCCGAGCAGGTACGGCGTGCCGCTGGCGAGCACGTTGAAGTAGACCGCTCCCTCGTCGTGGTCGAGGAAGAAGGTGTTGTAGAAGGCCTCCGCCTGGCGGGCCTCCTTGCGGAAGTGCTCCCCGCCGACCGTGCCGTTCAGGATGAGGTAGGCGAGGATCGCCTGCTCCTGCTGCCACCAGGCCTTGCGGTCGTGCCAGGCGAAACGATACGTCTCCTGGTCGCCCTCCTTGAGGCGCTCGACCACGTCGTACCAGCCGCCGCGCTGGAGGTCGCTGCCGACCTCGGGCATCAGCTCGCCGATCTTCTTCGCGAGCTCCTCGTAGGCCGGCTTGGCCTTCAGGGAGTTCATCCGCAGGAGGTTCCAGGCGATCTTCAGGTTGTGGCCGACCACGGCGCGGTTCTGCTGCCAGCTGTGCGCGGTGTCGTGCGACCAGTCGCGGAAGAAGCGCTCCTGGACGAAGGGGCTGTTCCCGTAGTCCGGGAAGCGCTCGGCGATGGTGTCGAAGGTGTACTCCAGGAAGTCGGCGTACTTCTGGTCACCGGTCGCCAGGTACAGGTTGATGAGGTACGCGGGCGCGTGGTCGCCGACCGAGTTCCAGTTCTTCCGCTCGCGGTTCTCCCCGAGGGACTCGTGGTCCGCGCTGAACAGGATCGGGTCGACGTGCGAGTAGTAGCCGCCCTGCTCGCGGTCGAAGAAGAACTTGTCGAAGAGCCGGATGGTGCCGTCGGCGTCGTCCTTGATCCGCCGGTCGCCGGTGACGCGGTACGTCTGGACCGGGCCGGCCAGCGCGTAGATCTGCTCGTACATCGGGATCGCGTCGAAGTCGTCGTAGAACTCCGAGGTGAAGAGCTTGCGTTCGGCGTCCCCGTCCACGCTGATGCCGTGGTACCAGTAGACGACGTCCTCCTCGGTGTCCACGACCCGCATGTGCGCCCGGAGGTACTCGGTGCCGCGCTCGGCGACCTCCAGGTACTCGTCCTTGCCGGTCAGCAGGTACGCGGAGGCCATGCCGTAGACCAGCCGGGAGATCGTGTCCGTCTCCTGGACGTGGCTGGCGGTCTTGTCGCCGCCGAGGCGGATCTCGGTGCGGTACTCGGTGAAGTCGACCGGGCCGTCACCGAACTGGGCGCGCTTGTAGAAGGCGGCGAGGGACTCGATCTGCTTGACCCACCAGCCGGCCTCCTCGAAGCGGTAGTCCTCGGCTCCGCGGCCCAGGAACACCAGGCGCTTGGCCTCGAAGCGGCCGCCCCGCTCGGGGTAGTGCACCCCGTAGGCGAAGAGGAACCGGCCCGGGGACAGCATCTCGTCGATGTGGCCCGAGGCGTCGATGTACGGCTCGTCGAGGTTGCGGACCAGCTCGGCGCTCGGGCCGCCGGCCAGCGACACGTCGAAGGCGCGGCCGTCGGCGGTGGTCAGCCGCAGCAGCCGGGCCTCGGAGTCGAAGTGTCCGACGTATCCGGCGATGGTGTCGGAGAAGGAGAAGCTCACGGCGTCAGCCATGTCGGGCACCTTCCTTGTCGTGGGTGTCGGCTTCGTCCGCGAAGCCCTGGCTGACCTCGACGACCACGCCGTCGGGGTCGCGCAGCCAGACGGTCCGCCAGCCGCAGATGAAGTCGTCGAAGTCCAGCGGGCCCAGGGTCACGTCGGCCGCGTCCCCGAGGTCGGCGAGGAACGCGTCGACGCTGTCGGTCTGGAAGGCCAGGTGGCGCATCCGGCCCGGCTCCTGCGGCCCGTCGTCCTGCCCGGGACTCGCCGGCCCGGTGCCGGCCGGGAACAGCTCCAGGTACGCGTCCCCCTTGCGCAGGAACACGATCTGCGTGTCCCCGAGGTCGACGACCCGGGCCCGGGCGAAGCCGAACCAGCGGGTGTAGAACTCCTCGGTGACCTTCTGGTCGGCGCAGTTCAGGCCCACGTGCGACCAGCGCATCAGTCGGCCCTCCGGCCCCGGCCGGCCGTCAGCAGCTCGATGATCCGGCGGGCGAAGAGGTGGTGGTGGGCGCCGGTGCGGCCGGTGACCAGGTCGCCGTCGACGACCACGTCCTCGTCCACGTACTGGGCGCCCATGTTCCGCACGTCGCCGATGAGGTTGTTGTGGCAGACGACCTTGCGGCCGGCCACCTTGTCCGGGATGGAGGAGGCCAGCCACGTGCCGTGGCAGATGATCCCCTTCAGGACGGCCGGCTCCTCGAAGGCGCGGCGCAGCAGCTCCGTGGCCGGGGCCAGGACGTCCACGTCCTCGGTGTAGCGCAGCCGGTCGGCGACCATGCCGGAGGGCACGATCAGGGCGGCGTACCCGCGCAGCTCCTCGTCGGAGAGGCCTTCGAGGCTCTGGTCCGCGGTGAACGGGGCCCGGTACTCGTGGCCGGTGAAGGTGATCGACTCCTGGCCCCAGAGCCGGGTGAGGAAGTCGACGCGCGCGCCCTCCTCGGCGAACCGGCGCTGGTAGTAGAAGATCTCCGGCTCGTAGAAGTCGCTCTCGACGAGTACGGCGATCCGCGTCCCGGTCAGCGCTCCCTCGCGCAGCACCACGTCACCCGGCACGGGACACCCCCTTGAGGAAGTCGGCCGCCCGTTCCGCGATCATCGCGATGGCGGCGTGGCAGTTGCCCGACGGGACCGCGGGCATGACGCTGGCGTCGGCGACGCGGAGGTTCCGTACGCCGTGGACGCGCAGTTCGGGGTCGACGACGGCGAGGTCGTCCACGCCCATCCGGCAGGAGCCGGCCTGGTGGTGGTAGCTCTCGGACTTCCGCTTCACGAAGGCGCGCAGCTCGTCGTCGGTGACGGTGCCGGGGCCGGGCTGGAGCTCCTGCTTGTACCAGGGCGAGAAGGCGGAGGTGCCGAAGATCTCGCGGGCCAGCCGCACGCCCTGGACCATGCGGTCGAGGTCCCAGCGGTCGCCCAGGTAGTTGGGGTGGATCAGCGGGTGGGCCAGCGGGTCGGCGCTCGCCAGCCGGATCCAGCCCCGGGAGACCGGCCGGACCACGCCGGGCAGGATGCTGACGGTGTTGGGGTGCGACTGGCCGACGATCACGTCGAACGGGACGTGGACGAAGGCGATCTGGAGGTCGGGGGCGGGCAGTCCGGGCCGCGAGGCCAGGAAGAGCGCGCTCTCGGAGAGGTTCTGCGCGGGCGGCGGGAGCTCCTGGGTGACCTCGGCCATCAGGCCGGTGAGCACGTGGTTGTGGAAGTTCTCGCCGACGCCGGGCAGCGGCGCGGTGACCTCGATGCCGTGCCGGCCGAGCTGCTCCGGGTGGCCGATGCCGGAGAGCAGCAGCAGCTTCGGGGACTCGATGGCCCCGGCCGCCACGATCACCTCGCGGCGGGCCCGGACCGTGTGCAGGCCCGGCTCCCGGGGGGCCGCCGCGGGGACGTCCCGGCCCGGGAAGTCCGCGGGCGGCGCGGTCTGGACGTACTCGACGCCGGTGCAGGTGCCGTTCTCCACCAGCAGCCGGGTGGACTGGGCGCCGGTGCGCAGGGTGAGGTTGGGCCGGCCGAGCGCCGGTTCCAGGTAGGCGGCGAGGGTGCCCTGCCGTCTGCCGTCGGCCACGTCGATGTGGTGCCAGCCGGTGCCGAAGAGGCCGCGGCGGGGGCCGTCGGTGTTGAAGTCGGCGATCTCCTCGTGGCCCAGCTCGACGGCCGCGTCGATGAAGGCGCGGGAGACCGGGTTGGGGCCGTGCCGGCCCGCGTTCGTGATCCGCTGCGGGCCGGTGGTGCCGGTGGTGGCGGCGGTCCGGTCCTCCTGGGCCTCCAGCAGGGCGAAGTACGGCAGGACGTCCTGGTGGGACCAGCCCGCGGCGCCCTGGTAGGCCCAGTTGTCGAAGTCCGAGGCGTGGCCCCGGATGTGCATCATGATGTAGAGGTTGCTGCTGCCGCCGGGGGCCTTGCCGCGCGGTTCGTAGGTGCGGCGGCCGTCGAGGCCGGGCTGCGGGACGCTCTGGTAGCCCCAGTCGACGGGGCCGCCGAGCAGCTTGTACCAGGACGAGGGGTCGTCGACCTCGGGCGGTATGCGGCCGCCGCCGGCCTCCAGGACGAGCACCGAGACGTCCGGGTCCTCCGAGAGCCGGTTCGCCAGGACGCTGCCCGCCGTACCGGATCCCACGACGACGTAGTCGTACTCCGTCACGGCCGCCCCCTCAGTCCTGGGCCAGGACCTGGAAGGGGACCGTGTCGTGGAAGTTCGCCATGTAGGCGATCTTCCCGTCGACGATCTTGAAGAAGTTCATCACCTCGGCGGTGATCTCCTCGCCCGAGGCGCTGACCGCGGTCAGGTGCGAGACGGCGGCCGCCTTGACGGTGCCGGGCGTCCCGGAGCCGGGCGCGGGCCGGTCGACGAGGAGGTGCAGGGGCTCGTTCCGGAAGACCCGGTACATCGTGCCCATGCCCTTCATCATCGAGCGGAGCGTGTCGAGCCCCTCGATGTGCCCGGCGAGCTGCTCGTCCATGACCTGGTCGTCGGCGAACAGGTCGCACCAGCGGTCCCAGTCGCCGGCGTTGGCGTACTCGTAGTACCTGGTCAGGATCTGGTGTGCGTCCATCGCGGTCGTCCCCCCTCTATCGGTCCCTGCGGATGCCGTCCGGCGCGAAGGGCGCCCAGAAGCTGCTGAACGCGCTGGCGGTGTCGCCGAAGAGGCCGTCGCGGCCCTCGACGATCCGCCCGTCCCGCCAGCGCATGAAGTGGAAGACCTGGTAGTCCATGCGCTCGTACGGGGACTGCGCGTCCTCCTTGGCGCCGGCCCGCAGGCCGGTGTTGCGGCACACGTCGGCCGAGACGTCCGGGCCGGTCAGGACGTACTCGATGTCCATCCGGAAGGTGCCGTCGGTGAGCCGGTGGGTCCGGCCCATCAGCTCCAGGAAGGCGTCCAGGCTCTCGTACCAGCCGGCGAGCGGGTGGTTGCCGGGCACCAGCCAGCGCAGGTCCTCGGAGTAGTACTCCAGGATCCTGGCCCGGTCGCCGCAGCCGAGCGCGCGGTAGGCCGCCTCGACGCGCTGGCGCGTCACGTGGGTCATGGTCCGCTTCTCCTGTCGCGAGGTCAGAGGGAGGCCGAACCGGGCATCGGGGCCAGTTCGTTGACGGTGTACGTCTTGATCCGCGGGCCGGACGGACCGGGTACGACCGTCCAGGTCTGGTCGGCGTCGAAGCCGAGCCAGACGCTGCGGGCGGCCGGCGGGTCCCAGACCTTGGCCTGCCAGTTGACGAGCACCCGGACCTCGGCCCGGTCGCCGTCGATCACCGGCTCGACCTTGGTGACGGTGTGCACCTCGTCGAAGAAGCGGTGGGTGACGGCCTCGTACCAGCGGCCGAAGCCCTCGTGGCCGAGGAAGGTGTCCTCGGGGACCTTGAACTCCAGGTCGCCGGTGATGAAGTCCAGCACGTCGGTGAGCGGTACGTGCTGGTCGAGGGCCGTGTACCAGGCCCCCGCGAAGGTGCGGATCGCGTCCTCGGTCAGCCGCTCGGCGGGCATGCGCGCCTCCCTGTGATGTGGTGTCAGATCTGGATGTCCACGAGGAACGGGCCGGGGTGATCGAGCATCAGCCGCACCGCGGCCGCGGCCTCCTCCGGCTTCTCCACCCGGGTGCCGCCCGCGCCGAGGGAGCGCGCCAGCCCGGCGAAGTCGATCTCCGGGTGGGACAGGTCGAAGGAACCGGGGAAGGCGTGCTCCGGGATGTCCCGCTCCCGCCAGTACTGGGCGATGTTGTCGTCCAGCAGCCGGTACTTGCGGTTGTTGCAGACCACGAACTTCGCGGCGATGCCGTGCCGGGCCGCGGTCCACAGCGCCTGGTACGTGTACATCGCCCCGCCGTCGCCGGCGAAGCCGACGACCAGCCGGTCGGGGTGGGCCAGCTTCGCGCCGACCGCGCCCGGGAAGCCGACGCCCAGCGAACCGCCGCGCGTCAGGTGGTAGTCACCCGGCCGCTCGGCCGGCAGGTGGGCGGTGACCAGCGGGGAGGTCGTGAGCGCCTCGTCGAAGACGATCAGGTCGCCCCCGGTCCGCTCGGCCAGGGTGCGCAGGAAGACGGCCATCGGCGTGCCGTCCCGGTCCCGCTCCCCCGTCCGGTCGGCGACCGCGCGCTCCCGCGTGCGGACGTCGAGGCGGGCGGCCGCGGCGGCCCGCCGTACGGGGCTCAGCTCCCGCTCCAGTACGGGCGCCAGGGCGCGCAGCGTCCGCCGGGGGTCGGCGGCCAGGGCCAGGTCCACCGGGTGGTTCTTGGCGATCTCGTACGTGTTGAGGTCGACGTGGACGATCCGCGCGCCCTCCGCGAAGGGGCTCACCAGCTCCGGGAAGACCTCCGGGAAGACGTACGTGCCGACGATCAGCACCGCGTCCGCGTCCCGCACCAGTTCCGCGCTGTGCGCGCCGAACATGTGGCCGAGCTGGCCGCGGCGCAGCGGGTGGGAGGCCCGGATGTTCACCTCGGACGAGTCCACCTCGTACACGTCCGCGCCCAGCAGCTCGGCGACGGCGGCCAGTTCGGCCTGCGCCCCGGAGAGGGCCACCCCGTCGCCGACCAGGACCAGCGGGCGCTCCGCCGCGGCCAGCAGCCGGGCGGCCCGGCCGACGGCGGCGTCCGAGGGCGCCACGTCGGTGTCGGGCACGACGGCCGGCAGCACGGGCTCGGCGTTGAGCTCGTCCAGCACGTCCATCGGCAGGGCCACGAAGACCGGCCCGCGGGGCGGGGTGAGCGCGATCTTCACCGCGCGGCGCACCGTGCGCAGCACGGAGGCGGGATCGGTGACGCGGGTGGCGTACTTGGTGACCGGCCGCGCCATCGCGACCAGGTCGGCGGCCATCTGCGCGTCCATGGCGTCGTACCGCACCCCGGCGTCTCCGGCGACCACCACCAGGGGCGTGTGGCCGCGCAGGGACTGGTACAGCATGCCGATGCCGTTCCCCAGACCGACGCCGGAGTGCAGCTGGAGCAGCGCGGCGCCGCCGGTGGCCCGCGCGTAGCCGTCGGCGATGCCCGCGGCCACGGTCTCCTGGAGGCTGAGGACGTACTGGAAGCCCTCGGCGGCGTCGGCCGCGTCGAGGAACCCCTGCTCGACCGTGCCGGGATTTCCGAACATCACGTCGAGGCCGTCGGCCTTGAATTGCTCGATGAGCCTTTCCCGGCCCGGAGTCGCTTTCATGAATTCCCCCTCGTTCCCGGCTGGTTTACCGGACGGACGCTCCCGCCGAATTCAGGATCACCATCCCCAGCGGGTGAGCCCCTCTTCCAGGACTTCCACGATCTTCTGTCCGGTGAGGTACGAGTCGGGGGTGGACCGGCCGGTGACGAACGGGTAGTCGACGATCACCGACACCGGCTTTCCGAAGTTCCCGTGATAGGCGCCGTCCGGCCCGGTGGCGTCGCGCAGGATGTACTCCAGCGGATACGGCGGCGGGCCCATGTTGAAGTCGGTGCCGAGGAACCCGGTGCCGTCCTTGTAGTCGTACTCCTTGCAGTGCCCGGTCACGTGCTTGCCCCAGATGATGCTGCGCCGGTCGTCCCAGTCGCGGGCGAAGGCCAGGCAGGCCACTCCGTAGCATTCCGCGGCCACCACCTTGCCGGCCTTCCGGAAGGCGAGGATCAGCGCGTGCACGCGCTCGTTGTTGGCGAGGTCGGCGATCGGGCCGCTGCCGCCGACGATCAGGACCGCGTCGTAGGAGGCGATGTCGGCGTCGAGCCGGTCGAGGTCGCGGTGGTACTGCTCCAGCTTGCACAGGTACCCGTCGTCGCTGGTGTACGGGCGCTCGGGCACCCACGCCTCGATGTCGAGCGGCGCGTCCAGCCGGCTGGAGCGCTCGAACTCGCGGCCCAGCCGCGCGTTCTCCTCGGTGGTCACCGAGCGGCCCAGCGGAGGGTCGACGTAGTTCGCGTCGAGGCTCGGCGGAAGGGCGTGCGCCCGCTTTCCGGTGGGCGTCGCGAAGACGACCTCGTAGCCACGCGCATCGAACTCGGAAACCGGACCGATGAGTTCTTCGGCCCAGTAACCGTGTTCGGAGACAATGACCAGAATCTTTCTGCTCACGTATTCCTCCTGGCGCCGCCTGTTGTCGTTGGCGCACCCCACACTGCTGGTCGGCCGGGGCGGCGTCAAAGGCCGCACACACGACTTCGTGAGGTAGCGGACCAGGTGTTCCGGGCACCTCAGGAAGTCGGCGGCCGAGGTCAGGAAGTACCCGGGGGACTTCCTGACCTCGGCCGAATAAGTGAACCGCCGGGAAATCCCCGATCTATGGTCGTGGAGATTCTCCGGGACGGGTCGCCGCGAGGGCTCGGGAGCTCCGTGCGGCACAAGAGAAGGACGGGGTCCGATGGACAGCAGGTGTTTGCACGTCGATCAGATACGCCCGGTGTCGGCGGGAACCGAGGGCTGCGCGGAATGCCTTGCGTCGGGTGATTCCTGGGTGCATCTGCGGATGTGCCTGAGCTGCGGTCACGTGGGCTGCTGCGACTCCTCCCGGAACCGGCACGCCACCTCGCACTTCCGCACCACGGCGCACCCCATCGCCGCCTCGCACGAGCCGGGCGAGGACTGGGCGTGGTGCTACGCCGACAAGCTGATGCTGGAGCGCGCATGAGCACCGCGCGCGAGAGCGCCCCGGCCCGTGAGGAGCGCGAGGGCCGCAAGCCGGTGATCCTGGCCGTGGACGACGACCCCCAGGTGCTCCGCGCCGTGCGCCGGGACCTGCGCAGCGCCTACGGGGACCGGTACCGCGTGCTCGGCGCCTCCTCGGCCGCGGACGCGCTCAAGATCCTGGACTCCCTGGACGAGCGGGGCCACGACCCGGCCCTCTTCCTGGTCGACCAGCGCATGCCGGACGTGACCGGGGTGGAGTTCCTGCTGGAGGCGGTCAGCCGCTTCCCGGACGCGCGCCGGGTGCTGCTGACGGCGTACGCGGAGACCGACGCGGCCATCACCGCGATCAACCGGGTGCGGCTGGACTACTACCTGCTCAAGCCCTGGGACCCGCCCCACGAGCGGCTCTTCCCGGTCCTGGACGACCTGCTGTCGGACTGGCTGGCCGCCTACCGGCCCGCGTACGACGGGATCATCGTCGCCGGCCACCTGGTGGCCCCCGGCACGCACGCCGTGCGGGACTTCTTCACCCGCAACGGCCAGCCCTTCCGCTTCCTGAACGTCGAGCGGGACCCCGAGGCCCTGACCCTGATCGCCGAACGGCCGGACGCGCCCCTGCCGCTGGTGCGCTTCCCGGGCGGCGAGGTGCTCTCGGCCCCCACGGACGCCGAGCTCGCGGAGCGGCTGGGCCTGGCCACCACGGCCTCCCGCCCGCACTACGAGTGCGTGATCGTGGGCGCGGGCCCGGCGGGCCTCGCGGCCGGGGTGTACGCGGCCTCCGAGGGCCTGTCGACGCTGATGCTGGACTCGCGGGCGCCCGGCGGCCAGGCCGGCACCTCCAGCCTCATCGAGAACTACCTCGGCTTCCCCTCGGGCCTGTCCGGCGGCGACCTGACCCGCCGGGCCACCATCCAGGCGTCCCGCTTCGGCGCGGAGATCCTGCACCCGGTGGAGGTCGTCTCGCTCACCCGCGACGACCCGGCGAAGATCCTCACGCTGGCCGACGGCACGGAGATCAGCGCCGAGACGGTGCTGCTGTCCACGGGCGTCGCGTACAACCGCCTCCAGGCCCCCGGCGCGGACCGCTTCGAGGGCGCGGGCCTCTACTACGGCGCGGCCACCACGGAGAGCTCCGCCTGCATCTCCCAGCACGTCTTCATCGTGGGCGGCGCCAACTCGGCGGGCCAGGCCGCCGTGCACTTCGCGAAGTACGCCGCCCGGGTCACGATCCTGGTCCGCGCGGAGTCGCTGGACGCCAGCATGTCCCGCTACCTGATCGACGAGATCGGCCGCACCCCGAACATCGAGGTGAAGGTCCGCACCACCGTGGTCGCGCTCGACGGCGGCGAACACCTGGAGCGCATCACCCTGCACGACGCGGAGACGGGCGAGGACACCGAGACCCCGTGCCGGTTCATGTTCACCTTCATCGGCGCCCGCCCGCACACCGACTGGCTGGCCGGCGTGGTGGAACGCGACGAGTTCGGCTTCGTCCTGACCGGCTCCGACCTGATCGCCAACGGCGGGGAGCTGCCGGCCGAGTGGAGCCTGGAGCGGGCCCCGTACCCCCTGGAGACGAGCGTGCCGGGCGTCTTCGCGGCGGGTGACGTCCGCGCCCACTCGGTCAAGCGGGTGGCCTCCGGCGTCGGCGAGGGCGCGATGGCCGTCTCCCTCGTCCACCGGTACCGCGCGATGGGCTGAGCGTTCGCCGGCGGCGGAAGGCGGAGCGCACCCTTGCGATCAACGCGCGAACGGATGCAACGTTGATTACATGATTACAGCCGAGCAGAGAGAGCAGCTCCGCGGCTGGTTCGCCGACCGCCTGCCGGAGGACGTCTACGAGAGCGTGGCCGACGTCGTGGTCGACCGCGAGGAGATCACCGTGATCGGCCGCGTCCCGGCGGGTGAGACGGCCGCGGAGTTCCGGGCCCGCACCCGCGAGCAGCGGATCGCGGTCGCCCGCGAGGCGGAGGAGCTCTACCGCCGCAAGGTGGCCTGGGGCGTGGAGGGCGAGGGCGGCGAGCGGACGCTCTTCACCCATCTGGCCGTCCCGGTGATGACCCGGCTGCGCCAGTCCGAGCGGCAGGTGCTGGACACGCTGGTGGCCGGCGGGGTCGCACGCAGCCGGGCGGACGCCCTGGCCTGGTGCGTACGGCTGGTGGGCCGCAACACCGACACGTGGCTGGCGGACCTGCGGGCCTCCCTGGAGGAGGTCGGCCGGGTCCGGGCCCAGGGCCCCGACTCCATGGAGTCCGACCAGGAATGACGCATTCGGCTGACGGGCACCGATGATCGCGTCAGGGTAGCCGCAGCAGCTGATCACCACGGAGAGGCAGACCATCATGGCCACCACCGTCGAGTACATCCGCTACCGCATCGCGTTAGACGAGCAGCAGTCCTTCGAGGACGCGTACCGCAAGGCGGCGGAGTCGCTGGCCGCCGCTCCCGAGTGCGTGGACTACGAGCTGGCGCACTGCGAGGAGGAGCGGGAGCGCTACATCCTCCGGATCCGCTGGACCTCGACCGAGGCGCACCTCCAGGGCTTCCGGCGGGGCGAGCACTTCCCGGCCTTCTTCAGCGCGATCCGGCCCTACGTGACCGCGATCGAGGAGATGCAGCACTACCAGGTCACCGAGGTCGTCGGCACGGGCAAGGCCGCGGGACAGTGAGGCAGGCACGATGAGCACCCCCACGATCTACGAGTGGATGGGCGGGAGCGAGGCGATGAACCGCCTCACCGACGCCTTCTACGGCCACGCACTGCGGGACGAGGTCCTCGCCCCGGTGTTCGCGGGCATGGACCCCGGGCACCCGCAGCACGTGGCGGCCTGGCTGTCGGAGGTCTTCGGCGGCCCGGCGGACTACACCGCCCACCACGGCGGCCACCAGCACATGGCCACCAAGCACCTGGGCCGCGGCATCACCGAACAGCAGCGCCGCCGCTGGGTGGACCTCCTCCTCGACACCGCGGACGAGGTCGGTCTCCCGACGGACCCGGAGTTCCGCGCGGTGTTCGTCTACTACATCGAGTGGGGCACCCGGATGGCCCTGATCTACTCGGGCGACGACCCGCCACCGGTGGACGCGGCCAAGGTCCCCGTCTGGTCCTGGGGCCAGACCCCACCGTGGACGGGCTCCTAGCCCCTCCGCCACGGCAGCCCAGGAGATCCCCCCCCCGGACGAAGTCCGGGGGGAAGCCCCGGGGCACAGCCCGAGGGGGGCCCGGGCACAGCCCGAGGGGATCCGGGGCACAGCCCCGAGGGGGTCCGGGCGCAGCCCGAGGGGGTCCGGGCACAGCCCCGAGGGGGCCCGTGCGCAGCCCGAGGGGGTCCGGGGCACAGCCCCGGTGAACGGGAGAAGGGTGGGGCGGGGAGACAGCCCCGCAGGGACCCGGCACCCGCAGGACCCGGACCTCCGCCCCGCAGGGACCGGCACCCGCAGGACCCGGACCTCCGCCCGGCGAGGGCCCGGTCTCAGCCCCGCCCCTCGACCAGCAGCACCCGGAACCCGGGCCCCGCATCCGACTCCGCCCAGAACTCCACCGCCCCCTCCAGCACCTCACGCAGCACCCCGGCATCACGCGCCCGCGCCCGCGCGAAACCGCCCCACCCCGTGACGGCGACCAGCCACCCCGCGCCCCCCGCCGGCCCCGCCCAGGACAGGTCCGTCAGACAGTCCGCGAGCGCGTCCCAGTTCCGCCCGAACCACCCCGGCAGCCCGAACGCCCGCTCGCACCGGTCCATCAGCGCCGTCTTGGACCGTACGCCGTCCAGCTCCAGCACCACCGTGGTCCACCCGGCCCCCCGCGCGGCGGCCAGCGCCGGCTCCAGCGGCTCGTCCGCGGGCCACACCCGCGGGCCCGGCGGCCCGGACAACGCGTCGAGGGTCATCGCAGCACCGCCCGGAAGCTCTGGTAGTGGTCGTCCGTGTAGTAGAACTCGCCGCCCCGCCCGGTCACGATGCGCCGCGCGCCCCGGTCCCGCTCCCCCGGCGTCCGTACCGTGTACTCGTGGTAATAGCCCCGCTTCTGCCGGGGCAGCGCCCGCTCGAAGTTCCCGAAGACCGTGCCGTCCTGACGGTACGGGTACGGCCCGCCGGCATCGATCAGGGCCAGCGTCTCCCGCGCCTGTACGGGCAGGTCGGCGGCCCGTACGACGGTCATCCCCCGCGCCCACCCGGGCGTGCTCGGGGCGCCCGCGCCCGGGGTGACCGGAGCGGCGGCCCGGTCGGCCCCGCCGGAGCCGCCACCGCCCCCGCCGCACGCCGCGACGGTCCCCAGCAGCACCGCCAGGAACACGGCCCCCAGGAGCCGGGGCACGCTCCGCAAGATCATGCACCGATGCTGCCAAACAACCGGCGCACCGGCGAGCCGGCCACGCGCCGGGGCGCCCCGGTCACCCGGCCCGGCCCGACCCACGGCCCCGGCCGCCCGTACCACCCTGCGGGGACCCGCCCCTGCCGACCGGCTCGCGGACCAGCGGTCCGGCAGGACCGATCAGGGCCCCGGCCCCACCGCTCAGCGGCCCGACGCGATGGCCCCGTCGTCCGGGTCGGCCCGCTCCAGCGCCGGCCGCGCCCCCGGCACCGACTCGGTCAGCAGGTAGTCGGCGACGGCGGTGTCCGTCACCAGGCTCGTCACCAGCCCGGACCGCAGCACCGCGCCGATCGCCGCCGCCTTGCGCAGGCCGCCGGCGATGGCCACCACCTCCGGGATCCGGCGCAGCCGGTCGGCCTCGACGGTGATGCACCGCTCGCCCAGGTCCCGGCCGACCCGGCGGCCGTCCTTGTCGAAGAGGTGCGCGGACATCTCGGCGGCGACGCCGAGCGACGCGTAGTGCGCCCGCTCCTCGTCGGAGAGCATGTCGTGCACGGTCGAGATGCCCGGCTCCCAGGAGCCGATGGACACCGCGGCGACAGTGACCTTGTCGAAGTACTCGAAGGCCCGGGCGATGCCGGTCTGGTTGCGCAGTGCGGCCGCGGTGGCGGGGTCCGGCAGCAGCATCGGCGCGTAGATCGGGTGGGCGTCGCCGCCCGAGACCTGGGCGGCCCGGCGTACGGCCTCGACCGAGCCGCGCTCCGCGGTCCCGGCGTCGTACACGCCGGTCAGCTGGACGACGGTGCACGGCGGCAGGCGGTGCAGGGCGGCCGCCATGTGGATGGTCGACCGGCCCCACGCCAGTCCGAGCACGTCGCCCTCGCTGACCAGCTCGCCCAGCAGGTCGGCCGCGACAGCGCCGAGGTTCTCCGGGTCGGGGGCGTCCTCGGCCGTGTCGGCCGGGGACTCCACGACGACCGCGTGGCGCAGTCCGTACCGGGCGCGCAGCGCGTCGGAGCGCTCCGCGTCCAGCTCGGCCGGCACCCGGATCTCGATCCGGACGAGGTCGCGCTCCAGGGCGGTCTCCAGGACCCGGGCCACCTTGAAGCGGCTCACGCCGAACTCCTCGGCGATCTGGATCTTGGACTTGCCCTCCAGGTAGAAGCGACGGGCCATGGCCGCCGCCTGCACCAGCTCCGCGGGTCCCATCCGCAGGGCTGAGCGTCCCGCCGACACACCAGACACCGCGATCTCCTCACTGCTGTTCACACTCTCGACTCGCCGTTCATCCTGTCAGATCCGGCGGCCGTTGATCAGCCCGGACAGCTCCCGTTCATCGAGCTGTTCACCGAGCCTTCTTCCGCGGCGCCCCAGGCGCCCCTCAGTGCTCGCAGGCCCAGGGCGCGGCCGCGATCGCGGCCCCCGCCTGCTCGCGCAGCGTCCGTACCGCGGCGGCCGGGTCCACGGCGCCGTACACGGCGGAACCGGCCACGAACACGTCCGCGCCGGCCTCGGCGCAGCGCTCGATGGTGGACGCCGAAACGCCGCCGTCGACCTGCAGCCACACCTCCAGGCCGTGCTTGGCGATCAGCTCCCGGGTACGGCGGATCTTCGGCAGCATCACGTCGAGGAAGGGCTGCCCGCCGAAGCCCGGCTCGACCGTCATGATCAGCACCATGTCGAGCTCGGGGAGGATGTCCTCGTACTGCTCGATCGGCGTGGCGGGCTTGAGCGCCATGGAGGCGCGGGCGCCCTTGGCCCGGATCTCCCGCGCCAGCCGGACGGGCGCGCCCGCGGCCTCGGCGTGGAAGGTGATCGACCCGGCGCCGGCCTCGACGTACTGCGGGGCCCAGCGGTCCGGGTCGGCGATCATCAGATGCAGGTCCAGCGGAATGTCCGTGGCGCGGCTGAGGGACTCCACGATCGGCATGCCGAGCGTGAGGTTCGGGACGAAGTGGTTGTCCATGACGTCGACGTGGAGCCAGTCGGCACCCTCGACCGCCTTCGCCTCGTCGGCTAGTCGGGCGAAGTCCGCGGACAGGATGCTGGGATTGATCTGAACGGCCATGCCCCCAAGCGTGCCATGCCGCCGGGCCTCCGCAGGTGGCACCCCCGAAACCGGCCCCGGGGACCCGGACGCGGCCGTCGCCCCGGCCCCCGGGGAGGGAGCCGGGGCCGCGGCTCAGGCCGTGCGGCGCAGCAGCGCCAGGTACATCGCGTCCGTGCCGTGCAGGTGCGGCCAGAGCTGGACGTCCGGGCCGTCGCCGAGCGCGGGGACGCCGGGCAGCAGCGGACGCGCGTCGATCCACTCCGCCTCGAAGGGGGCCGCGCCGCCCCGGCCCTTGAGCACGTCGTCCACGACGACCCGGGTCTCCGCGAGGTGCGGGGAGCAGGTCGCGTACCCGACGACGCCGCCCACGCGGACCGCGCCGAGCGCCTCCCGCAGCAGCGCGCGCTGGAGCGGGGCGAAGCCCTCCAGGTCCGCGGGCCGGCGCCGCCAGCGGGCCTCCGGGCGGCGGCGGAGCGCGCCCAGGCCCGAGCAGGGCACGTCCATCAGCACCCGGTCGAAGGAGCCCGGCCGCCACGGCGGCCGGGTGCCGTCGGCGGCGATGACCTGGTACGGGCCGGGGTTGCCGGCGAGGGCCCGCTCGACCAGCCGGGCCCGGTGCGGCTGCTTCTCGGACGCGAGCAGCGCGGCACCCCGGCCGGCCGCCAGCGCGCCCAGCAGGGCGGCCTTGCCGCCGGGGCCGGCGCAGCCGTCCAGCCAGCGCTCGTCCCGGCCCTCGACCGGGGCGTTGGCGAGGGCGATGGCGACCAGCTGGCTGCCCTCGTCCTGGACGCCGGCGCGGCCCTCGCGGACGGCCTCGATGGCGCCCGGTTCGCCGCCCTCGGCCAGCCGGACGGCGTACGGGGACCAGCGGCCCGGCAGCACCGAGTCCTCGCCCAGCGCCTCGACCAGCTCGCCGGGCTCCACGCGGCCGGGCCGGGCGACCAGCGTCACCTCGGGCCGCTCGTTGTCCGCCTCCAGCAGGTCCTCGATGCCGGCCCGGCCGCCGCCGAGGGCGTCCCACAGGGCCGACACCACCCAGCGCGGGTGGGAGTGGACCACGGCGAGGTGCTCCTCGGCGTCCTCGTCGTACGGCGGGGCGACCTTGGCGAGCCAGCCGTCCAGGTCCTCCGCGGCGATCCGGCGCAGCACGGCGTTCACGAACTTCGCCCGGCCGTCGCCGAGCACCACGCGGGCCAGCTCCACGCTCGCGGAGACCGCGGCGTGGGTGGGGATGCGGGTGCCGAGCAGCTGGTGCGCGCCGAGCGAGAGCACGTCGAGCACCGGCGGGTCGACCTCGCGCAGGGGCCGGTCCACGCAGGCCGCGATGATCGCGTCGTACGTGCCCTGGCGCCGCAGCGTGCCGTACACCAGCTCCGTCGCGAGGGCCGCGTCGCGCGCGTCGAAGGAGCCGCCCTTGGCCGCCGCGGCCTCCCGCGCCTTGCGGAGCAGGGGCGGCAGGACGAGGTTGGCGTACGCGTCGCGCTCGTCCACGGCCCGCAGGGCCTCGAAGGCGAGGATGCGGACGGGGTCCTTCTGGGGACGCCGGTAGGGCTTGTGCTGCTGGGCGGGACGGCGACGGGGCTGGTCGGTCACGTGAAAGGTGCTCCGCTGAGGGGTGGTGGAACGGGGAGGCCTGAAGGCGCCGGCGGGCGCGTCTTCAGCGTACGTCGGGGTGCGCGGGGGCTACGCGCCGAGCCGCTCGCCGGGGGCGATGCGCACGCCGCGGGCCCAGTCGGCGCCCTTCATCGGCTTCTTGCCCTGGGGCTGCACCCAGAGCAGCTCGACGGCGTGCGAGCCGGTGCCGACGTACACGTTGTTCTTGGCGGGGGCCAGCTCGCCGGGCGCGAGGTCGGTGCGCTCGGGCACCAGCGCGACGGAGACCAGCTTGAGCCGCTCGCCGCGGAAGAGGGTCCAGGCGCCGGGCGCGGGGGTGCAGCCCCGTACGACGCGGTCGGCGCGCAGCGCCGGGTCGGCCCAGTTCACCTGCGCGTCCTCGACGGTGATCTTGGGCGCGAGGGTGATGCCGTCCGCGGGCTGGGGCACGGCGCGCAGGGTGCCGTCCTCGATGCCGTCCATGGTGGCGGCGAGCAGTCCGGCGCCGGCGAAGGCCAGGCGGGTGAGCAGGTCGCCGCTGGTGTCGGTGGGGCGGACCTCCTCGGTGAGCACGCCGTAGACCGGGCCGGAGTCCAGGCCCTCCTCGATGAGGAAGGTGGAGGCGCCGGTGACCTGGTCGCCGGCCATGACCGCGTGCTGGACGGGGGCGGCGCCGCGCCACGCCGGCAGCAGGGAGAAGTGCAGGTTGACCCAGCCGCGGGCCGGGATGTCGAGGGCCGCCTTGGGCAGCAGGGCGCCGTACGCGACGACCGGGCAGCAGTCCGGGGCGATCTCGGCGAGCCGGGCGAGGAAGTCCGGGTCGCGGGGGCGGACCGGCTTGAGCACCTCGATGCCCGCCTCCTCGGCGCGCTGGGCGACCGGGCTGGCGACCAGGCGCCGGCCGCGGCCGGCGGGGGCGTCGGGCCGGGTGACGACGGCGGCGACCTCGTGGCGGCCGGAGGCGATGAGGGCGTCGAGGGCGGGCACGGCCACCTCGGGGGTTCCTGCGAAGACGAGCTTCACTTGGGTCATACCTCGCTTTGCGGCGGGCCGTTGGAGACGACGGATGAGACGAATGAGGAGCAACGGCCCAGTCTATGGGCCGCGGCGCCCGGCCCGCCCGGCCGGGGCGGGGGGCGTACGCACACACGCGCGCCTCTCGCATATGCCGACACGCCCCTGGGGCGTGACCTCCGTGCCGCATGGAGCGTTGGTCAAGAGAGATTGACCGAAACGGGCCGCATTGTGCAGCCGGCCCGATCCGTTTCAACCCCCCGGTTCGAGAGGCTTGTTCATGGCCGACCACGCCACCCACGACGCCCAAGCGAGGGCCAGCCTGCATCTCCTGGTGCGGGACATCGAGCGGGTCCGCCGACAGGTGGATGCCCTGCGTACCCTCACCGCCCAGCTCGGCAACGTCTACCGCCCGCGTCGCTCCGGCCCCTCCACGGGCTTCGTCGTCTACGGCCGGGCACCCGCGCCGACCGTCCGTCTCGCGCAGGAGCTGCGGGACAGCGTGGAGACGCTGGTGACCGCCGCGGTGGACTTCGACCGCTCGCTCGGCTTCTCGTGGGACGCGGTGGGCTCCGCCCTCGGGGTGACGAAGCAGGCGGTGCACCGCCGGTACGGGGCGCGCCGGGCGGGCGCCGTGACGGCGGCCCCGGCGGAGGCCGCGGAGCCGCTGGCCGAGGGCACGGCCGCACCGCGCACGCTGGGCATCCCGGCGGCCCGCTCGATGCCGCCCCAGCCGACTCCTGCCTCGCAGTCCCTCCGCGAGGACACCACCCCCCGCTCCCCGGCCTTCCCGGGCCCCCGCACCGGCTGACCCCACCCGGCATCCGCCCCGGACGACGCGGGTGCCGGCACGACACCCCGGGACCCGCCCCCACGGGGTCCCGGGTCCGCCCCGTGGGCAGCGACGCTCCGGCGGAGGTGCCGGGCGGTGGTGAACCGCCCGGACCCCCGCGGGCCGGTTCCCCCACCCCCACGAGGACCCGGGGCGGAACCCCGC
Source organism: Streptomyces sp. NPDC101132 (assembly GCF_044759225.1). Taxonomy (NCBI): domain Bacteria; kingdom Bacillati; phylum Actinomycetota; class Actinomycetes; order Kitasatosporales; family Streptomycetaceae; genus Streptomyces; species Streptomyces sp. NPDC101132. Next base: position 84,091 of record NZ_JBIVYX010000008.1, read on the forward strand.
GGAACCGAGCCGTGGGCCCGCCGGATCCGCGGCGCAGCCCCACGCGGGCCCAGGGCACAGCCCCGTCAGCACGCCGGATACGGGGCGCAGCCCCGCGGGCCCGGGGCACAGCCCCGTGAGCCCCGGGCCCGGGGCGCCAGCCCCGTGAGCCCGCCGGTTCCGGGGCGCAGCCCCACGCGGGCCCAGGGCGCAGCCCCGTGAGCCCGGCGGGTCCGGGGCGCAGCCCCGGTGAACGGGAGAAGGGCGGGTAGGGGAACTGCCCCGCAGGGAACCCGTCCCGCGCCCTGGCCGCGCCCCCACGCAGGCGGCACCGCACCCGGTACCACCCGAGCCGCAGGCCCGAGCCCGGCACCGCGGGCGCGGCCCACACCACACGGCCCGCACCTGGCGGGCGGGACACGGGTCGCGGCCCGTACCGAGGGGCCAGCACGAGGCAACACGGGACGGGCGGACGCGGTCGGCGCGGCGTCAGCCGATGGACGGCGGGTCGATGCGGACCCGGACCGGGTCGGCCGTGCCGCGGGCGGCCAGCCGCGCAGCCTGGGCGGACTTCAGCGCGGCAGCCAACGCGGCCCCCGACCCCGGCGGCACCCGCACCAGCGCCCTCTCGTACGCCTCCTCCACCCGTGCACCGCCCCGCGCGGCCACCGGCACCGGCCCCAGCACCACCGCGTCCCCCGGCAGCGCCGCCCCCGCCAGGAACTCGGCCAGCGGCTCCGGCCGGCCCGTCACCTCGGCCATCCGCGACACCGGGGGGAAGCCCAGCTCGGCCCGCTCCGCGAGCTCCCGCACCGCGTGCCCCACGGGATCCCACCGCACCAGGGCCTGCACCGGCCGCAGCGTCGGCTCCGCGACCACCACCACCGTCCCGCTCCCCCGCACCAGCGAGGCCGCGCCGATCCAGCGCCGCAGCGCCTCCTCGCCCGCGCGCAGGTCGGGCCGCCCCAGCATCGCCCAGCCGTCCAGCAGCAGCGCGGCCGCGTACCCCGGGCCCTCGGCCACCGGCTCGGCACCCGGCGTGCTCACCACCAGCGCCGGCCGGTCCGGTACGCCGTCCAGCACGTGGTCCCGCCCCGAAGTCCGCACCGGCACCGCCGGAAACGCTCGCCCCAGCTCCTCGGCCGTCCGCCGCGCGCCGATCACACTCGCCCGCAGCCGCACCGAGCCGCACTCCCCGCACTGCCAGGACGGTTCGTCCCGCCCGCACCACCCGCACCGCAGCGCCCGCTGGTCCGGCGCCTCCAGGGGACCGGCGCACGCCGTGCAGCGGGCCGGCGTACGGCAGCGCTCGCAGGCCAGCCGGGGCACGTAGCCGCGCCGGGGCACCTGGACGAGCACCGGCCCGGTCTTCAGGCCCTCCCGCACCGCCTGCCAGGCCAGGCTCGGTAGCCGGGCCGCCCGCGCGGCCTCGTCCCGGGCCAGGTCCTCCTCGCCCACGGTCCGCACCAGCGGCGCGGCCTCCCGCACCCGCTCGCGGTCCGCCGCCAGCGGCCGCGCCCAGCCGGACTCGACCAGCTGGGCGGCCTCCACCGTGCAGCTCGTGCCGCCCAGCAGGAAGCCGCAGTCGTCGTGCGCGGAGCGCAGCTCCAGCACCTCGCGCACGTGCGGGAAGGGCGCGTTGTCGTCGCTGTGGCTGGAGTCGCCGTCGTCCCAGACGGCCACCAGCCCCAGGTCCCGTACCGGCGCGAACATCGCCGCCCGCGTGCCGATCACCGCCTTCACCGAGCCCCGGTGCACGGCCAGCCACTGGCCGTACCGCTTCTCGGGACCGGACTCGGCCGTGAGCACCGCGTGCCGCCCCTGCCCCAGCACGTCCGTGAGCGCCGCGTCCAGCCGGGCCACCGACCGGCCGTCGGGCAGCACCGCCAGCGCACCCCGCCCCGACGCCAGGGCGGCGGCCATCGCGCGGGCCAGCTCGTCGGGCCAGCCGGGGCCGGGCAGGGCCGTCCAGACGGCGCGCGGGTTGTGCCCGGCGGCCAGCGCCCGCAGGAAGGCGGGCCCCGCCGGGTAGCGCTCCCAGCCGCCCGGCTCGGGCGCGGGCGGGGCCGGCAGCGGCTCGGGCGAGGGCCGGGACTCGGCCCGGGCGTTCCGCGGCGGGAGGGCGAGCTGGAGCACGTCGGCCAGGCTGCCGGCGTAGCGGTCGGCGACGGCCCGGGTCAGGGCCAGCATCCGGGGGGTGAGCACCCGCTCCGGGGAGACCACGTGCGCGAGCGCGGCCAGCGGTCCGTTGTAGTCCGACTCGGCCCGGCGCTCGACCAGGAAGCCGTCGATGAGGCCGCCGCCCTCGCGGCGCCCCTCCCGGACGTGGTGGGCGCCCGCGCCGAACCGCACCCGGACGCGCACGCCCGGCTGCGCGGCCTCGTCCAGCTCGGCGGGGACGGCGTAGTCCCAGAGCTGGTCGAGGTGGAGCACCCCCTTGTTGACCAGGATCCGCGCCACCGGCAGCTCCTTGGCCAGGGCCGCGCCCCGCCAGGTGCGCGGCTTGGCCTTGGGCGCGGCGGCCTTCGCGGCGCGGACGGTCTCCCGGATGAGCGCGAGCTGCTCGGGCGGCCCCCCGGCCTGCTCGCCTGATTCGTTCTCGCTGCTCACACCAGCATTCTTACCAAAGGACACCGACAGCGGAGGAACGCCGACGGCCCCGGACCACAGGGGTCCGGGGCCGTCGTCACGACGTCCGCGCGGGCTACAGGCCGGCGGCGGCCTTCAGCGCGTCGACGCGGTCGGTGCGCTCCCAGGTGAAGTCCGGCAGCTCACGGCCGAAGTGGCCGTACGCGGCGGTCTGGGCGTAGATCGGGCGCAGCAGGTCGAGGTCGCGGATGATCGCGGCCGGGCGGAGGTCGAAGACCTCGGAGATGGCCTGCTCGATCCTGGCGACGTCCACCTTGGCGGTGCCGAAGGTCTCGACGAAGAGACCGACGGGCTCGGCCTTGCCGATCGCGTACGCGACCTGGACCTCGCAGCGCTCCGCGAGGCCGGCGGCCACGACGTTCTTGGCGACCCAGCGCATCGCGTACGCGGCGGAGCGGTCGACCTTCGACGGGTCCTTGCCGGAGAAGGCGCCGCCGCCGTGGCGGGCCATGCCGCCGTACGTGTCGATGATGATCTTGCGGCCGGTGAGGCCGGCGTCGCCCATCGGGCCGCCGATCTCGAAGCGGCCGGTCGGGTTGACCAGCAGGCGGTAGCCGTCGGTCTCCAGGCTGATGCCGTCCTCGACGAGCTCCTTGAGCACGTGCTCGACGACGAACTCGCGGATGTCGGGCGCGAGCAGCGAGTCCAGGTCGATGTCGGAGGCGTGCTGCGAGGAGACGACCACCGTGTCGAGGCGGACCGGCTTGTCGCCGTCGTACTCGATGGTGACCTGGGTCTTGCCGTCGGGGCGCAGGTACGGGATGGTCCCGTTCTTGCGCACCTCGGACAGGCGCCGCGAGAGCCGGTGGGCCAGCTCGATCGGCAGCGGCATGAGGTTCGGGGTCTCGTCGGTGGCGTAGCCGAACATCAGGCCCTGGTCGCCCGCGCCCTGCTTGTCGAGCTCGTCCTCGTCGCCCTCGACCCGCTGCTCGTACGCCGTGTCGACACCCTGCGCGATGTCCGGGGACTGCGCGCCGATGGACGTCGAGACGCCGCAGGAGGCGCCGTCGAAGCCCTTCTTCGAGGAGTCGTAGCCGATCTCCAGGATCTTGTCGCGGACCAGGGAGGCGATCGGCGCGTACGCCTTCGTCGTCACCTCGCCCGCGATGTGGACCAGGCCGGTGGTGATGAGCGTCTCCACGGCGACGCGGGAGGTCGGGTCCTCGGCGAGCAGGGCGTCGAGGATCGTGTCGCTGATCTGGTCAGCGATCTTGTCGGGGTGGCCCTCGGTCACGGACTCCGAGGTGAACAGGCGGCGGGACACATCGCTCCCTGGGGTTGCAGCGGCTGCTGGCTGATCATTTGGCGGAGCCGCCCGGAGGCTGCGCCCGGCCGGTTCCGGGTTTAGTTTATCGGGCGCTCCCGTGCGCCGGACCACGCGTCTCGCCTAATGGAAGGGCTGTGACCTGCGGCACTCCATTGTGGCCCACGCCGAACGCACGGAACAAGGTCCCTCGGTCAGGCGAGTCGCGGGGTCACGAGGTCCCAAATCCGGTCCGCGAGCGCCTCCTTGGGGCCATAAGGCACAGCCGTCTCGACGCCATCGGATGCCAGGATGACCGCTTCGTTCTCCTCGGAACCGAAGGTCTTGCTCTCGCCGACCTCGTTCACGACGAGAAGATCACACTGCTTCCGGCGGAGTTTCGCCCATCCATTGGCCAGAACGTCGTCGGTCTCGGCGGCGAAGCCCACGATGATCTGCCCCGGCCGGGCACGGTCTGCGGAGATCTCCGCCAGCACGTCCGGATTGCGGACCAGGGCGACCGGCGCCGGCTCCTCGCCGTCCTTCTTCTTGATCTTGCCCTCGGCGTACGCGGCCGGGCGGAAGTCCGCCACCGCGGCGGCCATCACCACGGCGTCGGCGTCGGCCGCCGCCTTCAGGACCGCCTCGCGCAGCTGGACGGCCGTGCCGACGCGTACGACGTCCACGCCGGCGGGGTCGGGCAGCGCGGTGTTGGCGGCGACCAGCGTGACCCGGGCGCCCCGGGCGACGGCGGTGCGGGCCAGCGCGTAGCCCTGCTTGCCGGAGGACCGGTTGCCGAGGAAGCGCACCGGGTCCAGCGGCTCGCGGGTGCCGCCGGCGCTGATCACGACGTGCCGGCCGAGCAGGTCGGGCTCGGCGGTGCCCCGGGCCAGGACGCGCTTGCAGACCTCGAAGATCTCCTCGGGATCGGGCAGCCGCCCCTTGCCGGTGTCGACGCCGGTGAGGCGGCCCACGGCCGGCTCGATGACCACGGCGCCGCGGCGGCGCAGGGTGGCCACGTTCTCCCGGGTGGCCGGGTGCTCCCACATCTCGGTGTGCATCGCGGGGGCAAAGACCACGGGGCAGCGGGCGGTCAGGAGGGTGTTGGTCAGCAGGTCGTCGGCGAGCCCGTGGGCGGCCTTGGCCAGCATGTCGGCGGTGGCCGGGGCCACGACCACCAGGTCGGCGCCCTGGCCGATGCGGACGTGCGGCACCTCGTGGACGGCGTCCCAGACCTCGGTGGAGACCGGGTTGCCGGACAGCGCCGACCAGGTGGCCTCGCCCACGAAGTGCAGCGCCGAGGCGGTCGGCACCACGCGGACGTGGTGCCCGGACTCGGTCAGCCGCCGCAGCAGCTCGCACGCCTTGTAGGCGGCGATCCCGCCGCTGACCCCCAGGACGACCTTCGGCTTGTCCACTGCGACTCCGCTCCCCGGCATCGGTTCTCCCTGTTCCCACCCATGACACACCACAGGCCCGGCAGCTGCGCCGCCGGGCCTGTGGTGAAGGTATTGCTCGCGCCTTACTGGGCCGGGGCCTCGATGGCCTCGGAGGTCAGCAGACCCGCGTTGATCTCGCGCAGGGCGATCGACAGCGGCTTCTCGTGGACGTGGGTGTCCACCAGCGGGCCGACGTACTCCAGCAGGCCCTCACCGAGCTGCGAGTAGTACGCGTTGATCTGACGCGCGCGCTTGGCCGCGTAGATCACGAGGCTGTACTTCGAGTCCGTGGCCTCGAGCAGCTCGTCGATCGGCGGGTTGATGATGCCCTCGGGCGCGGTGATGGAAGAGGACACGCTCTACCTTCCGAAGATGGGTAAAAGATCAAACAACGATCAAACAACTTCCATCAAGGCTAGCAGCTCACGTGCTACGTCCTCGACGGAGGTGTTGACCAGGGTCGTGTCGAACTCGGATTCGGCCGCGAGCTCGACCTTCGCGGCCTCCAGCCGGCGCTCGATGACCTCGGGGGCCTCGGTGCCGCGCCCGGTGAGGCGGCGGACCAGCTCGTCCCAGCTCGGCGGGGCGAGGAAGACCAGCTGGGCCTCCGGCATCGACTCCCGGACCAGCCGGGCACCCTGGAGATCGATCTCCAGCAGCACGGGCTCGCCCGCGTCGAGGCGCTCGCCGACGGCGGCCCGCGGGGTGCCGTAGCGGTTGCCCGCGAACTCGGCCCACTCCAGCAGCTCGCCGTTGGCGATCAGCTTGTCGAACTCGTCGTCGGAGACGAAGAAGTAGTGGACTCCGTGCCGCTCGCCGGGTCGCGGCTTGCGGGTGGTGGCCGACACCGAGAGCCACACCTCGGGGTGAACCTTGCGCATATGCGCGACGACCGTGCTCTTGCCGACCCCGGAGGGGCCGGAGAGCACGGTCAGCCGCGGACGAACCTCTGCTGCCATGGAGCGATTATCCCGGTTCTCAGGACTGCCTGAGAACACTCGGACAACTCGGGGCGACGCCTCAGGCGCCGCTGCCGCCGAACTCGCGCTCCAGGGAGGCGATCTGGTTGGAACCGAGACCGCGGACACGACGGCTCTCGGAGATGCCGAGGCGCTCCATGATCTGCTTGGCGCGGACCTTGCCCACGCCGGGAAGGGACTCGAGGAGGGCGGAGACCTTCATCTTGCCGATGACGTCGTTCTCCTGGCCCTGCTTGATGACCTCGTGCAGGGAGGCGCCGGAGTGCTTGAGTCGATTCTTCACCTCGGCCCGCTCCCGGCGAGCCGCGGCGGCCTTTTCGAGCGCGGCTGCGCGCTGTTCAGGGGTAAGGGGCGGAAGAGCCACGCCTACGTCACCTCGGATGTCGAACTGTCGGATACGGACCGGCGGAGCACCACAGGGCACCCCACCAGGCGAGCTGCACACAACGCTCGTGTGCGTTCGCTCTGGTCGGAGACTAGCGGCCAAGGCCGCTCCAGTCAGCGAGAACAGACGAAAAGTCCTGGTCAGCCTCCACTGAACCGTACATCACAGACAAAACACCCCGGTTTTGGGTGAGGATTTCGTCAAGACGGCCGGGAGCCGGGCGCGAGCGACACGCGGAATGACGAAATTCGGTGCCTGCCGGCGCTCCCGCGCAGGTCGCCGCGGCTCCGGAGCGCGGCGGCGGGGCCACGGAGCGCCACCGGAGCGCCCCGGTGCGCCGGGGCCCGGGCCGGTCCGAACGCCGGACCGTCGCGCGCCGTGTCGAATCCGGGCGCCGCACGGGCCGGTCCCGGGGGTGTGTTTCCGGCCATCATCGACCGCCGCTCGAACGGGCCGCCCCGGCCGCTCCGGCCCGGGGGCGGACGCACGGAAGGGGGGTGCGGGAGCCTTCCCCGCACCCCCCTTCCCGGGGTGGGCGCTACCCGGCGACGGCCGCGCGGATCTCGTCCGCGAACCGGTCGGAGGCGGAGCGCAGCGCGGCCGCGTCGGGGCCCTGTGCGAGGACGCCGCGCGAGACGTTCGGGACCACGTTGCGGACGGCCGGGCCGAAGACGGCCGGCAGGTCGGCCGCGGTGGCGCCCTGCGCGCCGATGCCGGGGGCCAGCAGCGGTCCGTTGATGTCCAGGTCGAAGGAGGACAGGTCGCCGAGGGTGGCGCCGACCACCGCGCCGAAGGAGCCCATCGGCTCGGCGCCGGCGTTCTCGTCGGCCAGGTGGGCCAGCATGGTGGCGCCGATGGTCCGGCCGTCCTCGCGCACCGCGCGCTGGACCTCGGCCCCCTCCGGGTTGGAGGTCAGGGCCAGCACGAACAGGCCGGATCCGGACTCCCGGGCCAGGTCCACGGCCGGCTTGAGCGAGCCGTAGCCGAGGTACGGGGAGACGGTCAGGGCGTCGGAGAAGAGCGGGGAGTCCTTGCGCAGGAAGGTCTCCGCGTACGCGGCCATGGTCGAGCCGATGTCGCCGCGCTTGGCGTCCATCAGCACCAGGGTGCCGGCGGCGCGGGCGTCGGCCACCGTGCGCTCCAGCACGGCGATGCCCCGGGAGCCGAAGCGCTCGAAGAAGGCCGCCTGCGGCTTGAAGACCGCCACGGAGTCGGCCAGCGCCTCGACCACCGTGCGGGAGAACCGCTCCAGGCCGGCCACGTCGTCGCTCAGGCCCCAGGAGGCGAGCAGCGAGGCGTGCGGGTCGATGCCGACGCAGAGCGGGCCACGGGCGTCCATGGCCTGGCGGAGGCGGGTTCCGAAGGGGAGCGTCACAGGGAGGCCTTCCGGGTCTCGGCGCCGACGGCGTCGGCGAGCGTGGCGTACGGGCTGGCGGCCAGGCGCGCGGCGAGGCCCTTGTGGATGGCGCGGGCGTAGCAGGGGCCCTCGTAGATGAAGGCGCTGTAGCCCTGGACCAGGGTGGCGCCGGCGAGGATCCGCTGCCAGGCGTCCTCGGCGTTCTCGATGCCGCCGACGCCCACCAGGACGATCCGGTCGCCCACGCGCGCGTAGAGGCGGCGCAGGACCTCCAGGGAGCGCTCCTTGACCGGGGCGCCGGAGAGGCCGCCGGTCTCCTTGACCAGGGCCGGGTCGGACTTCAGGCCGAGGCCCTCGCGGGCGATCGTGGTGTTGGTGGCGATGATGCCGTCCAGGCCCAGCTCCACGGCGAGGTCGGCGACGGCGTCCACGTCCTCGTCGGCGAGGTCGGGGGCGATCTTGACCAGCAGCGGGACGCGGCGGTCGGTGACGGTGCGGTCGGCGGCCTCGCGCACGGCGGTCAGCAGCGGCCGGAGCGACTCGGTGGCCTGGAGGTTGCGCAGGCCGGGGGTGTTGGGCGAGGAGACGTTGACGACCAGGTAGTCGGCGTGCCGGGCGAGGTGCTCGGTGGAGACCACGTAGTCGGCGGCGGCCTCGGCCTCGGGGACGACCTTGGTCTTGCCGATGTTGACGCCGACCACGGGCTTGAAGACGGGGCGGCGGGCGCCGAGGCGGGCGGCCACGGCGGCGGAGCCCTCGTTGTTGAAGCCCATGCGGTTGATCAGGGCGCGGTCCGGCACCAGGCGGAACAGCCGCTTCTTGGGGTTGCCCGGCTGGGCCTGGCCGGTGACGGTGCCGATCTCGACGTGGTCGAAGCCGAGCATCGCCATGCCGTCGATGGCGACGGCGTTCTTGTCGAAGCCGGCGGCGAGGCCGAAGGGGCTGTGGAAGCGCAGGCCCAGGGTCTCGGTGCGCAGTTCCCTGGTGCGGGGGGCGAGGTAGGCGGCCACGAAGGTGCGCAGCACGGGGGTGCGGGCTGCCAGGCGGATCCAGCGGAAGGCCATGTAGTGGGCCTGCTCGGGGTCCATCCGCTTGAAGACCAGGTTGAAGAACAGCTTGTACATCGTCCGGTTTATCCCTTGAGTCCGTTGTGCGCTCGGAAAGACCTCATGAAAGGGGGGACACCGGTCGCTCTCGCCGGTGCCCCCCTTTCGTACGGGCTGCTAGTCGCGGGCCGCGATCAGGTGCTCCGCGTGCTCCTGGAGGGAGCGCACGCCCACGTCGCCGTGGTTGAGCGCGTCGATGCCCTGGACGGCGGCGGCCAGCGCCTGGACCGTCGTCAGGCACGGGACGCTGCGGGCCACGGCCGCCGTGCGGATCTCGTAGCCGTCGAGGCGGCCGCCGGTGCCGTACGGGGTGTTGACGATCAGGTCGACCTGGCCGTCGTGGATCAGCTGGACGATGGTCTTCTCGCCGTTCGGGCCCTCGCCCTCGCTGAGCTTGCGCACCACGGTGGCGTTGATGCCGTTGCGGCGCAGCACCTCGGCGGTGCCGGAGGTGGCCATCAGCTCGAAGCCGTGGGCGACCAGCTCACGGGCCGGGAAGATCATCGAACGCTTGTCGCGGTTGGCGACGGAGATGAACGCGCGGCCCTTGGTCGGCAGCGGGCCGTAGGCGCCCGCCTGCGACTTGGCGTACGCCGTGCCGAAGACGGAGTCGATGCCCATGACCTCGCCGGTCGAGCGCATCTCCGGGCCGAGGACGGTGTCCACGCCGCGGCCGTGGATGTCGCGGAAGCGGCTCCACGGCATCACGGCCTCCTTGACGGAGATCGGCGCGTCGAGCGGCAGGGTGCCGCCGTCGCCGGTCTTCGGCAGCAGGCCCTCGGCGCGCAGCTCGGCGATGGTCGCGCCCAGCGAGATGCGGGCGGCGGCCTTCGCCAGCGGGACCGCGGTCGCCTTCGAGGTGAAGGGGACGGTCCGGGAGGCGCGCGGGTTGGCCTCCAGCACGTAGAGGATGTCGCCGGCCATCGCGAACTGGATGTTGATCAGGCCGCGGACGCCGACGCCCTTGGCGATCGCCTCGGTGGAGGCGCGCAGGCGCTTGATGTCGAAGCCGCCGAGGGTGATCGGGGGCAGGGCGCAGGCCGAGTCGCCGGAGTGGATGCCGGCCTCCTCGATGTGCTCCATGACGCCGCCGAGGTAGAGCTCGTGGCCGTCGTACAGCGCGTCGACGTCGATCTCGATCGCGTCGTCGAGGAAGCGGTCGACCAGCACCGGGCGGGTCGGGGAGATCTCCGTGGACTCGGCGATGTACGCCTCCAGGCGCGCCTCGTCGTAGACGATCTCCATGCCGCGGCCGCCGAGCACGTACGAGGGGCGTACGAGGACGGGGTAGCCGATCTCGTCGGCGATGGCCTTGGCTCCGGCGAAGGTGGTGGCGGTGCCGTGCTTCGGGGCCGGCAGGCCGGCCTCCAGCAGGACCTGGCCGAAGGCGCCGCGGTCCTCGGCGGCGTGGATGGCCTCCGGGGAGGTGCCGACGACCGGCACGCCGTTGTCCTTGAGCGCCTGGGCGAGACCCAGCGGGGTCTGGCCGCCGAGCTGGACGACGACGCCGGCGATCGGGCCCGCGAGGGACTCGGCGTGCACGATCTCCAGCACGTCCTCGAGCGTGAGCGGCTCGAAGTACAGGCGGTCGGAGGTGTCGTAGTCCGTCGAGACGGTCTCCGGGTTGCAGTTGACCATCACGGTCTCGTAGCCCGCGTCGCTGAGCGCGAAGGAGGCGTGGACGCAGGAGTAGTCGAACTCGATGCCCTGGCCGATGCGGTTCGGGCCGGAGCCCAGGATGATCACCGCGGGCTTCTCGCGGGGCGCGACCTCCGTCTCCTCGTCGTAGGACGAGTAGAAGTACGGGGTCTTGGCGGCGAACTCGGCGGCGCAGGTGTCGACCGTCTTGTAGACCGGACGGACCCCGAGGGCGTGCCGGACCTCGCGGACGACGTCCTCGCGCAGGCCGCGGATCTCGGCGATCTGGGCGTCGGAGAAGCCGTGGCGCTTGGCCTCGGCGAGCAGCTCGGGGCCGAGCTTCTCGGCGTCGGCCAGGTCGTCGGCGATCTCCTTGATCAGGAAGAGCTGGTCCACGAACCACGGGTCGATCTTCGTGGCGTCGAAGACCTCCTCGGGGGTGGCACCGGCGCGGATCGCCTGCATGACGGTGTTGATGCGGCCGTCGGTCGGGCGGACCGCGACGCGCAGCAGCTCGTCCTTGTCGCCGGGCTCGCCGGTGAAGGTGAACTGCGAGCCCTTCTTCTCCAGGGAGCGCAGGGCCTTCTGGAGGGCCTCGGTGAAGTTGCGGCCGATGGCCATGGCCTCGCCCACCGACTTCATGGTGGTGGTGAGGGTGGCGTCGGCGAGCGGGAACTTCTCGAAGGCGAAGCGCGGGGCCTTGACCACGACGTAGTCGAGCGTGGGCTCGAAGGAGGCCGGGGTCTTCTCGGTGATGTCGTTCGGGACCTCGTCGAGGGTGTACCCGATGGCCAGCTTGGCGGCGATCTTGGCGATCGGGAAGCCGGTGGCCTTCGACGCGAGCGCCGAGGAGCGGGAGACGCGCGGGTTCATCTCGATGACGATGACGCGGCCGTCGTCCGGGTTGATCGCGAACTGGATGTTGCAGCCGCCGGTGTCGACGCCGACCTCGCGGATGATCGCGATGCCGATGTCGCGCAGGCGCTGGTACTCGCGGTCGGTGAGGGTCATCGACGGGGCGACGGTGATCGAGTCACCGGTGTGCACGCCCATCGGGTCGAAGTTCTCGATGGAACAGACGACCACGACGTTGTCGGCCTTGTCGCGCATCAGCTCCAGCTCGTACTCCTTCCAGCCGAGGATGGACTCCTCCAGGAGCACCTCGGTGGTCGGGGAGAGCGTCAGGCCCTGGCCGGCGATGCGGCGCAGCTCCTCCTCGTCGTGCGCGAAGCCGGAACCGGCGCCGCCCATGGTGAAGGAGGGGCGGACGACGACGGGGTAGCCGCCGAGGGTGTCCACACCCTTGATGACGTCGTCCATCGAGTGGCAGATGACCGAGCGGGCGGACTCGCCGTGGCCGATCTTCCGGCGGACCTCCTCGACGACCTCCTTGAAGAGGTCGCGGTCCTCGCCCTTGTTGATCGCCTCGACGTTGGCGCCGATCAGCTCGACGTTGTACTTCTCCAGCACACCCTGCTCGTGCATGGAGATGGCGGTGTTGAGCGCGGTCTGGCCGCCGAGGGTGGGCAGGAGCGCGTCGGGGCGCTCCTTCGCGATGATCTTCTCGACGAACTCGGGGGTGATCGGCTCGACGTACGTGGCGTCGGCGATCTCCGGGTCGGTCATGATCGTCGCGGGGTTGGAGTTCACCAGGATGACCCGCAGGCCCTCGGACTTGAGGACGCGGCAGGCCTGGGTGCCGGAGTAGTCGAACTCGGCGGCCTGGCCGATGACGATCGGGCCGGAGCCGATGACCAGGACGGACTGGATATCGGTGCGCTTAGGCACGCTCGGCCTCCATCAGAGAAACGAAGCGGTCGAAGAGGTACGCGGCGTCGTGCGGGCCCGCGGCCGCCTCGGGGTGGTACTGGACGCTGAAGGCCGGCTGGTCGAGCAGCTGGAGGCCCTCCACCACGTTGTCGTTCAGGCAGACGTGGGAGACCTCGGCGCGGCCGTAGGGGGTCTCGGAGACCTTGTCGAGCGGCGCGTCCACGGCGAAGCCGTGGTTGTGCGCGGTGACCTCGACCTTGCCGGTGGTGCGGTCCTGCACCGGCTGGTTGATGCCGCGGTGGCCGTACTTCAGCTTGTACGTGCCGAAGCCGAGGGCGCGGCCCAGGATCTGGTTGCCGAAGCAGATGCCGAAGAGCGGCGTCCTGCGCTCCAGCACGGCCTGCATGACGGAGACCGGGTGGTCGGCGGTGGCCGGGTCGCCCGGGCCGTTGGAGAAGAACACGCCGTCCGGGTCGACCGCGTAGACGTCCTCGGCCGTGGCGGTGGCGGGCAGCACGTGGACCTCGATGCCGCGCTCGGCCATCCGGTGCGGGGTCATGCCCTTGATGCCCAGGTCGACCGCGGCAACGGTGAACTTCTTCTCACCGATCGCGGGGACGACGTACGCCTCCTTGGTGGCCACCTCGGCGGAGAGGTCGGCCCCCTTCATCTGGGGCTGCTCCTGGACCTTCGCCAGCAGCACCGCGTCGTCCGCGACCGCCTCGCCGGAGAAGATGCCGACGCGCATGGCGCCGCGCTCGCGCAGGTGGCGGGTGAGGGCGCGGGTGTCCACGCCGGAGATGCCGACCACGCCCTGCGCGGCGAGCTCCTCGTCCAGCGAGCGCCGCGAGCGCCAGTTGGAGGGCATGCGGGCGGGGTCGCGGACGACGTAGCCGGAGACCCAGATGCGGGAGGACTCGGGGTCCTCGTCGTTGACGCCGGTGTTGCCCACGTGCGGGGCGGTCATGACGACGACCTGGCGGTGGTACGAGGGGTCGGTCAGGGTCTCCTGGTATCCGGTCATGCCGGTGGAGAACACGGCCTCGCCGAAGGTCTCCCCCACGGCCCCGTAGGCGCGTCCGCGGAAGATGCGGCCGTCCTCCAGGACGAGTACGGCGGGAGTTTTCACAGCTCCCCTGGTGGAGGTCGTCATCGTTCGGCGCCTTCCGTCGTGATGGATTGGTTCATGGAGTTGATGGCTTCGACCCAGGCGGCGTGCTCGGCCGCGCGGTCGGAGCGGAAACCGGAGTCGATCAGCTTGTCGCCATGCGCCCAGGTGACGACGAGCAGTCCGCCCTCGGTCAGTACCTTGCCCGCGATTCCCTTGTCGAGGCGGGCGCCGCGCAGCTGGGCGGCCGGTACGAAGAAGTCGGTGGCACCCGGACGGACCACGTCCAGGCCCGCGTCGGTGAGGGTGAGCTCGACGCGGCTGCGGACCCCGAGGCCGTGGGCCACGATCCGGTCCAGCCACTGACCTGCCGTGGTGGACCCGTGGTACCGGCCGGTGAGGGCGAGCCGGTGGGCCGGCAGCCCGTCGGGAGCGGTGGGCAGCTCGGGCAGGTCGCCCTGGAGCGCGCCGCGCCACTTCCAGCCCTGGCGCATCAGCCAGTACACGAACGCGATGAAGACGACCAGGCCGATGACCCACGCGATGCGTGCGCCCCAGTCCGTCACCTGCGCCGACTCACGTTCGGCGGCCCCTGCGGCCAGAAGGATTGCTTCAGGTGTCACGCGAGATTCCCGTCCACGACCGTTGCCCGGCCCCGCAGGAAGGTGTGGGTGACACGACCCGGCAGCTCGCGGCCCTCGTAGGGCGTGTTGCGGCTGCGGGAGGCGAAGTCTGCGGGGTCCACGACACCACGGTACGCAGGATCGACCAGCGTGATGTTGGCGGGTTCACCTGCCGAGACGGGACGTCCGTGTCCGTCGAGGCGCCCGATGCGCGCGGGGGCGAAGGACATCCGGTCGGCGACGCCGGCCCAGTCGAGCAGTCCGGTGTCGACCATGGTCTGCTGGACGACGCTCAGCGCGGTCTCCAGGCCCACCATGCCCATGGCGGCCGCGGCCCACTCGCAGTCCTTGTCCTCGTGCGGGTGCGGGGCGTGGTCGGTGGCGACGATGTCGATCGTGCCGTCGGCCAGGGCCTCGCGCAGGGCGAGCACGTCGGCCTCGGTGCGCAGCGGCGGGTTCACCTTGTAGACCGGGTTGTACGTGCGGACCAGCTCGTCGGTGAGGAGCAGGTGGTGCGGGGTGACCTCGGCGGTGACGTCGATCCCGCGGGACTTGGCCCAGCGGACGATCTCGACGGAGCCGGCGGTCGAGAGGTGGCAGATGTGCACGCGGGAGCCGACGTGCTCGGCGAGGAGGACGTCGCGGGCGATGATCGACTCCTCGGCGACGGCCGGCCACCCGCCCAGGCCCAGCTCCGCGGAGACGGTGCCCTCGTTCATCTGGGCGCCCTCGGTGAGGCGGGGCTCCTGGGCGTGCTGGGCGACGACGCCGCCGAAGGCCTTCACGTACTCCAGGGCGCGGCGCATGATCACCGCGTCGTCCACGCACTTGCCGTCGTCGGAGAAGACCTTCACGCCGGCGGCGGACTCGTGCATGGCGCCCAGCTCGGCGAGCTGCTTGCCCTCCAGGCCCACGGTGACGGCGCCGATGGGCTGCACGTCGCAGTAGCCGTGCTCCTGGCCGAGGCGGTAGACCTGCTCGACCACGCCGGCGGTGTCGGCGACGGGGAAGGTGTTGGCCATGGCGAACACCGCGGTGTAGCCGCCGGAGGCGGCGGCGCGGGTGCCGGTGAGGACGGTCTCGGAGTCCTCGCGGCCGGGCTCGCGGAGGTGGGTGTGGAGGTCGACCAGGCCCGGCAGGAGGATCCGGCCCTCGGCCTCGATCACCTGCGCGCCCTCCGCCGGGAGGTTCTGTCCCACCTCGGCGATGGTCTCGCCGTCGATCAGGACGTCCTGCTGCTCGCCGCCGAGGACCTTCGCGCCGCGGATCAGGATCTTGCTCATGGTTACTTCGTCTCCTCGGTGGCGGTGGCGGTGGGGGCGGCGGGGGTGGTGACGGCGGGCTCGGAGCCCCCGAGCAGCAGGTACAGGACGGCCATGCGGATCGAGACGCCGTTGGCGACCTGCTCGACGACCGTGCAGCGGTCGGAGTCGGCGACCTCGGCGGTGATCTCCATGCCGCGGACCATCGGGCCCGGGTGCATCACGATCGCGTGCTCCGGCATCTTCCCCATGCGCACGGCGTCGAGGCCGTAGCGGCGGCTGTACTCGCGCTCGGTCGGGAAGAAGGCGGCGTTCATGCGTTCGCGCTGCACACGCAGCATCATGACCGCGTCCGACTTCGGCAGCACCTCGTCGAGGCCGTAGCTGACCTGGCAGGGCCAGTTCTCCACGCCGACCGGGACCAGGGTGGGCGGGGCCACCAGGGTGACCTCGGCGCCGAGGGTGTGCAGCAGGTCGACGTTGGAGCGGGCCACGCGGCTGTGCAGCACGTCGCCGACGATCGTGATCCGCTTGCCGGCCAGGTCCTGGCCGAGCGCGTCCTTGCCGACCAGGCGGCGGCGCATGGTGAAGGCGTCCAGCAGGGCCTGGGTGGGGTGCTGGTGGGTGCCGTCGCCCGCGTTGATCACGGGGGCGTCGATCCAGCCCGAGGTGGCCAGGCGGTACGGGGCTCCGGACGCGCTGTGCCGGATGACGACCGCGTCGACGCCCATGGCCTCCAGGGTCTGGGCGGTGTCCTTGAGGGACTCGCCCTTCGAGACGCTGGAGCCCTTCGCGGCGAAGTTGATGACGTCGGCCGACAGGCGCTTCTCCGCGGCCTCGAACGAGATCCGGGTGCGGGTGGAGTCCTCGAAGAAGAGGTTGCAGATCGTGCGGCCGCGCAGGGTGGGCAGCTTCTTGATCGGCCGGTCCGCGATCCGGGCCATCTCCTCGGCGGTGTCGAGGATCAGGACGGCGTCGTCGCGCGTGAGGTCGGCGGCCGAGATGAGGTGGCGCTTCATCTGGGTGCTCCGTGGGTGTGGAGGAGGGTGGCTCGGGAATGCGGGCGGGCAGGCCTCGGCGTGGACCCGGTTCCTCCGGCCGTCGGGCGCGGGGAAGGGTCCATCACCCGGACGGGCTAGCGCTGGTCTGCCGTGTCGGTCCGCTGGCCGAGCAGGACGGCGTCACGGCCGTCCTCCTCCTGGAGCTGGACCTTGACCGTCTCCCGCAGCGACGTGGGGAGGTTCTTGCCGACGTAGTCGGCTCGGATCGGGAGTTCGCGGTGGCCGCGGTCGACGAGGACCGCGAGCTGGACGGCGCGGGGCCGGCCGATGTCGCCCAGGGCGTCGAGGGCGGCGCGGATGGTGCGGCCGGAGAAGAGCACGTCGTCGACGAGGACCACGAGGCGGCCGTCGATGTCGTCGCCGGGGATCTCGGTGCGGCCGATGGCGCGCGCCGGCTTCATGCGCAGGTCGTCGCGGTACATCGTGATGTCGAGGGAGCCGACCGGGATCCTGGCACCGGTGATCTCTTCGAGCTTGGCGGCGATCCGGCGGGCGAGGAAGACGCCGCGCGTCGGGATGCCGAGGAGCACCACGTCGTCCGCGCCCTTGGCGCGCTCGACGATCTCGTGGGCGATGCGGGTCAGAACCCGCGCGATGTCCGGGCCCTCGAGAACGGGCCGGGCCGCATCGGTCGTGCTGGTGTCCATGAAAGCGGACCTCCTTCTCCGCCTCACGGGACGGCATTTAAAGGACGTCTGATGTACGTCGTCCACCGTACCAGCACGCGGAGGGCGGCCGCGCCGCGGGGTCCCGGCACGCTGGGGGGTGAACCGGGGTGTGAAGTCGATCAGGCCCCCCGCCAGGCTTTTCGGACACCGGTCCGCAGCCGGCTCGTAAGGGGGCGGCGGCGACCATTCGGCTTGACGCATCCACGTAACGCTGCGTAACCTCACAGTGAGTTACCAGCCGCGCGGCGGAGCCGCACGTCGTCACAGCGTCCGGGAGCCTTATGTCCAGCGAATACGCCAAACAGCTCGGGGCCAAGCTCCGCGCGATCCGCACCCAGCAGGGGCTTTCCCTCCACGGTGTCGAGGAGAAGTCCCAGGGCCGCTGGAAGGCGGTCGTGGTCGGTTCCTACGAGCGCGGGGACCGCGCCGTGACCGTCCAGCGGCTCGCCGAGCTCGCGGACTTCTACGGGGTGCCGGTCCAGGAGCTGCTGCCGGGTACGACCCCGGGCGGCGCCGCCGAGCCGCCGCCGAAGCTGCGTCTCGACCTGGAGCGTCTGGCGCACGTGCCCGCCGAGAAGGCCGGCCCGCTGCAGCGCTACGCCGCCACCATCCAGAGCCAGCGGGGCGACTACAACGGCAAGGTGCTGTCGATCCGCCAGGACGACCTCCGCACCC
The DNA here is from genome assembly GCF_044759225.1 of Streptomyces sp. NPDC101132. Classification (NCBI taxonomy): domain Bacteria; kingdom Bacillati; phylum Actinomycetota; class Actinomycetes; order Kitasatosporales; family Streptomycetaceae; genus Streptomyces; species Streptomyces sp. NPDC101132. Next base: position 102,034 of record NZ_JBIVYX010000008.1, read on the forward strand.
TGGCCGTGATCTACGACCAGTCCCCCTCGGTCCTGACCGAGCAGCTGATCAGCTGGGGCGTGCTCGACGCCGACGCGCGCCGCGCGGTCACCCACGAGGACGCGTAACCCCTCGCAGGACCCAGCAGAAACGTACCGCCGGGGCCGGCGGGAGCCCGTTCGGGCTTCCCGCCGGCCCTTCGGCGTTCCCGGGGCCCTGGGCGGGCGGGGCCCAGGGGGCCCGGGCCGGGCTCAGGCCGGCTCGGGGAAGGCGGGCAGCACGTGCTTGCCCAGCAGCCGGACCGTCCGCTCGGCCTCCGCCGGGGGTTCGGCCGGTCCCCAGGTTCAGGCTCACCGCGACGTCGCCGAACCAGTCGCGGATCCGGGTCAGCTGCGCCAGCACCTCGTCCGGGGTGCCCGCCAGCACCCGGTCCTCGCGCACCGCCGCGTCCGGGTCGCCCGTACCGACCTGCTCGACCAGCCGCCGGTAGCCCTCGTAGCCCGGCCGGTCGGCGCCGCCCCAGCCGGTCAGGGCCGCCCGGAAGCGCTCCTGGTAGCGGCCCGCGTAGGCGCGCGCCGCCGCCCTGGCCGCGGCCCCGTCCTCGTGGACGAAGCAGTCGTACGTCAGGTGCACCCGCTCCCCGCCCGTCGGGTGGCCGGCGGCCCGCCAGGCCTCCCGGTGCACGTCGATCATCGACCGGACCGTCTCCCGCGGCGCCACCGAGGGGACCAGCATCAGCCCGTGTCCCGCCGCGCCCGCCGCCCGGCACGACTCCGCCGACACCGCCGCGGCCACCAGCAGCGGCGGGTGCGGGCGCTGGTACGGGCGGGGCAGCAGCGTGACCGGGCCGAAGCTGAACCAGGGTCCGTCGACCCGCACCTCCTCCTCGCTCCAGAGCCGCCGCACGGCGTCGACCCCGGCGGTGAACCGGTCCCGGCTCTCCTCCATCGGGATGCCGAAGGCCTCGAACTCCCCCGGCAGGAAGCCCCGCCCCACGCCCACGTCGAGCCGGCCGTGCGCGAGGTTGTCCAGCATCGCCAGCTTTCCGGCCAGCTGCACGGGATGGCTGAAGGCGGGGATCACGGCCCCGGTGACCAGCCGGATGCGGCTGGTCCGGGCCGCGGCGGCGGCCAGGAAGGCCACCGGGTCGGGGCTGTAGCCGCCGTACGGGAAGAAGTAGTGCTCCACCGCCTTCACATGGCCGAAGCCGAGGTCCTCCGTCAGCTCCACCAGGGCCAGCGCCTCGGCGAAGTACCGGGAGGCGGCCTTCTCGGCCGGGCTGACGGCGGGGAAGAAGTTGATGCCGAAGTCCATCGGGCCCTCCTGGCCGGGATCTCGTCGTACGCCACAACGCCGGACCCGGCTCAGCGGGCCGGGCTCACCACCACCGTGCTGCCGGGCCGCACGCCCAGCCGGGACGCGCCGTCGCCGCAGTTCACCGCCACCGTGAACAGCCCGGCGGAGTCGAGGAACGCGACCAGCTCCCCCGGCGGCACGTCGCCGAGCGTCCGCCCGAACGGCACCCGCAGCGGCTGGGCCCGGCCGGTCAGCCGCAGCAGCACGGCCGCCCCGCGCCCCGGCTCCAGCCCCGACTCCGCCAGCGGCCCGGGCCCGATCGCGGTCTGCACGTTCCCGAAGTGGTCGACCGTGCGCACCTCCCCCACCACCTCCCCGGTCGCCGGATCGCGCCGGCAGACCGGGGCGTGCAGCCGGACCAGCGAGGCCGGGTCCAGTTCCGGCCCCACCTCCGCGACCGGGGTGCCGGCCGCGAGACGGGCGGCCGCGGGGCAGAACACGTCCCGCCCGTGGAAGGTGTGCGAGACCCGTGCGGCCAGCACCGCCGGGCTCTTGATCTCGTACGCGGCCGCCGTTCCGCCCAGCGCCCCGGCGGCCTCCGGCAGCAGGCCGTTGTCGGGCCCCACCAGCAGGTCGCCCCGCGCGGAGACCAGTGCCACCGCCCGGCGGCCGGTGCCCACGCCCGGGTCGACCACCGCGACGTGCACGGTGCCGTCGGGCAGGTACGGAACGGTCTCGGCCAGCACGGCCGCCCCGCGCCGCACGTCGCGCGCGGGCACCAGGTGCGTGATGTCGGTGATCCGCTGGTCCGGGGCGATCCGCGCGATCACCCCGTGGCAGGCGGCGACGAAGCCGTCGTACAGCCCGTAGTCGGTCAGGAAGGAGATCACGGCAGGTCCTCGCGATGCGTCGGTGGTGAGGGACGGGGGTCGGGAGCGGGGGTCAGGGCCGGAGCAGGGTGTCGGCCATCGCCTGGGAGTTGCGGTGCGCGCCCCAGGCGGCCTGGGCGGCCCGGTGGATGTGCCAGATGTCCTCCTCGGTCAGGGCGCGCGAGACGACACCGGGGAAGGCCTCCTCGAAGTAGGTGTACGGAGGGCGGCTCTCCACGTCCGGGCTGTGGTAGTCGAGCCGGTCCGCCATCCCGTGCTGCCGGGTCAGCGGCGTCCCGGGGTGGTAGGTGAGGATGTTGGGGCTGGCGATGGACAGCAGCCCGTCGCGGATCAGCCGGGACACCCCGGCGATGGTGTGGTCGATGGTCGCGCGGGTCTCCCCTTCGAGGCCGAACAGCACCGAGCTGCCCACCTCGATGCCGGCCCCGCGGAGCAGGCCGAGGGCGGCGCGGACGCGTTCCTCCCAGCTCTCCGGGTCGTCCCGGCGGAGGTTCTTGTGGATGTGCCGCATCACCTCGGGCGCGAGGCTCTCGATGCCGACGTAGGCGTACGTGCACCCGGCGGCCCGCAGCGCCGCGAGGGTCTCCCGCACCTCCTCCGGCGAGCGCAGACCGGTGAGGGAGTCGACGGTGAACTGGGCGCCCCACTTCAGGGCCCGCAGCCGGTCCCGGTCGGCGGGGGTGCGCAGCAGCCGGCTGCCGGGGAGCGCGTCCCCGGGTGCGGCCGCGCGCAGGGCGGACAGCTCCGCGCAGAAGGCCCGCACGGCCGTGAGGTCCCCGGCCCACAGGATCGAGTCGTCGAAGAAGAGGGACTCGGCGCCGTACGACACGTACTCGGCGACCCGCTCGACGGCCGCGGCCACGGCGTGCCGCGGGAAGCGCCGGAGACCGCCGACGACCAGGGCGCCCTCGGAGCAGAAGTTGCAGTGGTACGGGCAGGCGTTGGTCACCATCAGGTGCGCGGTCAGCATGGTGCCGCCGTCGGGGCGCGTGAAGACGGGGAAGCGGGCCCGGACGGCGAAGGCGGCGTACGGGGCGGGCAGGCTCTCCAGCGCGATGCGCTCGCCGTCCAGGGGGAAGGCGTGCCGGCGGCCGTCCGCGGTGCCGAGGGCGAGGATCAGGGCGGTGCCCCTGACCTCCTTCTCGTGCCGGGCGAGCAGCTCCAGTGCGGCCACCGTGCGGTCCGTGGTGGGCACGCCGGTGACGGGGTCGCAGGCCAGGGAGACGGCGCGGAGCAGCAGGTCCAGCGCGTACGAGCCCTCGCCGGCGCACAGCAGGTCGACCGGCAGGGAGCCGCGGGGCCGGTCGGCGACGAGGGGGCTGCTGGGAGCGAGGCGGACCCGGCGGGCGCGGGCGTCGTAGCGGACGGTCTCGTCGACGTGGCGGCCGCCGAGGACGACGAGGCAGTCGGGGAGTTCCTCCTTGACCACGCGCGCCATGGCGAGGGCGTAGCGGTGGCCCGGGGAGACGGTGCTGATGAGGACGGCGCGGGGGCGCAGGACCCGCAGGACCCGCTCGCGGAAGCAGGCCTCGGCCCCGGCGTTCCACACGCGCGGGTCGAACACGCACTGGTCGGTGGTGAGCTCGCCGGCGGCGAGGTCTTCCGGAGTGAAGCGGACGGCTCCCTCCGGGGCCCGTAATCGGTAGTCGGGCGAGGGTAATCGGCCCAGCGCCGGACAGAAGTCGTTGTACCCGTCGACGGTCAGCGCGCCCGAGGCGCGCACCTCGGCGATGCGGGCGATGGCGTGGCTCAGTGCCGTGTAGAGGCACATGGGGTCGCCGGGGAACTCGATCTTCTCCTCGTGCGTGCTCATCACGGGCGCGAGGACAGCGAGGACGGGGTAGGAGCGGGCGGCCCAGAGGGCCTCCGCCTCCGCCGTCTCCCCGGGCGGGCCGGTACACCGGTCCCTGGCCCGGGCGTGGATGCCGCGGCGCCGGCGCTCCAGCCACGCGGTGTCGGCGGCCCGCGCGGCGGGCCGGCTGAGGAAGTCGTCGTGGAGGGCGGTCGGTACGTCGTCCTGGAGGGCCCTCGGAACCGTGTCCGGCATCGCTGTCACCCCGTGTGTGCCTGTCGGATTTCCACCGGGAGAGTGCGCCCCGAATATGTCACCGGTGACGTGTGGGCCTCAAGGGGCCCCAGCGCCTTTGGCCGGAAGGCGCGCCCGGTCCGGACCAACGGCCGGAAGCGCGGAGCCTGAGGGCGGGAGCCTGAGGGCGGGAGCCGTCCCGGACGCACGGAAGGGGCCCGCAGCGGATGCTGCGGGCCCCTTCCGTGTCCGCGGAACCGTCGGGAGGCGCTCAGGCCTCGCGACGCAGGTTCGGCTTCAGCTCCTTGAAGCGGCCGAGCAGGCCGTTCACGAAGGCCGGGGAGTCGTCGGTGGAGAACTCCCGGGCGAGCTGCACGGCCTCGTCGATCACGACGGCGTCGGGGGTGTCGTCCTCCCACACCAGCTCGTACGTGGCGAGCCGGACGATGTTCCGGTCCACGACCGGCATGCGGTCGAGGTCCCAGTCCTTCGCGTAGGTGACGATCAGGTCGTCGATCCGGGCCACCTTGTCGGCGTACCCCTCGACGAGCTGCATCGTGTACTCCGCGACCGGCGGCTGCCGGTCGTCCGACCGCGAGTGGCGGATCCAGTCCGCGAGGACGGTCTGCACGGACTCGCCGCGCTGATCGGCCTCGAAGAGGATCTGGAAGGCGCGCTTGCGGGCCTTGCTGCGGGCAGCCACGGTTAGTCGTTCACCCGGCCGAGGTAGGAGCTGTTGCGGGTGTCGACCTTGACCTTCTCACCGGTGGTGACGAAGAGCGGCACCTGGATCTCGTGGCCGGTCTCCAGGGTGGCGGGCTTGGTGCCGCCGGTGGAGCGGTCGCCCTGGACGCCCGGGTCGGTGTGCTGGATGGTCAGCTCGACGGCGGCCGGGAGCTCGACGTACAGCACCTCGCCCTCGTGGCGGGCGACCGAGGCCTCGAAGCCCTCGATCAGGAAGTTCGCGGCGTCGCCGACGACCTTCCGGTCGATGTGCAGCTGGTCGTAGGTCTCCAGGTCCATGAAGACGAAGTACTCGCCGTCCATGTAGGAGAACTGCATGTCGCGGCGGTCGATCGTGGCCGTGTCGACCTTCACGCCCGCGTTGAAGGTCTTGTCGACGACCTTGCCGGACAGCACGTTCTTGAGCTTGGTGCGCACGAAGGCCGGGCCCTTGCCGGGCTTGACGTGCTGGAACTCGACGACGGACCAGAGCTGGCCCCCGTCGAGCTTGAGCACCATGCCGTTCTTGAGGTCGTTCGTGGAAGCCACGGTTGCCAAATCTCCTGGACTGAAAGACCACGGGCGCGCGCCCGTGCCGCACGAGCGGCTACAGCGCGAGCAGCTCCTTGGTCGTAATGGTGAGTAGCTCGGGTCCGCCGTCCGCCTCGGGGCGTACGACGAGCGTGTCATCGATCCGGACGCCGCCCCGGCCCGGGAGGTGGACCCCCGGTTCGACGGTGACCGGCACGCAAGCGTCCAGTTTACCCATTGCGTCGGGTGCGAGCTGCGGGTCCTCGTCGATTTCGAGTCCGACCCCGTGTCCGGTCCAGGGCGCGAGGGCCTCGCCGTGGCCCGCGGAGTCGATCACCTGGCGTGCGGCGCGGTCGACGTCGCGGTACGCGGCGCCCGGGGTGAGGGCCTCGCGGCCCGCCCGCTGGGCGGCGAAGACCAGGTCGTAGAGCTCGATCTGCCAGTCGGCGGGCGTGGTGCCGATGACGAAGGTGCGGCCGATCTCGCAGCGGTAGCCCCGGTAGTTGGCGCCGAGGCAGACGGAGAGGAAGTCGCCCTCCTCGACCCGCCGGTCGGTGGGGCGGTGGCCGGAGCGGCCGGAGTGCGGTCCGGTGGCCACGGAGGTGCGGAAGGCGGGGCCGTCGGCCCCGTGGTCGACCAGCCGGCGCTCCAGCTCCAGGGCGAGGTGCCGCTCGGTGCGGCCGACGAGGATCGACTCCAGCAGCTCGCCGAGGGCCTGGTCGGCGATCTCGGCGGCGATCCGCAGGCAGGCGATCTCCTCCTCGTCCTTGACCAGCCGCTGCTGCTCGACGGCGAGGCCGAGGTCGGCCAGCCGGAGGCGGGGGGCGACGGAGCCGAGGGCCCGGTGCCGGGCCACGGTCAGGTGGTGCTCCTCGACCGCCAGGCCGTCGGCCCGGGCGCCGGCCGCGAGGTCGGCGGCGGCGACGGCGGGATCACCGCCCGGCCGCGCCAGGACGGAGACCTTGAGCAGTTCGTCCAGGCGGCCCTCCTCGGGCTCGCCGGTCGGACTGTCGGGGCAGAACAGCAGGTCCTCGCCGGGGCCGAGCAGCAGCACGGCGCCCCGGGGGGCCGCGCCGGCGAGATAGCGGACGTTGGCCGGACGGGAGATCAGGGCGGCCTGGCTGCCGGCGGCGGTGAACCGGTCGCGCAGCAGGCCGCGGCGGACCGCGTACACCTCTGACATGTTTCCGAGCGTACGAGCGTGCGGGCCGACCGGCCTGCCGAGCGCGTCCGGACGGGGGTGCGGGGCGGGCTGCTGCCGGCGGGGCGCCACCAGCCGGGCGGGCTGCCGGCCGGGCGGCTACCAGCCGGGCGGGGCCGCGATCGCGCGGGCCAGCACCTCGTCCAGGGCGCGGGCGGTGGTCTCCACGTCGTACTGCGAGTTGTCGATGATCGGCAGGCCGGAGCCGTACCAGCCGGCCATCCGCCCGTGGATCCGGGCGACCTCCTCGTCGGACAGCCGCCGGTTGCCGCTGCGCTCCGCGTTGCGCTCCAGGACGATCTCCAGCCCCGGGAGCAGGACCACGGGCAGCAGGCCCGGGCCCACGTGCCGCTTCCAGCCGCCGAGGCCCACCACGGGCCGGTCGGGGAAGACGGCGTCGTCCACGATGCAGGAGATGCCGTTGGCCAGGAAGTTGCGGGCGGCGAAGCCGCAGGTGCGGCGGGCCAGCCGGTACTGCGCCTCGGAGTGCTCGTTCCAGCCGGCCTGCGGGTCGGCGAAGCCCGAGCAGACCCATTCGCGCACGTCGTCGAGGCTGATGTGGGCGGTGGGCACGGGCCGGGTGGCGGCCCAGTGGCGGGCCACGGTGGTCTTGCCCGCGCCCGCCGGGCCTATGAGCAGGACGGCGAGGGTGGCGTGGCCGGTGCCCTGCGCGGGCGGCGCCGGGTGCGGTACGGGGCCTCCCGGCGGCAGTGCCAGGTGCCCCGTGGGGTCGGTCCGGCCCAGGGCCGCCGGGCCCCCCGGCGGAACCTGCGCCGCCGGGTGCTGTCCCGGCTGGCCCCAGCCCCCCACTGCGTGCTGCATCCGTTGCCACTCCGTCCGTACCGCGCCACTGATGCGGAAACGTTACCGTCCCCGGCCGTCCTGCGAAGAACGGCCGGGGACGGCCGGGAGTGCCCCTTGTCCGGGATTCGTCCGGAATCGGCCGGTCAATCGCCCAGCTGGTCGGCCAGCTCGTCGGCGAGCGCCCGCAGGGCCAGCCGGTAGGAGCCGATGCCGAAGCCGGCCACGGTCCCGGTCGCCACGGCCGCGATGACCGAGGTGTGCCGGAATTCCTCCCGGGCGTACGGGTTGGAGATGTGCACCTCGATGAGCGGCGCGGTGCGCTGGGCCGCCGCGTCGCGCATCCCGTACGAGTAGTGCGTGAAGGCGCCGGGGTTGATGACCACGGGCAGCCGGCCGTCGGCGGCCTCGTGCAGCCAGCGGATCATCTGGCCCTCGTCGTTGGTCTCGCGGACCTCGACGTCGAAGCCCAGTTCGGCGCCGAGCTTCCGGCAGGTGTCCACCAGCCCGGCGTACGAGGTGGCCCCGTACACGTCGGGCTCGCGGGAGCCGAGGCGGCCGAGGTTCGGCCCGTTGAGGACCAGCACCCGCCGGCTCACGCGGAGACCTCGCCGTACGCCGCCACCAGGACGGCCGGGTCGGGGCCCTCCAGGACGGTGGGCTTGGCCAGCCCGTCGAGGACGATGAACCGCAGCAGGTCGCCGCGGGACTTCTTGTCGACCTTCATGGTCTCCAGCAGCTTGGGCCACTGGTCGCCGCGGTAGGTCAGCGGCAGGCCGACGGAGGCCAGCACCGACTTGTGCCGGTCGGCGGTCGCGTCGTCCAGGCGGCCGGCGAGGCGGCCCAGCTCGGCGGCGAAGACCATGCCGACGGAGACGGCCGCGCCGTGCCGCCACTTGTAGCGCTCGTTCTTCTCGATCGCGTGGGCGAGCGTGTGGCCGTAGTTGAGGATCTCCCGCAGGCCGGACTCCTTCAGGTCGCTGGAGACCACGTCGGCCTTGACCCGGATGGAGCGGACGATCAGCTCGGCGGTGTGCGGGCCGGCCGGGGTGCGGGCGGCCTCCGGGTCGGCCTCGACGAGGTCCAGGATCACCGGGTCGGCGATGAAGCCGGCCTTGATGATCTCCGCCAGGCCGCTCACGTAGTCGTGGACCGGCAGCGACTCCAGCGCCGCCAGGTCGCAGAGCACACCGGCCGGCGGGTGGAAGGCGCCGACGAGGTTCTTGCCCTCGGCGGTGTTGATGCCGGTCTTGCCGCCGACGGCCGCGTCGACCATGCCGAGGACGGTGGTCGGTACGGCGATCCAGCGCACCCCGCGCAGCCAGGTGGCCGCGACGAAGCCCGCCAGGTCCGTGGTGGCGCCGCCGCCCACGCCGACGATCACGTCGGTGCGGGTGAAGCCGGACTGGCCCAGCGCCTTCCAGCAGTACGCCGCGACCTCGGCGGTCTTCGCCTCCTCGGCGTTGGGCACCTGGATGGCGATGGCCTCGTAGCCCTGCTCGGCCAGGTCGTCGCGGAGCGCCTCGCCGGTGGACGAGAGCGCCTCCGGGTGGATCACCGCCACGCGCTTGGCCTTCGTGCCGATGAGACCGGCGAGCTCGCCGAGCAGCTGCTCGCCGACCAGGACCTCGTACGGGTCGTGGCCTGCGCTCGCGCCGACCTGGATCCGCGTCACGTCCGTCATACGTCCTTCAACTCCAGTGCGTCGAGGATCGCCTCGGCGACCTCTTCGGGGGTGCGGTTGTCGGTGGCCACCTCGACGCGCGCGACATCGGTGTACAGGTGGCGGCGGGCCTCCATCAGCTCGCGCCACTGCCGGCGCGGGTTGACGGCGAGCAGCGGGCGGGCGGCGCCGAGGCCGACCCGGCGCACGGCCTCCTCGACGTCCATCGACAGGTAGACCACCGGCTGCCCGGCCAGCAGCTCTCGGGTGTCCGCGTCGAGGACGGCACCGCCGCCGAGCGCCAGGACGCCCCGGTGCTCGGCGACGGCGGCCGCGACGGCCGCCTTCTCCAGCGCGCGGAAGTAGGGCTCGCCCTCGTCCACGAAGATCTCGGAGATCTCCCGGCCCTGCGCGGCGACGATGTCCGCGTCGGTGTCCCGGTAGGGCGCGCCCAGCCGCTCGGCCAGCAGCGCGCCCACCGTGGACTTGCCGGATCCCATGGGTCCGACGAGGACGACCAGGGGTCCGCCGGTCACCGGATCTGGAGGTTCTCGAGGTACGACGTGACGTTGCGGCGGGTCTCGGCGACCGAGTCGCCGCCGAACTTCTCCAGCACCGCGTCGGCGAGGACCAGCGCCACCATGGCCTCGGCGACGATGCCCGCGGCGGGCACCGCGCACACGTCGGACCGCTGGTGGTGGGCCGCGGCGGCCTCGCCGGTCGCCACGTCGACGGTGGCGAGCGCCCGCGGCACCGTCGCGATCGGCTTCATCGCGGCGCGCACGCGCAGCAGTTCGCCGGTGCTCAGCCCGCCCTCGGTGCCGCCGGCGCGCCCGGAGGTGCGCTTGATGCCCTCGGGGGTGGCGACGATCTCGTCGTGGGCCTTCGAGCCGGGGACCCGGGCCAGGTCGAAGCCGTCGCCGACCTCGACGCCCTTGATGGCCTGGATGCCCATCAGCGCCGCGGCCAGACGGGCGTCCAGCCGCCGGTCCCAGTGGACGTGGGAGCCGAGACCGACGGGAACGCCGTACGCCAGCACCTCCACCACGCCGCCGAGGGTGTCGCCGTCCTTGTGGGCCTGGTCGATCTCGGCCACCATCGCCTTGCTCGCGTCGGCGTCGAGGCAGCGCACCGGGTCGGCGTCGAGCTTCTCCACGTCGGCCGGGGTGGGGTACACGCCGTACGGCGCCTTGGCGGCGGCCAGTTCCACGACGTGGGAGACGATCTCGATGCCCGCGGCCTCCTTCAGGAACGACCGGGCCACCGCGCCGAGGGCGACGCGCGCGGCGGTCTCACGGGCGCTGGCCCGCTCCAGGACCGGGCGGGCCTCGTCGAAGCCGTACTTCTGCATGCCGGCCAGGTCGGCGTGACCGGGACGCGGACGGGTCAGCGGCGCGTTGCGACCGGTCTCCTTCAGCTCCGCCGGGTCCACCGGATCGGCGGACATGACCTTCTCCCACTTGGGCCACTCGGTGTTGCCGACCATCACCGCCACCGGCGAACCCAGCGACAGCCCGTGCCGGACACCACCGAGGAAGGTCACCTCGTCCTGCTCGAACTTCATCCGCGCACCGCGGCCATAGCCCAGGCGTCGCCGCGCGAGGTGGTCGGCCACCAGCTCAGTGGTGACCGGAACGCCGGCGGGAAGCCCCTCCAGCGTCGCGACCAGCGCGGGTCCGTGCGACTCCCCAGCGGTCAGCCAACGCAACCTGCTCAACGATGCTCCTCATGCTCGCGCCTGGAACTGCCACGGTCGGTCCGGGTGCGCGGCCCTGGCCCGCCGTACCCGAATCCTCCCACGTCCAGCGTGCCGGACCGATCTCTGGTCCAGCTATCGGACGCCCGTCTCATCCGTGGAACCGGCCCGGGGCGTCCTGACCACGGCGCCGCGGCGCTGGATCCACCGCATGCCGGCCCACAGGAGGCAGCCGCCGATGACGGCGAGCACGGTGTACCTGGCCCAGTCCGGGGCGTTGCCGAAGGCCAGTCTGAGGAGGGCCGGGATCCAGGCTCCGAGGTCCCACAGGAATTCGAACCTGCCCGCCAGCACCGTGCCCGCCGTCCCGTCCATGACCGCTCCCCCTCGGGTTCACCTGCGTCGTCGCAGGTGAGGAGCCTATCGGGCGGCCAGAGCCCGCTCTCCGGCGGCCCGCATGGCGGCGAGCGGGCCGGGGCGGCCGGTCATCTGTTCCACCTGGAGCACGGCCTGGTGGACGAGGAGGTCCAGGCCTCCGACGACCTGGCCGCCGTGCCGGTCCCAGGCGGCCGCGAGGGCGGTGGGCCAGGGCTCGTACAGCACGTCGAAGAGGGTGCCGGGGGCGTCGGGGACGCGCGCCGCGAGGGCGTCGGTGGTCCCGGCGGGGGTGGTGGCGACGACCAGGGGGGCGCTGAGCGCCGCGGCCGCGTCGGCCCAGTCGGCGGTGCGCACGGCCACGCCGAGCCGCTCCCCCCAGTGCCGCATCTCGGCCGCGCGGGCCTGGCTGCGGACGTACGCGGTGACCTCGCCGGTGCATATCCGGGACAGGGCCGCGAGGGCCGAGGAGGCGGTGGCCCCGGCACCGAGGACGGCGGCCGAGGGCACCTCGTCGACGCCGCGCTCGTGCAGCGCGGCGATGATGCCGGGGATGTCGGTGTTGTCGCCCACCCGGCGTCCGTCCTCCGTGAAGACCACCGTGTTGACGGCCTCGACGGAGGCGGCCGTCTCGCTGACCTCGTCCAGCAGCGGCATGACCGCCCGCTTGAGGGGCATGGTCAGCGAGAGCCCGGCCCAGCGGCCGTCGAGCCCCGCCACGAACGCCGGGAGCCCGGCCTCGTCGACCTCGTACCGGTCGTACGACCAGTCGGCGAGGCCCAGCTCCCGGTAGGCGGCGCGGTGCAGCACCGGAGAAAGAGAGTGCTCGATGGGCGAACCCAGCACCGCGGCCCGACGACCAGACATCTGTGACTACCTACCCGTTGTTGTGCTTCTTGTTGAACTCCGCGACCAGTTTCTCGTGCTCGGCGAAGGTCTTGGTGAAGGTGGTCGTCTTTCCGTCAACTGATACGAAGAACATCCACCCGCCCTTGTCGGGATTGAGGGCGGCGTTGAGGGCGTCCGTACCCGGGTTGCCGATGGGGCCGGGCGGCGGTCCCTCGTGCTTGTACGTGTTGTACGGGTCCTCCAGGGTCCGCGCCTCGGTGCGGCCCACGTGGATGTTGCTCGTGCCCTTGGCGTAGTTGATCGTCGAGTCGAACTCCAGCTTGCGGTTGGTGACGTCGTTGGTGGGCTTGAGCCGGTTGTAGATGACGTCCGCCATCTTGCGGAAGTCGTCGTGGTTCATGCCCTCGGCCTGCACGAGGCTGGCGACGGTGACGAGCTGGAGCGGCGAGTCGAGACCCAGGGACTTGGCCTTGGCCTGGTCGAAGCCCAGCTCCTGGTACTGCGCGGAGGCCTTGGCGACCATCTGCTTGAGCAGCTTCTCCGGTGTGGCCCCGGCGCTCAGGTCGTAGCGCTGGGGGAAGAGGAAGCCCTCCAGCGGGTCCTTGATCTTGGGGTTGTCGTCGGCCCACGCCGGCAGGCCCAGGTTCTTGGCCTGGTTCTTCGCCACCTGGGCGGTGGTGCCCTCGGGCTGCTTGAGCTTCTTGTCGATGGCCTTGTAGACCTCGGTGTTGCGCATGCCGGGGTTGACCATCAGCACGTTCTGGGCGGTGCCGCTGAGCATGGCCTCGACCGCGGCCTGGCCCGACATCGTCTTCTTCAGCGTGTAGAGGCCCGGCTGGATGCCGGTGCCGCGCGGGTTCTCCTGCGCGGCGGAGACGAAGGCCTCGGCGCTCTTGACCACGCCGGCGGCCTTGAGCACGTTGCCCATCTCGTACAGGCCGGAGCCCGCCTTGATCTCGACCTCGACCGAGCCCGTGCCCTCGCCGGCGTAGTCCTCGGCCGGGCCGAACTTGGTCTTGAGGAAGTCGTAGGCGAAGTAACCGCCGCCGCCGACCCCGCCCACCAGGACGAGGGAGACGACCAGGCAGGCCACTCCGCTGCGGCTCTTCTGCTTGCGGCCTCCCCGGCCGCCGCGTTTGCCGCGGCCGCCCCGGTCGCCGGAGTCGTCGTCGGGCCCGTCGTCGTCCCCGCCGCCGGCGAAGAACGCGTGCTCGGGCTCCTCCGCCTCGGCGTTCCCGGCGTCCTCGGCCTGCTCGTCCTGCCACTCCCCCGCCGGCTCGGGTACGAGGTGGCGGCGGTTGGGCGGCTGCGGGGGCGGGTAGGCCTCGGCGGTGCCGTACTGGTCGGGGGCCTCGGCCGGGTAGCCGGCGGGCTGCGGGGCGCCGTACGGATCCGGCGCGCCGGTGTTCCAGGAGCCGGTGTCCCAGCCGCCCGTGCCGTCCCCGTGGTACTGGCCGGGGGCGGCCTGCTGCGGCTGGGCACCGTACGCGTGCTGCGGGTCCTGGTACTGCTGGTCCCGGTACTGGGGGTCCTGGTACTGCTGGTCCTGGTACTGGGGGTCCTGGTACTGCGGCTGCTGCGGGTGGTACTGCCCCGCAGACTGCTCCTGCGGGTAGTACGGGACCTGGGGCTGCTGCTGCGGCTGCTGCTGCTGGTAGTAGTGCTGCTGCTGCGCGCCTTCGTACGGCACCTGGCCGTGCTGGGCCTGGTGTCCGGTCCACGCCTGGTCCCCGTAGAGGGGGTCGTCAGGGTGCCACGGTTCGGGGCCCGTGCCCCGGCCATACTCAGTCATCGGTCTCCTGGAGCCGCGAGACGGTGGCCCTGGCGTGGGTACCACGGCTTCCGGTCCGCCTCTTCCATGGGCGACGGCTGTTCGAAAAGCCGCCACATGGCGCGGAACGTTACCGTATCGCGATCAGATGACCACTTCGACGCACTCGCCGGGCGGATTACCTGATACCCGTTCGGTCTCAAGAGCGTTCTGAAGGATCACCACAGCGGCTGCCTGGTCGATGACCGAACGGCCCTTCCTGGCGTTCTTCCCGGAGGCCCGCAGGCCCTGGGCGGCGGTGACCGTGGTCATCCGCTCGTCCACCAGACGGACCGTCACCGGCTTGATGCCCTTGGCCAGTTCGGCGGCGAAGGCACGCACCTTGGCCGCGGCCGGACCCTCCCGCCCGCTGAGCGAACGGGGCAGTCCGACCACGACCTCCAGGGGCTCGTACTCCTCGACCAACTGGCGCAGCCGCCGGTGGGCGGCCGGGACGTCACGTCCCGGCACGGTCTCCACCGGCGTGGCGAGCACCCCGTCGGGGTCGCACGAGGCGACCCCGATCCGGGCGTCCCCGACGTCGATCGCGAGCCGACGTCCGCGGCGCAGGGTCATCGTCAGGCCGTCTCGACGACGAGGCGCTCGACCGCGGCGATGGCCTCGGGGATGGCGGCCGGGTTCTGGCCGCCGCCCTGGGCCACGTCCGGCTTGCCGCCACCGCCGCCGCCGAGGGTCTTGGCGGCCGTACGGACCAGGTCGCCGGCCTTGAGGCCGCGCTCGCGGGCGGCCTCGTTGGTGGCGATGACCGTCAGCGGACGCTCGTTGGCCGTGGTGAAGAGCGCCACGACGGCCGGGCGGTCACCCGGGATGCGGCCGCGCACGTCGAGGACCAGCTTGCGCAGGTCGTCGGCGCCGGTGCCGTCCGGCACCTGGCCGACCACGAGGGCCACGCCGCGGATGTCCTGGGCGTTCTCGGCGAGTCCGGCGGCGGCCTGGAGGACCTTCTCCGCGCGGAACTTCTCGATCTCCTTCTCGGCGTCCTTGAGCTTGGTGAGCATCGAGGAGATCTTCTCCGGCAGCTCCTCCGGACGGCCCTTGACCAGCTCCTGGAGCTGGGCGACGACCGTGTGCTCCTTGGCGAGGAAGTTGTACGCGTCCACGCCGACCAGGGCCTCGACGCGGCGCACGCCGGAGCCGATGGAGGACTCGCCGAGCAGCTTGACCAGGCCGAGCTGGCTGGTGTTGCCGACGTGCGTGCCGCCGCACAGCTCCTTGGAGAAGTCGCCGATGGTCACCACGCGCACGCGCTCGCCGTACTTCTCGCCGAACTCGGCGATGGCGCCCTGCTTCTTCGCCTCGTCGATGCTCATGATCTCGGCGGTGACGTCGAGCTCGCGGGAGAGCACCTCGTTGATCTTCTGCTCGACGTCGGTCAGGACCGTGCCGGGGACGGCGTTCGGGGAGCCGAAGTCGAAGCGGAAGCGGCCGGGCGAGTTCTCGGAGCCGGCCTGGGCGGCCGTCGGGCCGAGGGCGTCGCGCAGCGCCTGGTGGGTCAGGTGGGTGGCCGAGTGGGCACGGGCGATGGCCCGGCGGCGCTTGACGTCGATGGCGGCGTACGCGGAGGCGCCGACCGTCACCTCGCCGACCTGGACGGAGCCCTTGTGGACCGAGACGCCCGGGACCGGCTGCTGGACGTCGCGGACCTCGATGACGGCGCCGGAGTCGAGCTTGATGCGGCCCTGGTCGGCGAGCTGGCCACCGCCCTCGGCGTAGAAGGGGGTGCGGTCGAGGACGACCTCGACCTCGTCGCCCTCGGAGGCGGCGGGCGCGGAGACGCCGTTGACCAGCAGGCCGACGATGGTGGCCTCGCCCTGGGTGGTGGCGTAGCCGGTGAACTCGGTGCCGCCGGAACCGTCGGCGATCTCGCGGTAGGCGGACATGTCCGCGTGGCCGGTCTTCTTGGCCTTGGCATCGGCCTTGGCGCGGTCGCGCTGCTCCTGCATCAGGCGGCGGAAGCCGGTCTCGTCCACGGAGAGGCCCTGCTCGGCGGCCATCTCCAGGGTGAGGTCGATCGGGAAGCCCCAGGTGTCGTGGAGCAGGAACGCCTTGTCGCCCGAGAGGACCGTGCCGCCGGCGGCCTTGGTCTCGGTCACCGCGGTGTCGAGGATGTTCGTGCCGCCCTTGAGGGCCTTGAGGAACGCGGCCTCCTCGGCGAGCGCGACGGTCTCGATCCGCTTGCGGTCGGTGATCAGCTCCGGGTACTGCCGGCCCATCGTGTCGATGACGACGTCGATGAGGTCCTTGACCACGGGGCCGGTGGCGCCCATGAGGCGCATGTTGCGGATGGCGCGGCGCATGATGCGGCGCAGCACGTAGCCGCGGCCCTCGTTGCCCGGGGTCACGCCGTCGCCGATGAGCATCACGGAGGTGCGCATGTGGTCGGCGACCACGCGCATCGAGACGTCCGTGTCCTTCGCGGCGCCGTAGCGGACGCCCGTCAGCTCGGTGGCCTTGTCCATGACGACGCGCAGGGTGTCGGTCTCGTACATGTTCTGCACGCCCTGCAGGATCATCGCGAGGCGTTCCAGGCCGAGACCGGTGTCGATGTTCTTGGAGGGCAGGTCGCCGAGGATCGGGAAGTCCTCCTTGCCCTCGCCGGCGCCGCGCTCGTACTGCATGAAGACCAGGTTCCAGATCTCCACGTACCGCTCGTCGTTGACGGCCGGGCCGCCCTCGACGCCGAACTCGGGGCCGCGGTCGTAGTTGATCTCGGAGCAGGGGCCGCAGGGGCCCGGGACGCCCATGGACCAGAAGTTGTCCTTCTTGCCCAGGCGCTGGATGCGCTCGGCGGGGACGCCGATCACGTCGCGCCAGATCGTCTCGGCCTCGTCGTCGTCGAGGTAGACGGTGATCCAGAGCTTCTCCGGCTCCAGGCCGTAGCCGCCGTCCGCCACGGGAGTCGTGAGGAGCTCCCAGGCGTACTTGATGGCGCCTTCCTTGAAGTAGTCGCCGAAGGAGAAGTTGCCGCACATCTGGAAGAACGTGCCGTGGCGGGTGGTCTTGCCGACCTCTTCGATGTCGGGCGTGCGGACGCACTTCTGCACGCTCGTGGCCCGCGGCGCCGGGGGCTTGGTCTCACCGAGGAAGTACGGCTTGAACGGCACCATGCCCGCGTTGACCAGCAGCAGAGTCGGGTCGTCGGCGATGAGCGACGCCGAAGGGACGACGGTGTGACCGCGCTCCTCGAAGAAGCTCAGCCAGCGGCGGCGGATTTCAGCCGACTCCATCAGTGGTCCTCATTCCGGTTGTACGAATTCAGTCGGGGGTGTTGCTTGCGGCCGCGGGCGGCGGGCGGGGTCTCGATCTCCGCACGCCGTCGCGGGGCGGGCAGCGCCTGGACCTGGTCCGGGGCCTGGCGCAGCCCGAGTGCGTCGTTCAGTTCGTCCTCGCGCTGGGCCATGCCGGCCTTGACGTCGAGGGCGAAGTCCTTGAGGCGGTGGCCCGCCTCGACGGCCTTGTCCGCGGCCTGCGCGGCGAGGCTCTCGGGGGTCAGCTGCCTGAGCTTGCGGTTGACCTTGGTGGTGGCCCACACGCCCGCTGCGGCACCTGCGGTGAACCAGAAGGTACGGCGGAACATCGCGATCTCAGTCCTTCTGCTTCCGGCGCCGGGCCGCGGGTACGGTCCGTCCGACGATCACCGTACGCCGGGTCGCCCGGGCGGGCACCTCCTCCGTACGGCCCAGCGCCTTGCGCACGCCGTAGCCGAAGGCGGCGACCTTGACCAGCGGGCCGCCGAAGGCGGAGGCGACGGTCGAGGAGAGCGCGGAGGCGTTGGAGGTGACTTCCTGGACGTCGCTGGTGATGGCGTCGACCTTGTCGAGCTGGGTGCGGGCGGAGCGCACGGTCGTGGAGGCGTCGGCCAGCAGCGGCACCGCGCGCTCGGTCACGTCCGCCACGAGCCGGGTGGTCGCCCTGAGCGTCTGGGCCAGCCTCGCCAGCACCACGGCGAGGAACGAGACCAGGATCGCCCAGAAGACGGCCACGATGATCCCGGCCACCTCTCCACCGGACACGTGCACCGCTCCCTGATCGAAGAACACATCGAAAAACGAAAAAGCCGTGCCCCGACCCTATCGCGCCGGGGGTACGCCGCCGTACCGGAATTCCGGGGTTCGACGAGCGCCTTGTACGCAGCGCATCCGGAGCAGTACGCTCCGTGTCCCATGCGAGCAAGCACGTACGGCAATCTTCCCTCGGAGCTGAACGGCTTCTTCGGGCGGGGTCCCGAACTCGCCGAGCTGGGGCGGCTGCTGGAGGCCTCGCGGCTGGTGACGGTGACCGGTGTCGGCGGCGTGGGGAAGACCCGGCTGGCCCTGAGGGCCGCCCGCCAGGTGCAGGAACGCTACTGCGACGGGGTGTGGCTGGCGGAGCTGTCCGCCGTCCGCGACCCGGCGCTGTTGGACCACGCCGTGTCGGAGGCGCTGGGCCTCACGGACCACACCGCGCGGGCGCCGCGCGAGGTGCTGGCCGAGCACCTGGCCGGCCGCCGGGCGCTGCTGGTGCTGGACGGCGTCGAGCAGCTGGTGGACGCGTGCGCGGAGCTGGTGCGGGAGCTGCTGCGCCGGGCGCCGGGGCTGCGGGTGCTGGCGGTGGGCCGCAGGCCGCTGTGCCTGGACGGCGAGCAGTGCTTCCCGCTCGCCCCGATGGCGGGGCCGGAGGCGGCGGAGCTGCTGGCGGCGCGGGCCGGGGCGGTGGTGCCCGGCTTCGCCCTGACGGAGGCCAACCGGGAGGCGGTGGCGGAGCTGTGCGGCCGCCTCGACGGGATCCCGCTGGCGGTGGAGCTGGCGGCCGGGCGGCTGCGGAGCCTGTCCGTGGGGCAGGTGCTCACCCGCCTGGAGGACCGGTTCCGGCTGCTGACCGGCGGGGCGCGCGGCGCGCTGCCGCGCCACCAGGCGCTGCGTACGGCGATCGGCTGGAGCCACGAGCTGTGCACCCCGAAGGAGCGGCTGCTGTGGGCCCGGCTGTCGGTGTTCGCGGGGCAGTTCGACCTCGACGCGGCGGAGTACGTGTGCGGGGGGCCCGAGCTGCCCCAGGACGACGTGCTGGACGTCGTCGGCGAGCTGCTGGCGCAGTCGCTGCTGGTCCGCGAGGAGGGTCCGGCCGGGGTCCGCTACCGGATGCTGGACACCGTACGGGAGTACGGGGCGGGCTGGCTGGCGGCGCAGGGCGAGGCCGAACGGCTGCGGCGGCGGCACCGGGACTGGTACATGGGACTGGCGACCTGGTGCGAGCTGGACTGGTTCAGCCCGCGGCAGGCGGAGGTGGCCGCGCGGGTGGACACGGAGCTGCCGAACCTGCGGCTGGCCCTGGAGTGCTGCCTGGACGACCCGGAGGACGGCCACCTGGGCCAGTACCTGGCGGGCACGCTGTGGTTCTACTGGGCGGGCTGCGGAGGGCTGGCGGAGGGGCGGCACTGGCTGGACCGGGCGCTGGAGGTGACGGCGGACCACGACGGCTCGCGGCTGAAGGCGCTGTGGGTGCTGGGGTACGTGGCGGCCCTGCAGGGCGACCCGGTGGCCGCGCTCGCGGCGCTGCACGAGTGCCGGGACGGTGCCGCGGCGGCCGGGAACCCGGTGGCGATGGCGTACGCGGTGCACCGGCTGGGCTGCCTGGCGCTGGTCTCGGACGAGGTGGAGCGGGCCGGGGAGCTGTTCGGGGCGGCGCTGGAGCAGTACCGCGAGGTCGGTGAGCTGAACAGCAACGTCCTGATGTGCCAGGTCGAGCTGGCGCTGGCGCTGGCCTTCCAGGGCGACATGGCGGGTGCGCTGCGGCTGTGCCACGAGGTCCGGGAGATCTGCGAGGACCACGGGGAGCGGTGGGCGAAGGCGTACGCGCTGTACGTGCTGGGGTACGCGGCGCTGGGCGCGGGCGACCTGCCGGGGGCGCGGGCGCTGCTCGGCGAGTGCGTGACGATCAACCACGCCTTCCACGACCTGCTGGGCCTGGTGCTGGCGGTGGAGCTGCTGGCGCTGCTGACGGCCACCGAGGGCGATCCGGCGGAGGCCGCGGTGCTCCAGGGCGCGGCGGACCGGCTGTGGGACTCGGTGGGCCTGCGGCTGTTCGGCTCGGGGTACTTCAACGGCCCGCGGCTGGCCTGCCGGGAGCAGGCGGGCGAGGCGCTGGGCGAGCAGCGGTACGCGGCCCTGGCGGCCGAGGGCCGGACGCTGGACGCGGACGCGCTGGCCGCGCGGGCGCTGCGCGGGCCGGCCCGGGGGCGGGTGGCGCTGCCGACGCCGCGGGCCGGCGGGGCCGTACAACGGAACAGGCCCGCCGGCTCCCGTGAGGGGAGTCGGCGGGCCTGACCAGTCCGTGGGTTCCCCCGGCGTCGCCGCCGGGGCCACCCCTACGCGCGCGGAGGCTTAGCGGGCGTAGTACTCGACGACGAGCTGCTCGTCGCAGATGACCGGGATTTCCTTGCGGTTCGGGTCACGGTCCAGGCGGAAGGCCAGGGCCTTCAGGTTGACCTGCAGGTAGCGAGGGGTCTCGCCCTCACCCGCGTAGCCACCCTCACGGGCGACCTGGAACGGGTGCTTGTCGCGGCTGCGCTCGCGGACCGTCACGACGTCGTCGGGACGGACGCGGAACGACGGCTTGTCGACCTTCGCACCGTTGACCTCGATGTGGCCGTGAACGACCATCTGGCGGGCCTGGTAGATGGTGCGGGCGATGCCCGAACGCAGCACCAGGGCGTCGAGGCGACGCTCGAGCTCGACGACCAGCGCCTCGCCCGTCTTGCCCTCGGCCTTCTTCGCGCGGTCGTACGCGCGGGCCATCTGCTTCTCGGAGATGTCGTACTGCGCGCGCAGACGCTGCTTCTCCAGCAGACGGACCTTGTAGTCCGAGTTCTGCTTGCGGCCACGGCCGTGCTCGCCCGGCGGGTAGGGGCGAGCCTCGAAGTACTTGACGGCCTTCGGCGTCAGGGCGATGCCGAGGGCGCGAGACTTCTTGACCTTGGGTCGTGCCTGGTTCACGAGGAACCTACCTCCATGTAAGTTAGGTGAGCCTTACCTTATTCGAGGAGGACGTAATGTCTCGACCACATGGGATCCCCCTGCCCAGTGCGCATCGCAGTTCGGACGAGAACCAATCCACGTCCGCTGACGACGACGGTAGGCAAGGTCAGCCGCGTCCCAGGGAAGGCGCTCGACAGCCCACCGGAGCCGAGCGCGTACGAACCCTCGTTGAGTCCAACGCCTCAGTATCCCTCACTCTGCCGGGTGCTCGTGACGCGCGGGGCGCGTACGGGTCCGAAGAGCCGGGGACAGGGGTGCCGGTCGCGCGGACCGTCACCCCGGACGGGGACGTGCTCCTCCTGGTTCCAGGGGAGAGCGCGGCTGCCAGGGCGGCCGCTCACGCCCAGGACGACGACCTCACCGCCGTGATCGAGATCACGGACGTGGCGCCGGTGTCCGTGCCCCATCGTATCCGGGGCCGCGCGTGGCTCGCCGGGTGGCTCACCCCGGTGCGCGGGGAGGAGCGGGCGGCGGCCGCGATGCTGCTGGCCGAGCGGCAGCCGGTGGGCGAGCTGCTGGGTCTCGGGGAGGCCCTCCACCCGGACCCCGCGCCGGGTGCGTACGGCCGCCCGGCGTGGATGCTGCTGCGCCTGGAGGTCGGGGAGATCGGCGTGGACGACCTGTGGGGCACGGAGTACGTGGACCCCGACGCCCTGGCCGGGGCCGCCCCGGACCCGCTGGCCGCGCACGAGGCGGAGCTGCTCCAGCACCTGCACGCGGCCCACGGCGAGCGGGTGGGCGGGCTCTGCGGGCTGCTCGGCGCGCGCGAGGCCGAGGCGGGGGGCCGCCGGGCGGTGCCGCTGGCGCTGGACCGCTTCGGGCTGCGGATCCGCTTCACCGGCGACCGGCCCTTCGACGCGCGCTTCGACTTCCCGGAGCCGGTCCGGGACGTGTGCGGCCTGCGGCGCGCGATGCACACGCTCTTCGAGGCGGCGTCGGCCTGACCCCCGCGGCCACGGCCGGCCCTCAGGCGGGCGGGCAGGCGGCGAGCAGTTCCTCCAGCGCGAGCTTCTCCGGCGGGGTGACCGTCAGCCCGTACTTGTGCTTGATCCCGGTGTACCGCCGCCCGTACTCGCACCAGTAGTCCCGCCGCGGCGGGCGCCACTTGTCGGCGGTCCTGCTGCCCTTGTCCTGGTTGGTCTGCTTGTCGACCGCGAGCAGGACGTCCAGGTCGTTGGCGTACGCCAGCCGCCGCTCCGGGGTCCACGCGTACGCCCCGGCCCGCCAGGCCGCGCCGAGCGCGACGACGTGGTCGGTCTGGATCCGGGACGCCCTGCGGTGGCTGTACGGCAGGCGCTTGCCGGTGTAGGGGTCGTCGAGCACCCCGGAGAGCACGACGCAGGGATTGCGGTCGCCCTCCCTCAGCTCCTTCAGGTCCCGGCGCAGGACGTCGTCCCGGGTGTCGCACCCGTTGCGCCCGCCGGGCGCGTCGGTGTCGTCGGACCAGGCCGGGCCGAACGCGGCGCGGCGGTACGTCTGCCAGTTCTTCCCCCACGCGACCGTGAGGCCGGCCAGCCGGCCCCTGGCCGTCGCGGCCTCGGGTGGGAACCCCTTGCCGGCCGGCGGCACGCGTGCCACGAGCGCCGCCGCGCTCGCCCTTGCGGCGTCCGGGTCACCCCGCTGGTGGCACCCGCCGGCCAGGGCTGCGAGGACTACGGCAACGAGGGCTGAACGCAGACGCATGCGCTGAGCGGTTCCCCACCGCGCCCCTTCCCGAAACCGGGGCTCCGCCCCCGACCCCGCGCCGTCGGCCCCTCCGGCGGTGGAAGGGCGGGGGTCCGGGGAGGGACCCGCCCCGCAGGGCGGGGACCCGCACCCGGCACGGGGCCGGGGCCCTCATTCGCCGCGCAGGCGCCCCCGCACCCGCTCGACCACGTCCGCGTACCGCGCCTCCGCCCCGTACCGGGTCGGCTCGTAGTACCGCCGGCCCGCCACCGCGTCCGGCGCGTACTGCTGCGCCGCGATCCCGCCCGGCACGTCGTGCGGGTACACGTACCCCTGCGCATGGCCCAGCTTCGCCGCGCCCTTGTAGTGGCCGTCGCGCAGGTGCGCCGGCACCGGCCCCGCCAGGCCGGCGCGGACGTCGGCGAGCGCGGCGCCTATCGCCGTGGTGGCGGTGTTCGACTTCGGGGCCAGCGCCAGCGCGATCGTCGCGTGCGAGAGGGTCAGCGCCGCCTCCGGGAAGCCGATCATCGCCACCGCCTGGGCCGCGGCCACCGCCGTCGGCAGCGCCGTCGGGTCGGCCAGCCCGATGTCCTCGCTGGCCGAGATCATCAGCCGCCGGGCGATGAACCGCGGGTCCTCCCCCGCCTCGATCATCCGCGCGAGGTAGTGCAGCGCCGCGTCCACGTCCGAGCCCCGGATGGACTTGATGAGCGCGCTGGCCACGTCGTAGTGCTGGTCGCCGTCCTTGTCGTACCGGACCGCCGCGCGGTCGACGGCCTCCTCCACGGTCTGGAGCGTGATCTCGTCCTCGCCCTTGGCGATCGCGGAGCCCGCGCCCGCCTCCAGCGCGGTCAGGGCGCGCCGCGCGTCCCCGCCCGCGATCCGCAGCAGGTGCGCCTCGGCGTCCTCCGGCAGCGTGACCGCGCCGCCGAGCCCCCGCTCCTCCGTGAGCGCGCGCCGCATCAGGCCGCGCAGGTCGTCGTCGGTGAGCGGCTCCAGCGTGAGCAGCAGCGAGCGGGAGAGCAGCGGGGAGATGACCGAGAAGTACGGGTTCTCCGTGGTCGCCGCGATCAGCGTGACCCAGCGGTTCTCGACGGCCGGGAGCAGCGAGTCCTGCTGGGCCTTGCTGAAGCGGTGGATCTCGTCGAGGAAGAGGACCGTCTCCTTGCCGTACCCCCCGGCCGCGCGCCGGGCGCCCTCGATGACCGCCCGTACCTCCTTGACGCCCGCGGTGATCGCGGACAGCTCCACGAAGCGCTTCTGGGTGGCCTGGCTGACCACGTACGCCAGGGTGGTCTTGCCGATGCCGGGCGGGCCCCACAGGATCACGGAGGAGGCTCCGGCCGGGCCGCCCTGTCCCTCCCCCACCAGCCGCCGCAGCGGCGAGCCGGGCTTGAGCAGGTGCTGCTGGCCGACGACCTCGTCCAGGGTGCGCGGGCGCATGCGGACGGCGAGCGGGGAGCTCGCCGGGTCCTTCTCCTGGCGCTCCTCGGCGGCGGCGGTGAACAGATCGGGTTCCACGCCTGAAAGCCTAGGGCAGGCCGCCGACAATCAGGCCCGGCCCGGTGGCCGCCCGGCCGGCCACGGAGGCGGCGCCCCGGCAGACGGGGGCGGCCCCGGGGCTCAGGCGGTCCACCCCGGGGCTCAGGAGGTCCAGAAGTCCCACCAGCGGGTCAGGATCAGCATCCCGATGATCCCGACGTGCAGCACGGGCAGCACCCAGGTGAACTCGGCCAGGAAGTTCCGCAGCCAGGCGGGAGCCGGCAGCAGCCCCTCGCGGATGTTGTGCGCGGTGACGTACCAGAACATGAAGATCGTGGCGACCCAGGCCAGGCAGCACCACAGGCACAGCGAGCTGATGACGTACAGCGACTGGTACTGCAGCCAGGTGCAGAACCCCACGCCGAAGAGGGTGCCCGCGTTGAGGGTCAGCCAGTACCAGGGCCGGAAGCTCGCCGCGGCCAGCAGGCTCATGCCGACGCAGACCACGACGGCGTAGGAGACGAGGCCCAGCATCGGGTTCGGGAAGCCGAAGGCCGACGCCTGGTCGCTCTTCATGATGTTGCCGCACGCCACCACGGGGTTGAGGCTGCACCCCGGGGTGAAGTTCGGGTCCTCCAGGAGCTTGAACTTGTCGATCGTGATCACCCAGGAGGCCAGCAGGCCCGCGGCCCCGGTGATCACCAGCAGCCACGCCAGCGCCCTGCTCCCGCCGACGGTCCGCGTGGTCTTCTCAGCTGTGGTGGTCATGGCGTCGTTCGTTTCCCGTCATCGGTCGTCCGGCCCGTAGGAGCAAGGTCATTGTGCCGCACGGGCCCCGCTGTCCACCGTTCGGTGGACACGAGTCCGTCCGGCCGGGGGGACCGTTCCGGCCACCCGCCCGCCAGGCTGTCGGACATGACAACTCTGGCAGTGGAAGTACGCGGACTGCGCAAGCAGTACGGGGAGGTCCGGGCCGTCGACGGCCTGGACCTGACGATCCGGCAGGGCGAGGTCTTCGGCCTCCTCGGCCCCAACGGCGCCGGCAAGAGCACGACGGTGGAGATCCTCCAGGGCCACCGCGACCGCGACGGCGGCGAGGTCGCCGTCCTCGGCGCGGACCCCGCGACGGCCGGCCGGGCCTGGCGCTCCAAGGTGGGCATCGTCTGGCAGGACGAGTCGGCCCCGGCCGAGCTGACGGTACGGGAGACCGTCGAGCACTTCGCGCGCTACTACCCGGCGCCGCGCGACCCGCGCGAGGTGATCGCCCTGGTCGGTCTGGA
Source organism: Streptomyces sp. NPDC101132 (assembly GCF_044759225.1). Lineage (NCBI taxonomy): Bacteria > Bacillati > Actinomycetota > Actinomycetes > Kitasatosporales > Streptomycetaceae > Streptomyces > Streptomyces sp. NPDC101132. The sequence goes on from NZ_JBIVYX010000008.1 coordinate 127,335, forward strand.
GGCCGAGGCGGACCGGCGGGTCAAGGGCCTCTCCGGAGGCCGGCGCCGCCGCCTCGACGTGGCGCTCGGCGTCATCGGCGGCCCGCGGCTGCTGCTCCTCGACGAGCCGACCACCGGCTTCGACCCGGCCGCCCGGCGGCAGTTCTGGGAGCTGATCCGGCAGCTGGCGGACGAGGGCACGACCATCCTGCTCACCACCCACTACCTGGAGGAGGCCGAGGCCCTGGCCGACCGGCTCGCGGTGGTGGCCGGCGGGAGGGTCGTCGCCGAGGGCGAACCGGCCGCGCTGCGCCGCCGGTTCGGCACCGGCGCCACCGTCGAGTGGACCGAGGGCCCGGACGGCGCGTCCCGCTCCGTCGAGACGGACACCCCGACCCGGACCGTGGCCGAGCTTTCGGCCCGCTTCGACGGCGAGGTCCCGGGGCTGCGCGTGACCCGCCCCACGCTCGAGGACGTGTACCTGCGCCTGACCGGGCAGCAGGGCCCCGCCGACCCCCCGGCCGCCCCGGCCGGCCCCCTCACCCGGAAGGACGTCCGATGACCACCGCCGCCGCCCCGGCCGCGACCTCTCCGGAGGCCACCGCCCGCGCCCTGCCCGGCGCCTGGACCCTGGGCCTCGCCCGGGGCGTCCTGGAGCTGCGCCAGTTCTTCCGCCAGCGCGACCAGGTGATCTTCACCTTCGCCTTCCCCGTGGTGTTCCTGGCCCTGTTCGCCTCGATCTTCCGGGACCAGGTGGAGGGCACCGACATCACCGCCTCCCAGCTGTACGCGGCCGGCATGGTCGCCGCGGGCGTCATGTCCGTCTCGTTCCAGTCGCTGGGCATCTCCATCGCCATCGAGCGCGACGAGAAGGTGCTGCGCAGGCTGCGCGGCACGCCGATGCCGCCGGCCGCGTACTTCCTGGGCAAGGTCTGGCTGGTGCTGGTCACCGGGCTGGCCGAGACCGCGCTGCTGCTCGGCGTGGGCACCGCGCTGTTCGGCCTCGACCTGCCGGGCACCACCGCCAAGTGGCTGACGTTCGGCTGGGTGTTCGCCCTCGGCCTGACCGGCTGCGCGCTCCTCGGCATCGCGATCAGCAGCCTGCCCCGCTCCGGCAAGAGCGCCACCTCCGTGGTCGTCCTGCCCTTCCTGGTGCTGCAGTTCGTCTCCGGGGTGTACATCCCGGTCGGCTCGCTGCCCGACTGGCTGCTGAACATCGGCGCCCTGTTCCCCCTGAAGTGGATGTGCCAGGGCTTCCGCGGGGTGTTCCTGCCGGAGTCGGCCGCCGTGCTGGAGCAGGCGGGGAGCTGGGAGTACGGACGGATCGCCCTGGTGCTGGGCGCCTGGTGCGTCGGAGGATTGGTGCTGTGTCTGCTCACCTTCACGTGGAAGAACCGCCGCGACGGCTGACGGAGTTCGCCGGGAGCGCGGGAGCGCGCGACGCCCACGTGTGGGAGCGCGCGTTCCGGCCCTGGGACCTCTACTTCGCGGTCGTCTGGGCCGCGACCGCGGTGTTCCTGCTCGGGGCCGCCGAACCGCCCGCCCCGTACCGGCTCACCGCCGTGGGCCTGCTGGCCCTCCTGGTGCCCTGGTACGCGGTGGTGGGGCGGCCGGCGATCCTCGGCGAGGGGGAGGACCTGCGGCGCTCGACGGTGTACCTCGCGGGGGCGATGGCCCTGTTCCTGCCCGCCGGGTTCCTGGCCGGCGAGACCCGGCTGGCCACCTTCGCCCTGGCACCGCACTGCTTCATGCTGCTGTCGCTGCGCCGGGCGATGGCCGCGTCCGCCGTGCTGAACCTCGTACCGGTCGCCGGCTGGGCCCTGATCTGGCGTCCCCCGGCCCACGTGGTCTTCTTCAACTCCGTGTTCGCCGTGGTGACCCTGGTCTTCTCCGCCTTCTTCGGCGGCTGGATCATCCGGATCATCGAGCAGAGCAGGGACCGCGCGCGCCTCATCGCCGAGCTGGAGGCCCGCCGGGAGGAGGTGGCCCGGCTCTCCGCGGAGCGCGGCGCGCTGGCCGAGCGGGAGCGGATGTCGCGGGAGATCCACGACACGCTGGCCCAGGGCTTCACGAGCCTGCTGATGCTCGTCCAGGCCGTGCAGTCCGAGCTCGACCACGACCTGCCGGAGGCCCGCCGCCACCTGGAACTGATGGCGGTCACCGCCCGGCAGAACCTCGCCGAGGCGCGGGCCCTGGTCGCCGGCGGCGCGCCGGCCGACCTGGACGGCGGCTCGCTGCCCGAGGCGGTACGGCGGCTGGCCGCCCGGCACGAACCGCCGGCCGCGGTCGCCGTCACCGGCCCGGTGCGGCCGCTGCCGCCCGCCCTGGAGGTGGTGGCCCTGCGCACCTGCCAGGAGGCGCTGGCCAACGCCGCCAAGCACGCGGGCCCCGGCGCCGCGGTCCGGCTCTCGCTCGCCTACGGTGACCACGAACTGACGGTGTCGGTACGGGACGGGGGCCGCGGCTTCGCGCCGGACGCCCCGGCCCGCGGGTTCGGCCTGCGCGGCCTGCGCGCCCGCGCCGCGGAGGCGGGCGGCACCGCGTCCGTGACCAGTGCCCCCGGCCTGGGCACCACCGTCTCCGTCACCCTGCCGACCGACCCCGGGAGTGCCCCGTGATCCGCATCGTGCTCGCCGACGACCACCCCGTGGTACGGGAGGGCCTGCGCGGCATGCTCAGCGCCGAACCGGACCTGGAAGTGGTCGGCGAGGCCGCCAGCGGCCCCCAGGCGGAGGCCCTGGCCGCCGAACTCCGGCCGGACATCGTGCTGATGGACCTGCGGATGCCGGGCGGCGACGGGGTCGAGTCGACCGGCCGGATCACCGCGGCGGGCCTGCCCTGCCGGGTGGTGGTCCTCACGACGTACGAGACGGACCGCGACATCCTGCGGGCGGTGGAGGCCGGCGCCGCCGGCTACCTGCTCAAGGACCTGGCCCGCGGTGAGCTGGCCGAGGCGGTACGGGCGGCCGTGCGCGGCGAGACGGTGCTGGCCCCCACGGTCGCGGGCCGCCTGGTGGACCGGCTGCGGGCGAAGCCGGAGCGGCCCCGGCTCTCGGACCGCGAGGTGGCGGTGCTGCGGCTGGTCGCGGACGGCCTGACCAACGCCGAGGTCGGCCGGCGCCTGTACGTCGCGGAGTCCACGGTCAAGACCCACCTGCTGCGGATCTTCGGCAAGCTGGGCGTGGACGACCGCACGGCGGCCGTGACCACCGCCCTGCGCGAGGGCCTGCTGTAGACGCACGGACGCCGGAGGGCCCGCCGCTCGCGGCGGGCCCTCCGGCGTCCGGTCGGTGTCGCGCCGGCCTTCCGGCCGGCCGGCGTCAGGCCAGCTTCGCGCGGACGGCCGCCACCAGGTCCGCGACCGGCACCGCGGTCTGCTCGCCGGACTCCATGTCCTTGAGCTGGACGACGCCCTCGGCGAGGTCGCGCTCGCCGGCGACCACGGTCAGCCGCGCGCCGCTGCGGTTCGCGTCCTTCATGGCGCCCTTGAGGCCCTTGCCGCCGTACGCGAAGTCGGCCGCGACCCCGGCCCGGCGCAGCTCGGTGACCTTGCCGAACAGCAGTCGGCGGGCCTCCTCGCCGATGGCGACGGCGAACACGGCCGTGGCGGCCGGGATGTCCAGCTCCACGCCCTCGGCCTCCAGGGCCAGCACGGTGCGGTCCACGCCCAGCGCCCACCCGACGGACGGCAGCGCGGGGCCGCCGATCATCTCGGACAGGCCGTCGTAGCGGCCGCCGCCGCCGACCGCGGACTGCGAGCCCAGGCCGTCGTGCACGAACTCGAAGGTCGTACGGGTGTAGTAGTCCAGGCCGCGCACCAGCTTCGCGTCGTCCTCGAAGACCACGCCCGCCGCGGTGACCAGCGCGCGCACCTCCTCGTGGTACGCCGTGCACGCGTCGCACAGGTAGTCCCGCAGCAGCGGCGCGTCCACGAGCTGCTTCTGGACGTCGGCGCGCTTGTCGTCCAGCACCCGCAGCGGGTTGATCTCCGCCCGGCGCAGGGTCTCCTCGTCCAGGTCGAGGCCGCGCAGGAAGGTCTGGAGCGCCTCGCGGTAGACCGGGCGGCACTCCTTGTCGCCCAGCGAGTTCAGCAGGATGCGGAAGTTCTGCAGGCCCAGCGAGCGGTACGCCTGGTCGGCCAGGATGATCAGCTCGGCGTCCAGGGCGGGGTCCTCGGCGCCGATCGCCTCGGCGCCGACCTGCGAGAAGTGGCGGTAGCGGCCCTTCTGCGGGCGCTCGTAGCGGTAGTACGAGCCCGAGTACCAGAGCTTGACCGGCAGGTTGCCCTGCTTGTGCAGGCTGGCCTCCAGGGCCGCGCGCAGCACCGAGGCGGTGCCCTCGGGACGCAGGGCGAGCCTGTCGCCGCCCTTGGTCTCGAAGGCGTACATCTCCTTGGTCACGATGTCCGTGGACTCGCCGACGCCGCGGGCGAAGAGGTCGACGTCCTCGAAGCCGGGGGTCTCGATGTAGCCGTAGCCGGACGTGCGGAGCGGGCCGGAGATGGCCTCGCGCACCGCCAGGTACTTCGCCGAGTACGGCGGGATCAGGTCGTACGTGCCCTTGGGGGCCTTGAAGGTGCTCACGAAACTCTCGTCACATTCCTCGTCGTGGGGCGGCGGTGCCGTCTCCCAGGCCGGCGGCGACTTCCCGGAGGTACGGGTTGGTCGCGCGCTCGCGGCCGATGGTGGTCTGGGGGCCGTGGCCGGACAGCACCACGGTCGAGTCGTCGAGCGGCAGGCACACGCGGGCCAGCGACTCGAGCATCTCGGCGTGGGAGCCGCCGGGCAGGTCGGTGCGTCCGATGGAGCCGGCGAACAGCAGGTCGCCCGAGAAGAACACGGACGGCACGTCCGCGAGCTCGGGCATCCGGAAGGTCACCGACCCCCTGGTATGACCGGGCGCGTGCGCGACGGTGAAGTCCAGACCGGCCAGCTTCAGCTCGCTGCCGTCGGTGAGCTCGCGGAGGTCGTCCGGCTCCCCCACGGTCAGCTCGCCCATCAGCGGCATCCCGATGGAACGGCCCAGCGCCTTCTCCGGGTCGCTCATCATGTAGCGGTCCTCGGGGTGGATCCAGGCGGGCACGTCGTGCGCCCCGCAGACCGGAACCACCGAGGCGACATGGTCGATGTGGCCGTGGGTGAGGACGACGGCGACGGGCTTGAGCCGATGTTTCCGGAGGGTGTCCTCGACTCCCTGGGTGGCCTGGTGGCCCGGGTCGATGATCACGCACTCCTCGCCGGCGGCGGGGGCGACCACGTAGCAGTTGGTCCCCCAGGCCCCGGCGGGGAACCCGGCAATGAGCACGTTCGTCCTCAGATCGTCATCGGGCCGGCACAGCGGCCGGCGGATTGCGGCAGATCAGAGCCTACCGGCGCTGCTCAGCACACAGCGAACCCATATACGGTACGGCCTGACCCAGCCCGGACAGCAGCACGTGAGAGCACAAGGAGACGACCCGGTGGTCACCAGTGAGCAGCGGCGGAAGAACGCCAGGGAGAAGTTCGAGCGGCAGCAGCAGCGCCGGGTGGAGGCCCAGCGCAAGGCGCGCCGCAAGGGCGCGGTGATCGGCTCCGCGGTGGCGGTGGTGATCGCGGCGGTCGTGGCGACCGTGGCGTCCGGCGCGTTCTCCTCGGAGGACGACGCCACGCCCGAGGCCCAGCCGAGCCCGACCGCCACGCCCTCGGCCACGCAGGAGGCGAAGAAGGAGCCGGCGATGGCGGTCGACCGGAAGGCGAAGTACACCTTCGCCCTCAAGACGAACCAGGGCGACCTCGCCATCACGATGGACGCGGCCAAGACCCCGCGCACCGTGAACTCGTTCAAGTCGCTGGCCGACGCCGCCTACTTCGACGGGACGAAGTGCCACCGGCTGACCACGGGCGGCATCTTCGTCCTCCAGTGCGGCGACCCGCAGGGCACCGGCAGCGGCGGCCCGGGCTACACGATCCCGGACGAGAACCTGGACGGCCTGGGCAAGGCGGGCGCGGACGGCACGGTCACGTACCCGGCCGGCACCGTGGCCATGGCCAACACCGGCCAGCCCGGCTCGGGCGGCAGCCAGTTCTTCCTGGTCTACAAGGACAGCAAGCTGCCCCCGACGTACACGCCGTTCGGCAAGCTCGACGCGGCCGGTCTGAAGGCCGTGGAGGAGGTCGCGAAGGCCGGTGTCGCGGGCGGTGCGACGGACGGAGCGCCGCAAAAGGGAGTGACCATCGAAAAGGCGACGGTCACCAAGGGCTGACGGCCGAGATTCCGTGTCGCCGGATGCGGACAGGCGGCCCGGCGGTCGCCTAGATTGGCGTTGTGCAGGGCGGGCGCTGCCCGCCCCAGGAAACTGTGGACGATGCCAGGGGGCCTGACCCCCGGCATCAGGTGGAGGAGGCGCTGTGAGCAGCGACCCGTGGGGCCGCGTCGACGAGACGGGCACCGTGTACGTGCGTACTGCCGATGGCGAGCAGGTCGTCGGCTCCTGGCAGGCGGGCACCCCTGAGGAGGCCCTGGCCTACTTCGAGCGCAAGTACGAGGGCCTGGTGGTCGAGATCGGCCTCCTCGAACGACGGGTGCGGACCACCGACCTGTCCGCCAAGGACGCGACGACGGCGATCGACCACCTGCGCCAGCAGGTCGAGGAGCACCACGCGGTCGGCGACCTCGACGCGCTGCGCGTCCGGCTCGACAAGCTGGTCGAGACGGTCGAGTCGCGCCGCGAGGAGCGCAAGGCCCAGAAGGCCAAGCAGACCGACGAGGCCAAGCACGCCAAGGAGGCGCTGGTCGCCGAGGCCGAGGAGCTGGCGCAGAGCGACCAGTGGCGCTCCGCGGGCGAGCGGCTGCGCGCCCTGGTGGACACGTGGAAGGGGCTGCCCCGCCTCGACCGCAAGTCGGACGACGAGCTGTGGCACCGCTTCTCGCACGCCCGCTCGGCGTTCTCCAAGCGGCGCAAGGCGCACTTCGCGTCCCTGGACGCCCAGCGCGAGGACGCCCGCAAGATCAAGGAGCGGCTGGTCGTCGAGGCCGAGTCGCTCTCCGGCTCCACCGACTGGGGCCCGACGGCCGCCCGCTACCGCGAGCTGATGGCGGACTGGAAGGCGGCCGGCCGGGCGCAGCGCGAGGCCGAGGACGACCTGTGGAACCGCTTCCGCGGGGCGCAGGACATCTTCTTCGCGGCGCGCAGCGAGGTGTTCGCCGAGCGCGACGCCGAGCAGGCGGAGAACCTGAAGCTCAAGGAGGAGCTGGCCGACGAGGCCGAGAAGCTCCTGCCGGTGACGGACCTGAAGGCCGCGCGTGCCGCGTTCCGGTCCATCAACGAGCGCTGGGAGGCCATCGGCCACGTGCCGCGGGACGCCCGTCCCAAGGTCGAGGGCCGCATGCACGCCGTCGAGCGGGCCATCCAGGAGTCGGAGGAGGCCGAGTGGCGCCGGACGAACCCGGAGGCGCGTGCGCGTGCCGCGGGTCTGACCGGTCAGCTGCAGGCGGCCGTCGACAAGCTGCGCGAGCAGGCCGAGGCGGCCCGCGCGGCGGGCAACACCGCCAAGGCCGACAAGCTCCAGCGTGAGCTGGAGGGCCGCCAGGCCCTCCTCGACCAGGCGCTGAAGGGCCTGGAGGAGTTCGGCGGCTGACCGGGCCGCCGGGACGCCGTCCCGAGTGACGAGAGGGGCCCCGTACCGCGGTACGGGGCCCCTCTCGTGTCGTCCGGGCGGCGGCGCCCGTGCGGGGCGCCGGCCGCGGGCGGGCTAGGGTCTGCGGGCCGAGGTGACCCGGTAGACGTCGTAGACGCCCTCCACGCCGCGTACGGCCTTCAGTACGTGGCCCAGGTGCTTCGGGTCGCCCATCTCGAAGGTGAACCGCGAGGTGGCCACCCGGTCGCGGGAGGTCTGCACGGCCGCCGACAGGATGTTGACGTGCTGGTCGGAGAGGACCCGCGTGACGTCCGACAGGAGCCGGGACCGGTCCAGCGCCTCGACCTGGATGGCGACCAGGAAGACGGAGGACTGGGTGGGCGCCCACTCGACCTCCAGGATCCGCTCGGGCTGCTGCGAGAGCGAGTCGACGTTCACGCAGTCGGCGCGGTGAACCGATACGCCACTGCCGCGCGTGACGAAGCCGATGATCGGGTCGCCCGGCACCGGCGTGCAGCAGCGGGCCAGCTTGACCCACACGTCCTCGACGCCCTTGACCACGACACCGGGGTCGGCGTTCGCGCGCCGCTTGGAGCGGCCGCGCGACGGCGGGACGCTCTCCTCGATGTCCTCGTTCGCGGCCTCCTCGCCGCCCATCGCCTGGACGAGCTTGGAGACGACGGCCTGCGCCGACACGTGTCCCTCGCCGATCGCCGCGTACAGCGAGGAGATGTCGGGGTAGCGCATCTCGTGGGCCAGGGTCACCAGCGAGTCGCCGGTGAGGATCCGCTGGATCGGCAGGTTCTGCTTGCGCATGGCGCGCGCGATGGCGTCCTTGCCCTGCTCGATCGCCTCGTCGCGGCGCTCCTTGGAGAACCAGGCTCGGATCTTGTTGCGGGCGCGGGGCGACTTGACGAAGGTCAGCCAGTCGCGGGACGGCCCGGCGCCCTCGGCCTTGGAGGTGAAGACCTCCACGAGGTCGCCGTTGTCCAGGGTGGACTCCAGCGGGACCAGGCGCCCGTTGACCCGGGCCCCTATGGTCCGGTAGCCGACCTCGGTGTGCACGGCGAAGGCGAAGTCGACCGGGGTGGCCCCGGCCGGGAGCGCTATGACGTCGCCCTTCGGCGTGAAGACGAAGACCTCGTTGCGGGAGAGGTCGAAGCGCAGCGAGTCGAGGAACTCGCCCGGGTCCTCGGTCTCCTTCTGCCAGTCCAGCAGCTGGCGCAGCCAGGCCATGTCGTTGACCGTGTCCTGGCCGGCGCTGCCCTTGGCGGCCTGCGGGACGTCGGTGCGGATCTTGGAGGCGCCGGCGACGGTCTGCTGCTTGTACTTCCAGTGCGCGGCGATGCCGTACTCGGCGCGGCGGTGCATGTCGAAGGTGCGGATCTGCAGCTCGACCGGCTTGCCGTTGGGCCCGATGACCGTCGTGTGGAGCGACTGGTACATGTTGAACTTGGGCATCGCGATGTAGTCCTTGAACCGCCCCGGAACCGGGTTCCAGCGGGCGTGGACGGTGCCCAGCGCCGCGTAGCAATCGCGGACGGTGTCGACGAGGACGCGGATGCCCACCAGGTCGTAGATCTCGGCGAAGTCGCGGCCCCGCACGATCATCTTCTGGTAGACGCTGTAGTAGTGCTTCGGGCGGCCGGTGACGGTCGCCTTGATCCGGGCGGCCCGCAGGTCGGCCTGGACCTCGTCGGTGACGACGGCGAGGTACTCGTCCCGCTTGGGGGCGCGCTCGGCGACCAGGCGGACGATCTCGTCGTACATCTTGGGGTAGAGGATCGCGAAGGCGAGGTCCTCCAGCTCCCACTTGATCGTGTTCATGCCCAGGCGGTGGGCCAGGGGCGCGTAGATCTCGAGGGTCTCGCGGGCCTTCTTCTCCTGCTTCTCCCGCTTGAGGTAGCGCATGGTGCGCATGTTGTGCAGGCGGTCCGCGAGCTTGATGACCAGGACGCGCGGGTCCTTCGCCATGGCGACGACCATCTTGCGGACCGTCTCGGCCTGCGCGGCCTCGCCGAACTTGACCTTGTCCAGCTTGGTGACGCCGTCGACGAGCAGGGCGACGGCGTCGCCGAAGTCGCGGCGGAGCTGGTCGAGCCCGTACTCGGTGTCCTCGACGGTGTCGTGCAGCAGGCCCGCCATCAGCGTGGCCGGGTCCATGCCCAGCTCGGCGAGGATCGTCGTCACCGCGAGCGGGTGCGTGATGTACGGGTCGCCGCTCTTGCGCTTCTGGCCGCGGTGCCAGCGCTCGGCGACCTGGTAGGCCTTCTCGATCTGGCGGAGCGTCGCCGTCTCGATCTTCGGGTCGTTGCTGCGGACGATGCGCAGCAGCGGCTCCAGGACCGGGTTGTACGGGTTGGAGCGCTGGACGCCCAGCCGGGCGAGTCGGGCCCGCACGCGGTTGGACGAACCGCCGGGCTTGGCCGGCAGCGGCCGGGGCGGAACCGGCGGTACGGGCTTGGGTGCCGCGGGGGGCGTGGCGGCGGGCGCCGTGGCCGGGTCTGCCTGCTTGTCGGGCTGCGCGGCGGAGAGTGGCTGGACCTCGTCTGGCAAGAGCGCTCCTCTGGGGGTCCCCCCGGAGTCCGGGGGAGGTTCCGGGGCCCCGGTCAGGTCCGGAAAACCCATGGTAGCGACCCGTGGCCCGGCCCGTTCCCCGCGGCCGCCTGGCGGACAGCCCCGGGGGCCCCCGCTCACACGGGAGCGGCGGGCACCGGACGTGTCCGGTGCCCGCCGCTCCGCGGGAGAGTGCGGTCGTCAGACCACGATCAGGGCCTCCAGCGGGGCCCCGCCCAGGCTGTCCTCCAGGCGCGCGCGGCCGGCGAGGAAGCTGAGCTCCATCAGCACCGCGACGCCCGCGACGTCGGCACCGGCCCGCCGGATCAGCTCCAGCGAGGCCTCGGCGGTGCCGCCGGTGGCCAGCACGTCGTCGATGACCATGACCCGGTCACCCGGAGCCAGGTCCTCGGCGTGCACCTCGATCTCCGCGGTGCCGTACTCGAGCTCGTACGCCTGCCGGAGGGTCGCGCCGGGCAGCTTGCCGGCCTTGCGGACCGGCACGAAGCCGATCCGCGACCGGACCGCCACCGGGGCGGCGAGGATGAACCCGCGCGCCTCCAGACCGACGATCTTCGTCGCGCCGTGCCGTACGCACAGCTCGGCGAGGGCCTCGGTGAGGGCGCCGAACGCCTCCGGGTCCGCCAGCAGCGGGGTGATGTCCTTGAACACCACGCCCGGCTTGGGGTAGTCCGGTACGTCCTTGATCCGGCTGAGCAGCAGCTCGCGTACGGCCGCGGTCACCGGCGGTGTCCCGTCGCCCGCGCGGTACGGCCGCCCTGGCCCACGACCTCGGCGCCCGCGTCGTCGGCGTCGTCCGGGGTATCGCCCTTCGCGGCGGCCGCGGCCCGCTTGGCGAGCACGCGCTTGCGGAGGGCCTTCATCGCCGGGTCGCGCTCCTTGAGGTCGGCGACCAGCGGGGTGGCGATGAAGATCGAGGAGTACGCGCCGGCCGCGAGGCCGACGAACAGCGACAGCGAGATGTCGTTGAGCATGCCGGCACCCAGCACGCCGCCGCCGATGAACAGCAGGCCGGCGACGGGCAGCAGCGCCACGACGGTGGTGTTGATCGAGCGGACCAGCGTGCCGTTGAGGCTGCGGTTGGCGACCTCGCTGTAGGTGTAGCGGGTCTGCTTGGTGATGTCCTTGGAGGCTTCCTTCAGACCGTCGAAGACGACGACGGTGTCGTAGAGGGAGTAACCGAGGATCGTCAGCAGACCGATGACCGTGCCCGGGGTGACCTCGAAGCCGACCAGCGCGTAGATGCCGACGGTGATGGTGAGGTCGTGGATGAGCGCGATCAGCGCGGCCACGGCCATCCGCCACTCGAAGGCGATGGCCAGGTAGATCACCACGAGGATCATGAAGACGGCGAGGCCGGTCCACGCCTTGTTGGCGATCTGCTCACCCCAGCTGGGGCCGACGAGGTCGGCGTTGATGTCCGCCTCCTTGACCCCGAGGTCGGCGGCGAGCTTCGTCTTCACGTCGTTGGCCTGGTCGGTGTCCAGACCGGAGATCTGGATGCGCAGACCGCCGGTGCCGAGCTCCTGGACGATCGCGTCGTGGCCGGAGGCCGTCTCCGCGTCCTCCTGGGCCTTCTCCACCGACACGGTGGTCTTCGGGGTGGTGAAGACGGCACCGCCCTTGAACTCGATGCCCATGTTGAGGCCCTGGACGGCCAGCGCCACGATCGCCGTGATGGTGATCAGGATCGAGACGGCGTACCAGATCATCCGCTTGCCGACGAAGTCGTAGCCGACCTCGCCTCGGTACAGCCGGGCGCCGAGGTTACCGAGCTTCGACATCTCAGGCCTCCTTCGGTTCGACGGGGCTGCCAGCGGCAGGGGCGGTGGCACGGCGGGAGCGGCGCAGCGGCGGCTTGGCGCCGAGGCGCTTCGGGTCCAGACCCGACCACGGGTGGCCGTCGGCGAAGAACTTCGTGCGCGCCAGCAGCGTCATGATCGGCTTGGTGAAGAGGAAGACCACGACCACGTCGAGGAGGGTGGTCAGGCCCAGCGTGAACGCGAAGCCCTGCACCTTGCCGACGGTGACGATGAACAGCACGGCCGCCGCCAGGAACGACACGAAGTCGGAGACCAGGATGGTGCGCCGGGCACGCGGCCAGGCGCGCTCGACGGCCGGGCGCAGGGTGCGGCCCTCGCGGACCTCGTCGCGGATCCGCTCGAAGTACACGATGAACGAGTCCGCGGTGATGCCGATGGCGACGATCGCACCGCAGACGGCGGGCAGGTTCAGGGCGAACCCGATGCCCTTGCCGAGCAGCGCCATGATCGTGTACGTGAGGATCGCGGAGACCAGGAGGCTGATGATGGCGATGAACGCCAGGCCCCGGTAGTACGCCACGAGGTAGATCACGACGAGGGCGAGGCCGATGGCGCCGGCGATGAGGCCGGCCTTCAGCTGCTCGCCGCCGAGCGCGGCGGTGACGGTGGTGACGCTGTCCTCCTGGAAGGACAGCGGCAGGGCGCCGTAGGAGAGCATGTTGCCCAGGTCCTGGGCGGACTGCTGGGTGAAGCCGCCGGAGATCTCGGCGTTGCCGCCGGTGATCGCGGTGCTGACGGACGGGTCGGAGATGACCTCGCCGTCGAGCACGATGGCGAACTGGTTCTGCGGGGACTGCTTGGCCGCCAGCGCGCCGGTGGTCTTGGCGAACTTGTCGGCGCCCTTGTCCGTGAACTTCAGCTGGACGATCCACATCGCGCGCTGCGGGTCGAGGACACCCTTGGCGTCGGAGACGTCCTGGCCGTCGACCTCGACGGGGCCGAGGAGCCACTTGGACCACTGGCCGGCGTTGTTCAGGCCACAGGCGACGGTGGGCTCGGTGGGCTTGGCGTTCTTGCCGGCGTTGGCCCGCACGGCCTCCTTGGTGCAGTCCAGTGCGGCGAACTGCTTCTGGAGGTCACCGGTGGCGGCGTCCGGGGTCGGCGTCGGGGCCGGGGTGGCCTTCTTGTCGTCGGCCTTCTTCGAGGCGTCCGGCGTCGGCGTGGGGCTCGGGGCCTTCAGGGCCTCCGGCACCGCGCGGCCCTGGGAGCTCGCGCTCGCCTTCGGGGTCGGGCTGGCGGTGCTCTTGCCGCCCTCGGCCTTCGGCTTGCCGGACGGGCTGGCCGACGGGGTCGGCTCGGGGGCCGCCGGGGCACCCGGCGCGTACGCCATGACCGGGCGGAAGTACAGCTGGGCGGTGGTGCCCACCTGCTCGCGGGCCTGCTTCTCGTTCGTCCCCTTGGGGATGTTCACGATGATGTGATCGCGGCCCTGGGTCTGGACCTCGGCCTCGGAGACGCCGAGACCGTTGACACGGCGCTCGATGATGCCGACCGCGGTGTTCATGTTGGTCTCGTTGACCGCGTTCGGCTTGCCGGGCTCGCTCTTGGCCTTGAGCGTGATGGTCGTGCCACCCGCCAGGTCGATGCCCAGGCGGGGCGTCGTCTGCTTGGAGATGAACATCCCCGCGGTGAGCGCCACCATCGCGATCAGGATCACCGCCAGGGCACGCCCCGGCCTGCCCTGAGCCCCCGTGGGCCGTCGGCCCTTCTTCGGTGCTGCCACCTTGTCGTATCTCCCTGTCCAACCGCCCGCGCCGGGTGTGCGCTCAGGCGGCCACGAAAGTGTTGTGGGGGCCTGCCCCCCGCAGAAGTGAGCACTGACCGGGACCGCGCCGGGCGCCGGTGAGCGCCGCGCGGTCCCCGTCGGCCGGCTTACTTCGCGTCGGCCTCGCCGTCCGTCTTGCCGTCCTTGGTGCCCGGGGTGTCCCCGTCGGCCTCGGACTTGCCGAGGTCGATCTTGGTGTCGTCCGCCTTGTCCGCGGCCTCGGTGAGGGAGGACGCGTCGTCCGGGACGACCGGCGTGTCGATGGTCAGATCATCGCCGGTGCCGTGCACGATGCGGTTGTACTCCGCATCCTCGAGGACGGCGCCGATGGCGTTCTTCGCGTAGACCGCGTGGACGCCGGGGGCGACCTCGAGGGTGACGGTGTCGTCGCCGACTTCCTTCACCGTGGCGTACATGCCGCCGATCGTGCGCACACCGGTGCCGGGCGTCATCTGGTCGCGCATCGATGCCGCCTGCGCCTGCTTCTTCTTGGCGGAGCGGGTCATCAGGAACATGGCCCCGATGAGCACGATGAACGGGAGGAAGGTCACGAGATTGTTCACGGGACGGAGTTTCCTTCGCACGACCGCGCAGGAGAGGCGGCCATTTTCTACGGGGGTGGGCACACCGACCTCGGACGGTCGGCATCGGCGGAGTCTAGGCGAGTCCGCACCGATGGAACAACGCCCAGCATGGCACCCGGGTTCCTGACCAGGCGACCCTCCGCGCCGTCACGCCCCGAACAGGCCCTGTTGTCCGCTTGATCCACTTCCGGCCTGCCGGGGCGGTACGAGGCCCAGGTGGGCCCAGGCCGCGGGGGTGGCCACCCGGCCGCGCGGGGTGCGGGCCAGCAGTCCCTCCCGGACCAGGAAGGGTTCGGCCACCTCCTCGACGGTCTCGCGCTCCTCCCCCACCGCCACGGCCAGGGTGGACAGGCCCACCGGGCCGCCGCCGAAGAGCTTCAGCAACGCCTCCAGCACGGCGCGGTCCAGGCGGTCCAGGCCACGCGCGTCCACCTCGTACACGCCGAGGGCCGCGGCGGCGATCTCGCGGGTGATCACGCCGTCGGCCTTGACCTGGGCGTAGTCGCGGACGCGGCGCAGCAGGCGGTTGGCGATGCGGGGGGTGCCGCGGGACCGGCCGGCGATCTCGGCGGCCCCGTCGGCGTCGATCTCCACGTCGAGCAGGCGGGCGGAGCGGTGGACGACGCGCTGCAGCTCCTCGGGGGCGTAGAACTCCATGTGGCCGGTGAAGCCGAAGCGGTCGCGCAGGGGCGGGGGCAGCAGGCCGGCCCGGGTGGTGGCGCCGACCAGGGTGAAGGGCGGGAGCTCCAGCGGGATGGCGGTGGCGCCGGGGCCCTTGCCGACGATCACGTCGACGCGGAAGTCCTCCATCGCCATGTAGAGCATCTCCTCGGCGGGCCGGGACATCCGGTGGATCTCGTCGAGGAAGAGCACCTCGCCCTCCTGGAGGGAGGACAGGATGGCCGCCAGGTCGCCGGCGTGCTGGATGGCGGGGCCGGAGGTGATCCGGATCGGGGCGCCCATCTCGGCCGCGATGATCATCGAGAGGGTGGTCTTGCCGAGGCCGGGGGCGCCGGAGAGCAGGACGTGGTCGGCGGTGGCGCCGCGCTGGCGGGCGGCCTTGAGGACGAGGTCGAGCTGCTGGCGGACCTTCTCCTGGCCGACGAACTCGTCGAGGTCCTTGGGGCGCAGCGCGGCCTCGACGGCGCTGTCCTCGCCGTCTGCGGCGGCGCCGACCAGTCGCTCGGCGGCGGTGCCGGTGTCGTCGTCCTCGTCCCAGTTCACGGTGTCTGCCTTTTCGGTGTCGTGCGGTGGTCGTACGGTGCGGGTCCCGTGCCGGGTGCGGGTCCCGTGCCGGGTGCGGTTCGTTGCCCTGCGGGGCGAGTCCCCTACCCGCCCCTCGTCCGTTCCCCGGGGCTCCGCCCCCGCACCCTCCCCCAGCTACCGCTGGGGGGACCCCCAGCTCCTCAAAGGCCGGAGGGGCTGGATATGCCCCTCGGGCCAGTTGCAGCCTCGCCGGCGTTCGAGGCGCGGGGTCCGGTGCGGAGCCCCGGTTCGGGAAGGGGCGGGGTGGGGAAGCGGCCCCGCGCAGCGGCCGGCGGCTAGCGGGTGCGGCTGAGGGTCTGGAGCGCGGCCCGGAGGAGCTGCGGGACCGGGGCGCTGCCACCGGCGGCGAGGGCGGCTTCGGCCTGCGGAGCCACCGCCTCGACGGCGGCGTCGGCCTCCCGGGACGCGTACCCGAGGCCGATCAGGGCGGCAGCCAGCTGCTCCGACCAGGGCGCCGGCCCGGCGGCCACCCGCTGGGCACCGACCAGACCGGAGGAGCCCAGCGGCGCGCCCAGCTTGTCCTTCAGCTCCAGCAGCAGCTTCTGGGCGCCCTTCTTGCCGATCCCCGGCACCGCCGTGAGGGCCTTCTCGTCCCCGGTGGCGAACGCCGTCCGCAGCGCGTCGGGGCTGTGCACCCCGAGCATGGCCTGGGCGAGGCGTGGTCCGACGCCGCTGGCGGTCTGGAGGAGCTCGAAGACCTGCCGCTCGTCGTCGTCCGCGAAGCCGTACAGGGTGAGGGAGTCCTCGCGCACCACCAGCGAGGTGGCCAGGCGCGCCTGCTCGCCGGTCCGGAGGCCGGCGATCGTGGTGGGGGTGCACTGGACGGCCATGCCCACGCCGCCGACCTCGATCACGGCCGTGGTCGGGGCCAGCGCGGCGACGGGGCCGGTGACGAAGGCGATCATGCGGTGGGGCCTTTCGGGCTGCGGACGGCGGACGGGGTGCGGACGGCGGCGGGGGTGCGGACGGCGGACCGGCGGGCGGCCAGGAGGGCCTCGGCGGACGCCGCCGTGCCGCGCCGGCCCGCGGCGTGCGCGGCGGCCGCCTGCTGGAGGCGGTTCTGCGCGGGGGCGCGCCAGATGTGGCAGATGGCGAGGGCCAGTGCGTCGGCGGCGTCGGCCGGCTTGGGCGGGGCGTCGAGCCGGAGCAGCCGGGTGACCATCGCGCCGACCTGGGCCTTGTCCGCCCGGCCGCTGCCGGTGACGGCGGCCTTGACCTCGCTGGGGGTGTGCAGGGCGACCGGGATGCCGCGGCGGGCCGCGCAGAGCATGGCGACCGCGCTGGCCTGGGCGGTGCCCATCACCGTACGGACGTTGTGCTGGCTGAACACCCGCTCCACGGCGACGAGTTCGGGCCGGTACTCGTCGAGCCAGGCCTCCATGCCCTCCTCGATCCCGACCAGCCGGACCGGGGTGTCCGCGTCGGCGGGCGTGCGGACCACGCCCACGCCGAGCATGGTCAGGGGCCGGCCGGCGGTTCCCTCGACGACCCCCACGCCACACCGGGTCAGCCCCGGGTCCACCCCGAGCACACGCACGTCACCCTCCCTGTGGTCGCCAGTTCGAGCAGGCTACCGGGTGCCACCGACAGCGCCGCCCAAACGGCGGCGGGCCGGCGGGGGTGTGTCCCCCACCGGCCCGCCGGAGCCGCTGCCGATCAGGCGTCGACCGCCGCCATGACCTCGTCGCTGACGTCGAAGTTGGCGAAGACGTTCTGCACGTCGTCGCTGTCCTCCAGCGCGTCGATCAGCTTGAACATCTTGCGCGCGCCCTCCTCGTCCAGCTCGACCTGCATGGTCGGGACGAAGCTGGACTCGGCCGAGTCGTAGTCGATGCCCGCCTCCTGGAGCGCGGTGCGGACCGCGACCAGGTCGGTGGCCTCGCTGATGACCTCGAACTGCTCACCGAGGTCGTTGACCTCCTCGGCACCCGCTTCGAGCACGTGCTCCAGGACGTCGTCCTCGGTCAGCTCGCCCTTGGGCAGCACGACGACGCCCTTGCGGTTGAACAGGTACGAGACCGAGCCCGGGTCGGCCATGGAGCCGCCGTTGCGGGTCATGGCGACGCGCACGTCGGACGCGGCACGGTTGCGGTTGTCGGTGAGGCACTCGATGAGCACCGCGACGCCGTTCGGGCCGTAGCCCTCGTACATGATCGTGGCGTAGTCGACGCCACCCGCCTCGAGACCACCGCCGCGCTTGACCGCGGAGTCGATGTTCTTGTTGGGCACCGAGCTCTTCTTGGCCTTCTGGATGGCGTCGAAGAGGGTCGGGTTGCCGTCCGGGTCGGCACCGCCGGTGCGGGCCGCGACCTCGATGTTCTTGATCAGCTTCGCGAAGAGCTTGCCGCGCTTGGCATCGATCACGGCCTTCTTGTGCTTCGTCGTAGCCCATTTAGAGTGGCCGGACATCCGCCTGTCTCCTTCGCGTAACCAACAGTGTTCGCCTCAGATCCTACCGGGGCCGCGTCAGGCGCTTGCGCGCACCATGTCGACGAAATACGCGTGGACGCGGTCGTCGCCGGTGAGCTCCGGGTGGAACGAGGTCGCCAGCACGTTGCCCTGGCGCACGGCCACCGTGTGGCCGTCGTACGTCGCGAGCACCTCGGCGGACGCGCCGACCGACTCCACCCAGGGCGCGCGGATGAAGACGCCCTCGACGGGGCCGCCCCCGATGCCCTCGAAGTCGATCTGCGCCTCGAAGGACTCGTTCTGCCGGCCGAACGCGTTGCGGCGGACGATCATGTCGATGCCGCCGAGCGTCTCCTGGTCCTCACGGCCGTCCAGGAGCTTGTCGGCGAGCATGATCATGCCCGCGCAGGTGCCGTACACCGGCATCCCGGCGCGCACGCGCTCGCGCAGCGGCTCCAGCATGCCGAAGAGGACGGCGAGCTTGGACATCGTCGTGGACTCGCCGCCGGGGATGACCAGGGCGTCGACCTCGGCGAGCTCCTCGGGGCGCCGGACCGGCCTGGCCACGGCGTCCGCCGCGGCCAGGGCGATCAGGTGCTCCCGGACGTCGCCCTGGAGGGCCAGGACGCCGATGATGGGAGGGTTGTTCATGTTCCGGGGTGCCTTACCAGCCGCGGGAGGCGTAGCGCTCGGCCTCGGGGAGGGTGTCGCAGTTGATGCCGACCATGGCCTCGCCCAGGTTGCGGGAGGCGTCCGCGATGACCTTCGGGTCGTCGTAGAAGGTGGTGGCCTTCACGATGGCGGCGGCGCGCTTGACCGGGTCGCCGGACTTGAAGATGCCGGAGCCGACGAAGACGCCCTCGGCGCCGAGCTGACGCATCAGGGCGGCGTCGGCCGGGGTGGCGACGCCACCGGCGGAGAACAGCACGACCGGGAGCTTGCCGAGCTCGGCGACCTCCTTGACGAGCTCGTACGGGGCGCGCAGCTCCTTGGCGGCGGCGTACAGCTCGTTGTTGTCGTAGCCGCGCAGCTGGGCGATCTCGTTCTTGATCTGGCGCAGGTGGCGGACGGCCTCGACGACGTTGCCGGTGCCGGCCTCGCCCTTCGAGCGGATCATGGCCGCGCCCTCGGCGATGCGGCGCAGGGCCTCGCCCAGGTTGGTGGCGCCACAGACGAAGGGGGTGGTGAAGGCCCACTTGTCGGAGTGGTTGATCTCGTCGGCCGGGGTGAGGACCTCGGACTCGTCGATGTAGTCGACGCCGAGGGACTGCAGGACCTGGGCCTCGACGAAGTGGCCGATGCGGGACTTGGCCATCACCGGGATGGAGACCGCGTCGATGATCTCCTCGATCATGTTCGGGTCCGACATGCGGGCGACGCCGCCGTCCTTGCGGATGTCCGCGGGGACCCGCTCCAGGGCCATGACGGCCACGGCGCCGGCGTCCTCGGCGATCTTCGCCTGCTCGGCGTTGACCACGTCCATGATCACGCCGCCCTTGAGCTGCTCGGCCATGCCGCGCTTGACGCGGGAGGTGCCGATGGCCGACTCAGCGGACTGCGGGGTGGTGGGAAGCGTGCTCACGGATTGACCTCACTCGATGGAGACGGGGTACTGCGGTACTACGCAGCCAGGAAACCCGGCGTGGGCCGGAAAGTCCGACCTGAGCCAGGAAACCGGGCCGATCAGTCCACTGCAAGGGCCAATGTGGAGCGAGTGGATCCTTCTGCATGGCCAGAGTGGCCAGTGTCAGCTGCCGGGGCGGTCTGCCAAGGCCACCGGAGGCTCATCGTCCATTTCGAAGGCGAGCGGGAACGGCGCGTGGCCGGCCAGCCGGAACCAGCGGACCTTGCGGTGGCGGCGCAGGGCGCGGGCGGCGCGGACGGCGTCGTTGTGGAACCGCCGGGCCATGGGGACGCGGCGCACGGCCGCGGCCAGCTCGCCGGCGGCCTCCTCGCCGCCGGGCGCCTCCTTGACGGCCTCTACCTGGTCGGGGTCCTCGAAGACGGCCCGCAGGGCCTGGCTGAGCTCGCTCTCGGCGACCTCGCGGTGGTCCTCCTCGGCCTGGCGGGCCGCGTGCGCGGCCTCGTAGAGCACGATGGACGCGGCGGGATCGAGCACCCCCGAGGTGGCCACCTCCAGCGCGACGGAGGCGCGCCGCACGAGCTGCGCGTCGAGTGCGGCGCGGGCGGCGTCGATGCGCGTGTGCAGGCGGTCGAGCCGTCCGGCGGTCCAGCTGAGGTAGATCCCGACGGCGACGAGCGCCAGGGCGATCCAGACGAGGGTTTCGATCACGCCCGGCGACTCTACCGGTCCGCTGCGCGGCGCGGCCCACGGCACCACCCCGGCCCCGCCCCCGGTGCCGGCCCACGACCCCCGACCGGACCGCCCTCACCCGGCGTCCGCGACGCCGGCCACCCGGCCGGACCGGCCCCCGCCCTCCGTCCGCGCTGCCGGCCCACGGCGCTTGACCCCACCGCCGCGGCCCCGTCCGCGCGTCCGGCGCGCGGTGCCGGCGCACGCGGCACGACCGCCCCGGCCATGCCTACCCGCCCTGGCTTCACCGTGCCCGTACCGGTCGTCCTCGACCCCGCGCCGTAGGGCCTCGCAGCCCCTCGGGCGCGGGCCACCAGGCCATCTGCCCTCCGGGGCGAGGACCGACGGCGCGGAGCGTCGCGGGCGTGGCCGGCCGTACGACGCGGCGTGCGGCCCCCCGCCCACGGCCTACCCGCCGACCACCCGGCCCCCTTCCCGGGGGTGGCGCGCCCGTGCCCGGCGCCTTCGGCCGAACGACCACCGTTCGAACGCGCCTGCGGGTAGCGTCGGCGGAGGTGACGGGGCGAGGGGGCGGGGGGCGGGAAGCATGCCGAGCGGCGGCCGGTACGGGAGGCGCCTGGCGGGCGCGCTGGTGGGAGCGGCCGTACTGGCCGTGGTGTGGACGGCGCTCGGGGCGTGGGCCGACGGGCCCGGCGCGCTGGTGCTCCTGACCCTCGCGTACCACCACCTCACGCTCACCGGCTGGCTCGTGGTCGGTGCCCTGTCCGGGGCCGTGTTCGCCGGCCGGCGCCGGGGCGAGCGCGCCGCGGCTGCGTTCGTCGTGATCCCCCTGGCGGCCGGCTGGCTGATGGTCGGCGGGCTGGCGGGCGCGCTGACCGGCGACGGCGCGGAGGTCGCGTCCAGCACCGCCCCGGGCCGGCCGGACCGCCGGCTCGTGGTCCACAGCGACTTCGGTCTCCTCGATCCGCACTGGACGGTGTACGTCGAGCAGGGCACCTGGCCCGCGGTGCGCCGCTGGCCGGTGGCCTCGTTCAACGGTGACGCCGCCGACAACGGGTTCGCCGGGGCGAGCTGGGAGGGCCCGTCCCGCATCCGCCTCGACCCTGCCGAGGGCCCGCCGGCCCACGTCACCGTCGCACCCTCCGGGCGCCCTGCCTCCTACGCCACCTTCGGCTGACCACCCCCGGAACGGAGCGGCCCTCCGGCCGGGGCGTCGGTGGGCCGCGGCCGAAGACGGGGCCACCCTCCAGCCCTGCGGCGTTGGGGCAGCGGGGGCCGGGGCGGAGATCCGGTGAACGGCAGCAGGGTGGGGAGGGCACGCCCCGCAGGGCAGCGGCCCCGGAGCCGCACGCGGCTGCGGCAGCGCGGCTTCGCTGCCGGGAGGGGAGCTTCGGCACCCCGGAGCCGGCTCCCCCTGCGCCCGGCCCCGGGGCCGGCTTCGGCTGCGGTGCCGGGCCTGCCGGGGCCCTCTCCGACGGGTCGGGCCGCTCCGGACGACCCGGCACCCCGGGCCGCTACCGGAAGCCTGGGCCCACTTCGAGGAGGCCTGGGCCCACTCCCCAGGGGCCGAGGAGGGGGTCCGGTCTGCGCTCGGGAGCCCCGGTCCGCTTCGAGGGGCCAGGGCCCACCCCGGCGGGCTCAGTCGCGGGTCAGGCCCCACCGCGTGCGGAGCGGGACGCGTTCGTCGGTGGCGACCGAGGCCGCGCCGTCCGTGACCGTTTCGTAGACCGCCAGGATGTCCGCCCCCACCGTCGACCAGTCGAAGCGCTTCACGTGCGCCGAGCCCCGCGCGCTCAGCTCCGCGCGCCGGGCCGGGTCCTCCAGCAGCCGGACCGCGCCCCGGGCCAGCGACGCCGGGTCCTCGTTCGTGAAGAGGTCGCCCGCGGCGCCCTGGTCCAGCACCTGCGCGAACGCGTCCAGGTCCGAGGCCAGCACCGGAGCCCCCGCCGAGAGGGCCTCGACCAGGATGATCCCGAAGCTCTCGCCCCCGGTGTTGGGCGCCACGTACACGTCCACGCTGCGCAGCAGCCGGGCCTTGTCCTCGTCCGAGACCATGCCCAGGAAGGTGACCTTCGAGCGGAGCTCGGCCGGAAGCGTCGCCACCGCCTCCTCCTCGTCGCCCCGACCCGCCACGAGCAGCCGTACGTCCGGGCAGGCTGCCGCGATCTCCGGGAACGCCGCCATCAGCACCGGCAGCCCCTTGCGCGGCTCGTCGATGCGGCCGATGAAGCCCAGGGTGCGGCCGCTCCACTCCGGGTTCGGCTCCGCGTTCTCGAAGAAGCCGACGTCGACGCCGTTGGGGATGACCACCGCGTCGCCGCCCAGGTGCTCCACCAGCGTGCGCCGCGCGTACTCGCTGACCGCGATGCGGGCGCTGATCTTCTCCAGCGCGGGCTGGAGGATCGGGTACGCGGCGATCATCGCCCGGGAGCGCGGGTTCGAGGTGTGGAAGGTGGCCACGATCGGCCCCTGCGCCGCCCAGCAGGCCAGCAGCCCGAGCGAGGGCGAGGCCGGCTCGTGGATGTGGATCACGTCGAAGGTGCCGTCGTGCAGCCACCTCCGCACCCGCGCCGCGGACAGGAAGCCGAAGTTCAGCCGCGCCACGGAGCCGTTGTACGGCACCGGCACGGCCCGCCCCGCCGAGACCACGTACGGCGGCAGCGGGGTGTCGTCGTCCGCGGGCGCGAGGACGGAGACCTCGTGGCCCAGCCGGATCAGGTGCTCGGCCAGGTCCCGGATGTGGAACTGGACCCCGCCCGGTACGTCCCAGGAGTACGGGCAGACGATGCCGATCTTCACGCGCGGTCCCCCCGCGGTTCGAGGTCGTCCAGCCACAGCCGCTGGAGCATGTGCCAGTCCTCCGGGTGTTCGCCGATGCCGGAGGCGAAGGCGTCGGCCACCGCCTGCGTCATGACGGCCGACTTCGCGGGCCGGGTGCCCTCCCCGGGCACCTCGACCGGCGGGTGGATGCGGCCGCGCATCATGTCCGGCCCGTCGTACCAGAGCGTCACCGGCAGCAGGACCGCCCCGGTCTGCTGCGCCAGCAGGGCGGGGCCCGCGGGCATCCGGGCCGCGGCGCCGAAGAAGTCCACCTCGACGCCCGAGGCGGACAGGTCCCGGTCGGCGACCAGGCAGATCAGGCCGCCCGAGCGCAGCCGCCGGGCGAGCGTGCCGAAGGCGGCGCCTCCGCTGTGCGGGAGCACCTCCATGCCCAGGCTCTCGCGGTAGGCGACGAACCGGTCGAACAGCGACTCGGGCTTGAGCCGCTCCGCGACCGTCGTGAAGGGCACCCCGAGGTACGTGGTGACCCAGGCGCCCGCGAGGTCCCAGTTGGCCAGGTGCGGCAGGGCGACGATCACACCGCGTCCCGAGGCGAGCGCCTCCCGCAGGATGTGCTCGTCCTTGATCTCGACGGTCTCCCGGACCCGCTCGGCGTCCCAGGCCGGGAGCCGGAAGGACTCCATCCAGTAGCGCATGTACGAGCGCATGCCGGCGCGCGACAGCTCGCGCAGCCGCTCGGCGTCCGCCCCGGGCACCACGCGGGCCAGGTTCGACTCCAGCCGCAGCACGCTCTTGCCGCGCCGCCGCCAGGCGAAGTCGGCGATGCGCCGCCCCAGCCCGGTGGCCGCGGGCTCCGGCAGCTTCTTCACGGTGCTCCAGCCGAGCCCGTACAGCCCGTCCGTCAGGCGGTCGCGCAGGTTCACGCGGCACCGTCCCCGGCCGGGTGGGCGCCGTCCCCGGCGGTACGGGAGCCGTCCGCGGCGCCGCCGTCCCCGGCCACCCCGCCGTCCCCGGCCGCCGGCGCACCGTTCTCCGCCGCGTCCGCCTCCGCCGACTCGCGCCGCACGGTCACCACGCGCTGTACCAGCGTGACGAGCGAGCCGACCGCGACCACCCAGAGCGCCACCGGCAGCAGCACGCCGATCCAGCCGGGCACCCCGAAGATCTGGAGGCCGGAGAGACCGGCCGCCACCAGCGTGATGACCAGCCGCTCGGCCCGCTCGACCATGCCGTTGACGGCCACCGGCAGCCCGATCGACTCGCCGCGCGCCTTGGTGTACGAGACCACCTGGCCGCTCGCCAGGCAGAAGATCGCCACGGCGCACAGCACGTTGTCGTGCCCGCCGCCCGCGTACCAGAGGGCCAGACCGCCGAAGATCGCGGCGTCGGCGACCCGGTCCAGGGTGGAGTCGAGGAAGGCGCCCCACCGGCTGGACACGCCGGCCTGCCGCGCCATGTTCCCGTCGACCAGGTCGGAGAAGACGAACAGGGTGATCGTGATCGTGCCCCAGAAGAAGTCGCCCCGGGGGAAGAAGACCAGCGCACCCGCCACCACACCGGCGGTGCCGATGAGGGTCACCGCGTCCGGGCTCACCCCCCGGCGGAGCAGAAACGCGGCGAACGGTGTGAGGACACGCGTGAAGAATGCACGCGCGTACTTGTTCAGCATGGCCTTCCCGGAGGGTCGCTGGGCCGCGCGGCCACAGCGGCCACCGGCTGGCCCATCGTAGCCAGGGGTGGCGTGTTCACCCCCTCGCACCCACCGGTTCGCGTCGGGTACGACGTATGGACGCACCGTGACACGGGTGCAAAGCTCGAAGGACCGCGGGCGTCGCCGGAGCCGTCGATTCCCCTCGCGACTCCCCTGGGTCCGCGCTCACATCCTCCTCGCCGTGCAAGGAACAGGGAGGCAAGGCAACCATGGGCGACAAGGCGAACCAACAGCCCGGGGCCGCCGGCAGGGCACTGACGGCCGACCGGCCCTCCGACATCCGGAACGTGGTGCTGGTCGGCCACAGCGGAGCCGGGAAGACGACCCTGGTCGAAGCGCTCGCGCTGACCGCCGGAGCGGTCAACCGGGCCGGACGGGTCGAGGACGGCGGCACGGTCTCGGACTACGACGAGATCGAACACCGCCAGCAGCGGTCCGTACAGCTCTCGCTCGTCCCGGTCGAATGGGGCGGCATCAAGATCAACCTTCTGGACACCCCCGGATACGCCGACTTCGTCGGGGAACTCAGGGCCGGTCTGCGGGCAGCGGACGCGGCCCTTTTCGTCGTCTCGGCCTCGGACGGCGTCGACGGCGCCACCCGCATGGTCTGGGAGGAGTGCGCCGCCGTCGGCATGCCCCGGGCCATCGTCGTCACCCATTTGGAGGCATCCCGCGCCGACTACGCCCAGATGACCGCGGTCTGCGGCGAGATCTTCGGCGCCGACGACCCCGACGCCGTCACCCCGCTCTACCTCCCCCTCCACGGCCCCGCCGGCCCCGACGGCCACGCACCCGTCCACGGCCTGCTCGGCCTGCTCTCCCAGCGCGTGTACGACTACACCTCGGGCGAGCGCCGCGAGCGCGACCCGGAGCCGGACGAGCTGGCCCTGATCGCGGACGCGCGCAACCGGCTCATCGAGGCCGTCATCGCCGAGAGCGAGGACGAGGGCCTCATGGACCGCTACCTCGGCGGCGCGGAGATCGACCTGAAGACGCTGGTCGACGACCTGGAGCGGGCCGTCGCCCGCGGCACCTTCCACCCCGTGCTGATGGCCGCGCCCGCCACCGACGGCGCCCGCCAGGGCCTGGGCACCGTGGAACTCCTCGAACTGATCACGGGCGGCTTCCCCACCCCCGAGGAACGGCCGGAACTCGCCGTCACCACGCCCCAGGGCGCGGCCCGGCCCGCCGTCACCTGCGATCCCGCCGGGCCGCTCGTCGCCGAGGTCGTCAAGACCTCCTCGGACCCCTACGTGGGCCGCGTCTCGCTGGTCCGCGTCTTCTCCGGCACCCTGCGCCCCGACGAGACCGTGCACGTCTCCGGCCACGGCCTGGAGGACCGCGGCCACGAGGACCACGACGTCGACGAGCGCGTCGGCGCCCTCTCCTCCCCCTTCGGCAAGGCCCAGCGCACCCTGGGCCGGGCCATCGCGGGCGACCTCGCCTGCGTGGCCAAGCTGACCCGCGCCGAGACCGGCGACACCCTCTCCTCGAAGGACGACCCGCTCCTGATGGAGCCCTGGGTGATGCCCGACCCGCTGCTCCCCCTCGCCATCCAGGCCCACAGCAAGGCCGACGAGGACAAGCTCTCCCAGGGCCTGGCCCGGCTGGTCGCCGAGGACCCGACCATGCGGCTGGAGCAGAACAAGCACACCCACCAGGTGGTCCTGTGGTGCCTGGGCGAGGCCCACATGGACGTCGCGCTGGAGCGCCTGCGCACCCGGTACGGCGTCCACGTCGACGCCGTGCCCCACAAGGTCTCGCTGCGGGAGACCTTCGGCACCAGGGCCGCCGGGCGCGGCCGGCACGTCAAGCAGTCCGGCGGCCACGGCCAGTACGCCATCTGCGAGATCGAGGTCGAGCCGCTCCCGCCGGGCAGCGGCATCGAGTTCGTCGACAAGGTGGTGGGCGGCGCCGTGCCGCGGCAGTTCATCCCGTCCGTCGAGAAGGGGGTGCGCGCCCAGGCCGCCAAGGGACTGGCCACCGGGTACCCGCTGGTCGACGTACGGATCACCCTGGTCGACGGCAAGGCGCACTCGGTGGACTCCTCCGACGCCGCCTTCCAGACCGCCGGCGCGCTCGCCCTGCGCGAGGCCGCGGCAGAGGCCCGGATCCACCTGCTGGAGCCGGTCGCGGAGCTGTCCGTACTGATCCCCGACGAGTACGTCGGCCCGGTCATGAGCGACCTGTCCAGCCGGCGCGGCCGGGTGGTGGGCACCGAACAGGCCGGCTCCGGCCGGACGCTCGTACGCGCCGAGATCCCCGAGATCGAGATCGACCGGTACGCGGTGGAGCTGCGCTCCGTCTCCCACGGCACCGGCCGCTTCGACCGCGCGTACGCCCGGCACGAGCCCATGCCCCAGCTGTTGGCGGACAAGATGCGCGAAGAGGCCCAGAAGGGAACGTAGTCGGTCGTGCCAGTCCGGCGCCGCCCGCCCAACTCGCTTGCGGCGGGCGGCATTTCCGGGTCCCGTACCGGGGTGATGCACCTGGCGGATAGGCTTCGTCACGAAGTGTGCCGGGTGTGACCACGGGGAACAGCCGCAAGGTAGGGGGCACCGCCCGGGCACGGCGGGCGGGGTCAAGCACGCGTGATGGGGGCAGCGGTGGCGGACGATCTTTTCGACTTCAGTCCCGGAGCACAGGTCCCGCTCCAGGGCGCGGGCGGCCAGACCGCGGCGACGAACGCCCTCGCCTCGGCGGCGTACCGCGACAGTCCCGTGGACGAGATCCAGAAGGCCGACAACGACTGGTACAAGACCGAGGTGAAGGCGGGCAAGCTCTCGCTCTTCAAGCCCAACCTGGGCGAGGCCTTCTGCACCGCGGTCGAGGCCCGGATGCTCGGCGCCAAGCGCAAGCCCCTCGTCCAGTCCTTCGGCGCCGAACCCCAGACCGTGGTCGAGCACTGCCTGGCCGCCTCCCGCATCCGCAAGCAGCGCGACGCCAGGCTCCGCATGATCATGTTCGTGTGCGGCGTGGTCTTCCTGCCCGGCCTGCTGCTCTGGCTCGGCCTCTTCCAGTTCCGCAAGACCCTCGCCGGCAAGGAGGGCGACCGCAAGGCCACCTGGATGGGCACCGCCGTCCTGGTCGGCATCGGCATCGTCGCCGCCGTGGCCATGTTCCGGCTCCCGTTCACCGGCTTCTGGGGCTACTACCTCCGTGCCATGGTCATCGCCCCCGCCGTCGGCTGGCCGCTGGCCCGCCGGATCTGCGAGGCGACCGCCCGGGACATGCGGGCCCGCTGGGACGGCCTGCTCTCCGGCGGCGGCGTCGGCGCCAAGATCCCCGAGGCGGTGCCCGGCAACCCCGACGAGACCGCGGCCGAGGAGCTGCGCCGCCAGCTCGCCCGGCTCACCGCCGAGGACCGCAGCAACTCGGTCTTCTACGCCGGCCCCAAGGGGATACTCGGCATGGGCACCCGGTGGGGCAGCTGGCAGCTCGCCGAGGAACTGGCCCCCCGCACTCCCGGCACGGAGATCCACCCGTTCCGCAGCTGGGACGTCATCCGCATGATCGAGAAGCAGCTCACCCAGCTCGACCGCGGCCCCCTGCACACCGGCGGCTTCCCCGCCCCCTCGGTCAAGCACTGGATCGTCAGCCCGGTCGGCGAGGGCGCCAAGGAGGTGACCCGGCCGTCCGGCGAGGGCGCCGACAGCTTCCAGATCACCGGCCAGGAGATAACCCGGATCTGCAACGAGCAGCAGTTCGGCAGCGGGAACCGCCACTACCTCGGCGTGCAGTTCACCCTCTGGGACGGCCAGCTGGTGCTCACCATGCTGGTCACCGTCACCGTGCTCTACCAGACCCTGCGGGTGGAGGTCACCGGCCACGCCCTGGGGCCGGTCCACGGCCTGTTCACCACCAAGTCCGCGCCGAAGACCCACGAGGTCCCCAAGAGCATCCGCTTCTGGGAGACCGTCGAGGTCGTCGAGCCGCTCTGCGACACCAACGAGGTGGTCAGGCTCAGCGTCCGCGCCCTGCTCAGCTGGTACCCCCCGGTGCTGAACTTCCTGGGCGGCAAGATCGTCCTGCCCGAGCCGTTCGGCGTCCGCCACGTCTGGGCCGCCGCGCCCTGGCGCCACCGCTTCATGGCCGACGACGCGATGCGCGCCGCCACCCCGGTGCTGCGGGTGGTGCACTCCGCCGCGATGAAGGTGCTGGAGGAGAACGGCGTGGACACCGAGCGCTTCACCAACCGCTCGATGATCGTCAGCGGCCTGGTCCAGGACCCGTCCCCGCGCAAGGCGGACGTGTACGACGCGTAGCGCGCCCGGCGCGACGCGAGGGGGCCCGTACGGCGATCCGTACGGGCCCCCTCGCGTCCGGCACGGGCCGCCGGCCGGCGTCCGTCGCATCCGGCACCGGGCCGTCGCGTCCGGCGTCAGTCGTTCGGCCAGGCCTCCGCGAGCATCGCGCGGGTGTCCGCCAGCAGCTGCGGCAGCACCTTCGTGTGCCCCACCACCGGCATGAAGTTCGTGTCCCCGCCCCAGCGCGGCACGATGTGCTGGTGCAGGTGGGCGGCGATGCCGGCACCCGCCGCCGCCCCCTGGTTCATGCCGATGTTGAAGCCGTGCGCGCCCGACGCCTTCCGCAGCGCGACCATCGCCCGCTTGGTCAGGTCGGCGAGCTCCGCGGTCTCCGGGCCGTCCAGGTCGGTGTAGTCCGCCACGTGCCGGTACGGGACCACCATCAGGTGCCCGCCGTTGTACGGGTACAGGTTGAGCACCGCGTAGACGTGCCGGCCCCGCGCCACGACCAGGCCGTCCGTGTCGGACATGTCCGGGATCCCGCAGAACGGACACCCGTCGCCCGCCTCCGGGCCGGTGGGCTTGTTCTCGCCCTGGATGTACGCCATCCGGTGGGGCGTCCACAGCCGCTGGAACGCGTCCTGCACCCCGACACCGATCTGCTGCTCCGGCTCAGTCGTCATGCCATGCAGCATATGGCTTCGCCCCCGCGCGGCGTGTCGCCGGGGCGCACACCGGCCGGCCTGCGGCGATCCTGTCCGGATGGACCCTGTACCCGATCCCCGCCTGGAGCGCTGGGAGAGCCGTACCGAGCTGCCCCTGTTCCTGATCTCCCTGGCCTTCATCGCCGGATACGCGGTCCGCGTGCTGGTGCCCGACTCCGACCAGGCCCTGCGCGACGCCGGTCTCGCGGTCACCCTCGCGGCCTGGGTCTGCTTCGCCGGCGACTACGTCGTGCGCCTGGGGATCAGCGGCCGCCGCCCGCTCCGTTTCGCCCGCACCCACCTGCTCGACACCCTCGTCCTGATCCTGCCGCTGCTGCGCCCGCTGCGCATGGTGCAGGTCTACAACGTGCTCCAGAAGCGGCGCGACCAGCCCCGCCTGAGCCTGCACGCCCGGGTGATCGCGTACGCGAGCCTCTCCGCCGTGCTGCTGGGGTTCTCCGGAGCCCTGACCGTGTACGACCACGAGCACCTGGCCCCGGGCGCCTCGATCGTCACCTTCGGCGACGCGATCTGGTGGGTGTGCGCCACCCTCACCACCGTCGGGTACGGGGACGTGGTGCCGGTGACCCCGGTGGGCCGGACGGTCGCGGCCGGCCTGATGTTCGGCGGCCTGGCCCTGCTCGGGGCGGTGACCGGCTCCTTCTCGTCCTGGCTGATCCAGGTGTTCACCAGGGAGGACGAGAAGACCCCCGGGAAGTGACCTTCCCGGGGGTCTCGCGGAGAGCGGATCAGACCTGGACGCGGTCCTCGACGACCTTGACCAGCTTGGCCAGCGCCTCGTCCTTGGGGATGCCGTTCTCCTGCGAACCGTCGCGGTAGCGGAAGGAGACGGTGCCCGCGGCCATGTCCTCGTCACCGACGATGATCATGAACGGGACCTTGAGCTTCTGGTGGTTGCGGATCTTCTTCTGCATGCGGTCGGAGGAGGCGTCCACCTCGACCCGCAGGCCCTTCTTCTTCGCCTCGGCGGCGAACTCCTGGAGGTACTCGACGTGCGCGTCGCCGATCGGGATGCCGACCGCCTGCACCGGCGCCAGCCACGGCGGCATGGCACCCGCGTAGTGCTCCAGCAGCACCGCGAAGAACCGCTCGATGGAGCCGAACAGCGCGCGGTGGATCATGACGGGGCGCTGGCGCGAGCCGTCCGCGGCGGTGTACTCCAGGTCGAAGCGCTCCGGCAGGTTGAAGTCCAGCTGCACGGTCGACATCTGCCAGGTGCGGCCGATGGCGTCGCGCGCCTGCACCGAGATCTTCGGGCCGTAGAAGGCCGCGCCGCCCGGGTCGGGGGTCAGCGGGAGGCCCTGCTTCTCGGCGACCTGCTGGAGGACCGCGGTGGCCTCCTCCCAGACCTCGTCCGAGCCGACGAACTTCTCCGGGTCCTTGGTGGACAGCTCCAGGTAGAAGTCGGTCAGGCCGTAGTCGCGCAGCAGGTTCAGCACGAAGGTGAGGGTGCGGTCGAGCTCCTCGGCCATCTGCTCACGGGTGCAGTAGATGTGCGCGTCGTCCTGGGTGAAGCCGCGGGCCCGGGTCAGACCGTGCACGACGCCCGACTTCTCGTACCGGTACACGGTGCCGAACTCGAAGAGGCGCAGCGGCAGTTCACGGTACGAACGCCCGCGCGCGTCGAAGATCAGGTTGTGCATCGGGCAGTTCATGGGCTTGAGGTAGTAGTCGGTACCACCGTCGAGCTGCATGGGGGGGTACATGCCCTCCGCGTACCAGTCCAGGTGGCCGCTCTTCTCGAAGAGGGCGCCCTTGGTGGCGTGCGGCGAGTAGACGAACTCGTAGTTCTCCTCCTCGTGCCGCTTGCGGCTGTAGTCCTCCATCACCCGGCGGATGATGCCGCCGCGCGGGTGGAAGACGGCGAGGCCGGAGCCGATCTCGTCCGGGATGGAGAAGAGGTCCAGCTCGTTGCCGAGCTTGCGGTGGTCGCGCTTCTCGGCCTCGGCGAGGAAGTCGAGGTGGGCCTTCAGCTCCTCCTTCGACGGCCACGCGGTGCCGTAGATGCGCTGGAGCATCGGGTTCTTCTCGCTGCCGCGCCAGTAGGCGGCGGCGTTGCGCATCAGCTTGAACGCCGGGATGTTCCGGGTGGTGGGCAGGTGGGGACCGCGGCAGAGGTCCTTCCAGCACAGCTCGCCGGTCTTGGCGTCCAGGTTGTCGTAGATGGTCAGCTCGCCGGCGCCCACCTCGACGTTCGCGCCGTCGTCGGTGGAGGCCGAGCCCTTGATGCCGATGAGCTCCAGCTTGTACGGCTCGTCGGCGAGCTCCTCGCGGGCGGCCTCGTCGGTGACCACGCGGCGGGAGAAGCGCTGGCCGCGCTTCTGGATCTCCTGCATCTTCTTCTCGATGGCCTTGAGGTCATCGGGGGTGAAGGGCTTGGCCACGTCGAAGTCGTAGTAGAAGCCGTCCCGGACCGGCGGGCCGATGCCCAGCTTGGCCTCGGGGAACAGCTCCTGCACGGCCTGCGCCATGACGTGCGCGGTCGAGTGGCGCAGGATGTTCAGGCCGTCCTCGGAGGAGATCTCCACCGGCTCGACGGTCTCGCCGTCCGCGGGCTCGTACGAGAGGTCCTTCAGCTCGCCGGCCACGCGCGCGGCGATCACGGTGCGCTCGCCGGAGAAGAGGTCCGCCGCAGTGGTGCCCGTGGTCACCACGCGCTCTTCCCGCTCGGAATCGCGTTGGATGATCACACGGACGTCTGACACCGGTCTCTCCTGACTCTGGGGGCACCTCCGGGCGACTGCCCGGGGAGATCGCTACAGCGGTCACTGCGCGCCTGAATCGTACCGAGCCGACCGGCCCGCCCGCGAAACGGTTAACCCCCAGGTCCCGCCGTCAGTCCTCGCCGCACGCCTCCTCCAGGAAGTCCACGCCGTCCCCGCTGCCCTGGAGCGACTTCATCAGCCGGTCCCGCTCCACCTCGTCCAGCGGTACGGGAGCCACGTCCCGGGCGTCGGTCAGCCGCCGGAACCCGCCCCGGCGCTGCAGCCGCCCGGACAGCCGCACCGGCAGCCCGGCCAGGTGCGCGTGGCCCGCGACCTGGTACGCCTCCTCGTCGAGCGCGGCACGGACGTACGGCACCTCCGCCCCGGCCAGCACCCGCAGCCGTACGCTCCCGCCGCCCCGCGCGGACGCGCGCCGCATCCGCACCACCGTGCCCGCGATCCGCACCGGCACCGCCGGCTCGTCCCGCGTGTACCGCTCGCCCGCCTCCCGCAGCACTGGGAGGTCCCCCGGCGAGAACTCCACGGGCTCGGGCCGCACCGCGCACCCGGCGGGGGTCCCGGCCGCCGGCGCCCAGGCCAGCGCCACCCGCGCCCCCTCCGTGCCCCGCACCAGGGAGATCAGCGCCTCGGCCAGCTCCCGGCTCACCCCCGCCTCGACGGCCGCGTCGAAGGCCTCCATCCCGCCCGTGGCCCGCCGGTAGTCGACGGCCTCCCGGGCGGCGTGCAGCGCGTGGTGGAGCCGGATCACCGCGCCCCGGCCCCCGTCCACCGGCACGAAGGCGGTCAGCCGCGCCCCGCCGGGCGAGGGCCCGACCAGGACCCCCTCCAGGGCCCGCTCGGCCTGCGCCCGGTGACGCGCCCCGTGGTACCCGGCCCGCGCCCGGTCGGCCAGCGCCCCGGCGAGCAGCAGCCGGTGCGCGGCCTTCCGCAGCTGTTCCTGGGCGCCCCAGGAGGACTCCTCGCGCAGTCCGGGCGGGACCGCGCGCCACCAGCGGACCTCGTCGCTGGGCACGGTGAGTCCGTAGAGCACCTCGCGGGCGCCGGGCAGGGCGCTGCGCGACAGGGCGGTGAGGGCCTCGCCGAGCAGGTCCTCGCAGTCCGGGAAGCCGGTGCTCTCGGGCACGAGCAGGCTGGTGCCGCCGGGGCCGGCGCCGGGCGGCGTCCAGCGGCCGTACTTCCCGGCGGCTCCGCCCCTGCGCTGCCAGCCGTGGCGGTGCAGCAGGGCGCCGAGCACCGTCGGGTCGACGTCCGCGGCGGCCGGCCAGCGGGGCGCGGCGGCGGGGTGGGGCGGGGTCTCGTGGTGCGTCCAGTGCATCAAGGTCTCCCTCCGACCCCGACCCGGGTCATGATCTCGCAGAGCGCGCGGTCGTCGAAGATCCGGTCGGTGGGGATCCTGACGGTGGTCCTGCTCCGGCCGGTGACGGGGTGTCCGGCCAGGTTGGTCCAGTAGCAGCAGTGCCGCAGCCCGAGGGCGTCGTGCCCGGCGCCGATCCAGTCCTCCCGGGACCGGGGGACGAGCATCACGACGAGGATCTTGTGCACGGCGACGGGGGTGCGGGCGAGCTTGACCAGGTGGTCGTTGTCGAGGGTGAAGCCGAAGCTCGGCCCCGGCGGGCGGGGGGCCACCTGGTAGGTCGCCTTGAGCTGGACCTTGATGGTGACCTCGTCGTCGACGGTGTGGCCGTCGGAGCCGTGGCTGACGTGCCAGTCGATGCCGTTGTCCGGGAACGGCTGGGACAGCGAGCAGCCGGCCGCCGCGGCGACGGCGTGCAGGTAGCCCACCTGGAGGGTCTCCATGCAGGCGGTGGTGGCGAGGTTGCCCCGCAGCGGCTCCGTCCGCTCGGGTTGTACGAGCGCCATGGCTCCCCGTGCCTTCCGGGTCGTGTCTGCCGATCCATGACGACCGTTCAGGTGTACGGTCCCCCACCGGTGTTGTCTCCGCGACGGCCGTGCCGCAAACGGCGTACGGCGCCGGGGCCCCGGGTATCACGCTCTCGGGCAGGGCTGGCCGGATCGAAGGCGCGCGCCATCTGCCGATCGGGGACGAGGAGTTCGGACATGACGCGCTGGTACGAGGGGCCGCTGGCCGCATTTGACACCGAGACCACCGGGGTGGACGTCGAGCAGGACCGCATCGTCTCCGCGGCGGTGGTGGTCCAGGAGTGTGCGGGGGGCCGGGTCCGGGCCACCCGCTGGCTGGTCAACCCGGGCATCCCGGTGCCCCGCGAGGCCACCGACGTACACGGTCTGACCGATGACCACCTCCAGCGCAACGGCCGGTGGCCGGCGCCGGTGGTGGAGGAGATAGCCCGCACGCTGGCGGAGCAGACGGCGGCGGGCCGCCCGCTGGTGGTGATGAACGCGCCCTTCGACCTGACGCTGCTGGACCGGGAGTTGCGCAGGCACCGGGCGTCGTCGCTGTCGCGGTACCTCGACAACCGGCCGCTGACGGTGCTGGATCCGCGGGTGCTGGACAAGCACCTGGACCGGTACCGCAAGGGGCGGCGGACGCTGACGGACCTGTGCGCGCACTACGGCATAGCGCTGGAGGGCGCGCACGACGCGGCGGCGGACGCGGCGGCGTCGCTGGAGGTGGTCCGGGCGGTGGGGCGCAGGTTCGCGGCGCGGCTGGAGCGGCTGAGCCCGGCGGAGCTGCACGCCCTGCAGGCGGTCTGGCACGCGGCGCAGGCGCGGGGGCTCCAGGCGTGGTTCGCGCGGAACGGCTCGGAGGAGGCGGTGGACCCGCACTGGCCGCTGCGCCCGGAGGTGCCGGCGGCGGCGTGAGGTCCGGCGTGCTCCTGGGCCCGGCGTGCCCGTGGGCCCGGCGCGGGGAGCGGTGCCGGGGCGCGGGGAGGGAGCGGTGCCGGGAAGCGATGCGGGGCGCCGGGCGCGGGTGGCCGGGAGCGGGACGGAACCGGCGTACCACGGAAACGAGTTGAGGCCGGTCCGTCTGCTGACGGACCGGCCTCTCCCGGTGGGCGATACTGGGATCGAACCAGTGACCCCTTCGGTGTGAACGAAGTGCTCTCCCGCTGAGCTAATCGCCCGGGAACGAGTTGAACCATACAGGGCACGGGCGGGTGGTTCAAAACCCGGTCCTCAGGCGGCGTCCCGGCCGGCCGCCAGGTAGCGCGTCAGCCCGCGCCGTCCGGCGCGCATCATCAGCGCGTGGTTGGCGCGGAAGGCCGGCCGCGCGGGCACGGCGAGCCGCCGCATGAGGGGCTTGCGCACCACGACCTCCTGCTCGTAGACGGCCCGCGTGCCGCCGCCGGGGCCGGGGCGTACGGTCCACCGCGCCCAGCCGTCGAGGTCCCCGTCCATCGCCACCTCCAGCACGCCGGCCGCGGGGTCGTTGCGGCGTTCCGAGGCGGTGACGACCAGGTCGTACGGGAGGAGGGAGCGGAAGCGGGCGGTGCCGGCGCCCGCCCCGCCCGGGGCCACGCGGCGGACCTGGGGCCACCACTCGGGGTACCGTCCGGGCTCGGCGAGCACGGCGAAGACCCGGCCGGGCGGCGCGGGG
The DNA here is from genome assembly GCF_044759225.1 of Streptomyces sp. NPDC101132. Classification (NCBI taxonomy): domain Bacteria; kingdom Bacillati; phylum Actinomycetota; class Actinomycetes; order Kitasatosporales; family Streptomycetaceae; genus Streptomyces; species Streptomyces sp. NPDC101132. The sequence goes on from NZ_JBIVYX010000008.1 coordinate 163,339, forward strand.
AGCTCCCACACGCTGCGGAAGCGGTAGCGGCACCAGTCCATGGAGGGAGTCTGCGCGCCGGACGGGCCCGGCACTCGCCCGCGGCCGCCTTTCCCCCGCGCCCCCGGCTTCCGCGGGCCGCCCCCACCCGTACTCACGCGGGTCCCCGGGGAAATCTGAGTATCCGCACCCATGTTCCCGCCGGGTGACCGGCGCCACACTCCGGGGCATGGAAAACGTTCCGCCGCACATGCCGCCGCCCCAGGGGCCGCCGGGGCCCGGCGTACCGCCGCCCGCCGAGGAGCTCGTCCTGCTCGACCGGGAGCTGGTGCAGCTCGACGCGCGCCGCGCGCAGCTGCTGGCCCGCCGGGCCTGGCTGGTCTCCGTCCTGACGGCACCGGCCGCCGCGCCCTTCCCCGGGTGGCAGGCGCCGCCGGGCGCCGGTCCGGCGCGTGACGCGTCCGGGCCGAGCGCCCAGAACGTGCTGCTGACCCTGGGCGCGGTCCTGCTGACCATCGCCGCGTTCGCGTTCACGGTGGTGAGCTGGGGCTCTCTGGGCATCGGCGGCCGGGCCGCGGTGCTGGGCGTGGTGACCGCCGCGGCCCTGGCGGCGCCGGTGCCGCTGCTGCGCCGCGGGCTGCGGTCGACGGCCGAGTCGGTGGCCGGGCTGGGGCTGGCGCTGACGGTGCTGGACGCGTACGCGCTGTACGCGGTGGCGCTGCCGGGTACGGACGGCACGGCGTACACGGCGGGTGCGGCGGCGGTGCTGGCCGCGCTGTGGACGGCCTACGGGCTGGCGCTGGGTGCGCTGCGGCTGCCGGTGCCGGTGGCGCTGGTGACGGCCCAGCTGCCGCTGCCGCTGGGTGCGGTGGCGGCCGGGGCCCCGGCGCAGGCCGTGGGCTGGGCCCTGCTGGGGACCGCGGTGCTGGACGCGGCGGTGGCTCTGTGGTGGCGGGACCGGTTCGTGCGGGTGCTCGCGGCGGTGGCCGGTGCGGCGACGGGTGGCTGGGCGCTGCTGGGTGCGCTGTGGCTGTCGCTGGCGGCCGGGGATCCGGCGGCGGCGGTGGCACCGGGGGCGCTGCTGCTGGGTGGTGCCGTGCTGGCGCTGGCCGTGGCGTTCCGGGTGCCGGAGCAGGGCGCGGTGCCGCTGGCCGGGCTGGCGGGCGCGGCCGCGGTGGCGGCGCTCGGCGGGGTGCCGCGGGCGGCGCTGCCGGACGGCTGGGCGGTGCTGCCGTACCTGGTCTGCGCGGTGCCGCTGCTGCTGCTCCTCCGCGTGGCCGTGCTGCGCGCGGGGGTGCGGCGCGGGCTGGCGGGTGCGGGGGCGGGCGTGGCGGTGCTGGGCGCGCTGTCGGCGCTGCCCGCGGTGCTGCTGGCGCTGGCGCTGCCGGTCGAGGTGTGGGGCGGTGTGTGGGCGGGCCGGGTGCCGGTGTCCTCCGACGTCCGGGTGGTGGGGATGCAGGCCGCGCCGGTGGTGCTGCTCGTGGTGGCGGGCCTGGCCGGGCCCTGGGTGCGGCGGCGGGCCGAGGCGGGGGCGGCGGTGGTCGTCCTGGTCTGGGCGGCCCTCTTCACGGCCTCCGCGGTGCTGCCGCTGGCCCACCCGGTGGTGCTCGCCTGGCAGGTGCTGCTGACCGCCCTGGCCGTGGGGTACGCCCTGCGGGCCGGCGGACCGGTGACGGGGGCGCTCGGGCGGTCCGTGGCCGCGGAGGCGTGCGCGGTGGCCGGTGCGGCGAGCGTGTCGGTGCTGTCGCTGGCGGGGAAGCCGGGCACCTTCGCGGTGCTGGGGGCCTTCCTGGCGCTGTTCGCGGCCGCCGCCTTCGCGGGGCGGGGGCCGGTGGGGGCGCGGTCGGTGGCCGCGGTGCTGTCCGTCGGCTACGCGACCGGGGTGCTGCTCGCCCTGGGGCGGGCCCTCGACCTGCCGGCTGCCCCGACGGCGCTGCTGGTGCTGGTGGTGCCGGTGGTGGTGGCCCTGGCCGCGGTGGCGCCGGCGGCGCGCCCGGTGCGGGTGCCGTTCGAGGTGGCCGGCGCGGGTGCGGGGGTGCCGGCCGTGGCGCTGGCCCTGCCGGACCTGCCGGTGCTGGCCCTGGTGCTGGCGCTGCTCGGGGTGGTCTGCGCGGGGACCGCCGTACGGGCCGACCGACGGCCGGTGGGGTACGCGGCGGGGGCGCTCTTCCTGCTGGCCGCCTGGGTGCGGCTGGCGGCCTCGGGGGTGACCGTGCCGGAGGCGTACACCCTGCCGGTGACGGTGCCCGCGCTGGTGGTGGGCCTGCTGCGGCGCCGGCGCGACCCCGGGGCGGGGTCCTGGACGGCGTACGGGCCCGGGCTGGCCGCGACGCTGGTGCCGAGCCTGGTCGCCGCGTGGGGCGACGCGCACTGGCTGCGGCCGCTGCTGCTGGGGCTTGCCGCCCTGGTGGTGACGCTGCTCGGCGCGCGGTACAAGCTGCGGGCGCCGCTGCTGCTGGGCGGGGCGGTGCTGGCCCTGGACGCGCTGCACGAGCTGGCGCCGTACGTCGTCCAGGTCGCGGACGCGCTGCCGCGCTGGATGCCGCCGGCGCTGGCCGGGGTGCTGCTGCTGGTGGTGGGCGCGACGTACGAGCGGCGCCTGCGGGACGCGCGGCGGGTCCGGGAGGCGCTGGGCCGCATGAAGTGACGCGGGAACGCCGAAGGCCCGGAGACTCTCACGAGTCTCCGGGCCTTCGGTCCGGGTGGGCGATACTGGGATCGAACCAGTGACCCCTTCGGTGTGAACGAAGTGCTCTCCCGCTGAGCTAATCGCCCCGGCGCACCTCAAACATTACCGCATGTCAGAGGGTGCCCGGGACCACGGAGGCGCCGGGCACCCGCGGGGTCACTCGGCGGCGTTCCACGGCATGGCGAAGCCGACCCTCCACAGGTAGATCCCCAGCGCCGCCAGGGTGATCACCAGGCCGATGGAGGTCAGGATGATGTTGCGGCGCCGGACCTTCGGGTCGAGCGCCTTCTGCGCGGCCTCGGTCACCTTCCGCTTGGTCCAGCGCAGGACGAGCTGCGCCCAGACGAACTCGGTCGCCCAGATCGCCATGCCCGCGAAGATCACCAGCCAGCCGGGGCCGGGCAGCGGGAGCATGATGACGCCCGCGACCACGACGGCCAGGCCCACGATGAAGACGCCGACCTGCCAGCTGAGGTGCAGGGTGCGGCGTGCCTTGATGAATTCCGGCGCGCGCGAGCCGAGCGGCGCCTCTTCCGTCTCTGCGGCCGGGTTCCGGGTGTCCCCGCGGCCGTCACTCCCCGTGTTCATGGGAGCAAACCTACCGGAGCTCCAAGCACAGGTGAACGGGCTGCGGGATCCGCCGTACGAGGTACCTGAACGCCCGCAAAACGGTCAGAGGGGTTTACAACGGCACCGTAGGTGGCATGTCGATTTCGCCGACGTGCGAATCCCCGAGCGCACACTGAGCGAAAGGCCCTGGCGCTTATGAACACCACGGTCAGCTGCGAGCTGCACCTGCGCCTCGTTGTGTCGAGCGAGTCCTCACTGCCTGTACCCGCGGGCCTGCGGTATGACACGGCCGACCCCTACGCCGTGCACGCCACCTTCCACACCGGCGCCGAGGAGACGGTCGAGTGGGTCTTCGCCCGCGACCTCCTCGCGGAGGGCCTGCACCGGCCCACCGGTACCGGAGACGTCCGCGTCTGGCCGTCCCGGAGCCACGGTCAGGGCGTCGTCTGCATCGCCCTGAGCTCACCGGAGGGAGAAGCCCTGCTCGAAGCCCCCGCGAGGGCCCTGGAGTCGTTCCTGAAGCGGACCGACGCGGCGGTGCCACCCGGCACCGAGCATCGCCACTTCGACCTCGACCAGGAGCTCTCCCACATCCTGGCGGAAAGCTGAGCCAGGGCGAGAGCCGCCCGACACCGTCCGACTCGGGGCGACGGTGTGGGCCGGACAACCACATACGGCAGTGCCGGCGCTGTTCCGCGGAAGCCACCCGCGCGGACGGCGCCGGTGCGCTTTTTCCAGGGGACGCTATTGTTCGGCGACATCGGCGGGCACCGGCTCGCAGGCGGCCCCAGGGAGCGAGAACCCCATGCAGATCCCCCACGACACGCGTCGCGCGCTCGACGTCGTCGTCGATCTGGTGAACACCGCGCCCGATCCGGGCGGGCCCGACGGGCTGGCCGACCTCGGGGCGCTGCGCGAGTTCGTACGGGAGCACGAGATCAGCGACGTCGGGGTGCTCGGCGCCCGCGACCTCGCGGGGGTGCGGACGGTACGCGGCCTGTTCGGGCAGATCTTCGCGGCCGGCACCGACCGCGTGGCGGCCGGCGTGATCAACGAACTGGTGGCCGCGGCCGGCACCACACCCCGCCTGACCGACCACGACGGCTACGACTGGCACGTGCACTACTTCGCCCCCGGCGCCTCCGTCGGGGACCACATCGCCGCGGACTGCGGGATGGCCCTGGCCTTCATCGTGGTCTCGGGCGAGCGGGAGCGGCTGCGCCGGTGCGAGGCGCCGGACTGCCGCCGGGCCTTCGTCGACCTGTCCCGCAACCGGTCGCGCCGCTACTGCGACTCCCGCACCTGCGGCAACCGCCTGCACGTGGCCGCGTACCGCGCCCGGCGCAAGGAAGCCGCCGAGTAGCAGCCGGCACCCCGGCCCCTCCCCCGCCCTAGAGCAGGAAGAGGTCGTGCGTGGCGGCGAGCAGCAACAGGGTGCCGATCACCGCCAGGAAGATCATCAACGGCGGCTGGGAGAGCGCGAAGAGGCAGCCGCGCTGGTCTTCCGGAGGAACGATGGTGGCGGGCTCGCCCCGCGATGTGTCCGGCATCTCGGGGCGAATGATGACGCAGCCCCTCCCCGCCGCCACCCCAACACGCCAGAACCACGCGGCAGTTCGCTAGATCCCGTGCTTCTTCAGAATCGCTTCGATGTCGGAGAAGTCATCCGCGGGGGTGACCGCCGGAGCGCCCGCCTTCGGCTGCGGGCGGGATGCGGCGGGCGCCGCGGCAGGCGCGACGGCCGCGGGGGTCGTGCCGGAGGCGGCCGCCCTGCGGTCCTTGCGGGTGCCGGTGCCGCGGCGCTCCACGGCGCGGGTGGTGGCGAGCAGCACCCAGGCCAGGCCGAGGAGTCCGAAGCCGATCCAGACACCGGGGTTGAAGACGATGCCGCCGACCCACTCCACGAGGCCGGTCATCACCAGCGCCACGGGCACCAGCGAGTAGGCCGCGATGCGGGTCGCCGCCCGGTACCGCTTGCGGTAGGCGGTGAGCGCGGCGATGCCCAGGCCCGCCGCGGACACCGCGGAACATATGGTCTCGGCAAGCATGCGGTCCCTCCAGCTGTGGTGTGGCGCGCGGGCGGGCGTTTCCGCCCCTTCCATCCTGCACCGGGCCGGTGCGCCCGGGCCACGGATCGGGGCCCGTGGCGGCGCATCTCCGGGAGATCTCCGGGGCGTCTCGGGGTCGGTCTCCTCCTCAAGGAGGGTCTGGGAGACTGACCCCATGAGCGATTCCCAGCCTTCCGGCGCCCCCGGTCCCGTCGTCCTCGAGGTCTGGTGCGAACTCCAGTGCCCCGACTGCCGCACCGCCCTGGACGACGTGCGCGCCCTGCGGGCCCGGTACGGCGACCGGATGGACATCCGGCTGCGGCACTTCCCCCTGGAGAAGCACAAGCACGCCTTCGCCGCGGCCCAGGCCGTGGAGGAGGCCGTGGAGCAGGGCCAGGGCTGGCCGTACGCGGAGGCCGTGCTCGCCCGCACCGAGGAGCTGGAGCGCCGGGGCGAGGCCTTCCTCGTCCAGACGGCGAAGGAACTCGGGCTGGACGCCGAGGAGTTCGACACCGCGCTGATCGACGGCCGGCACATCCTGATCGTGGACGCCGACCAGGCCGAGGGCAAGGCGATCGGCGTCACCGGCACCCCGACGTACGTGATCGACGGCGAGCGCCTGGACGGCGGCAAGAGCCAGGAGGGTCTCCGCGAGCGCATCGAGGAGATCGCCGACCGCCTGCTGGCCGGCTAGCCGGCCGCCCCGGGATCCCCGGCCGCGACGCGCCCCGTGCCGGGCGCGGCGCGGCCGTTCCTCCGCCGGGTCAGATCAGCGGCTTCGTGAAGTTGTGCTGGACGATCCGGTACCCGAGGGACTCGTAGAGCCGCCGGGCCGGGGTGTTCGACACCAGGACGTGCAGGCCGATGAGCCGGGCGCGGCCGGCCAGGGCGGCCCCCTCGGCGAGCAGCATCAGCGAACGCCCGTGGCCGCGCCCGCGGTGCGCCGCGTCCACCGCCACGTCGAAGACGTACGCGCCGGGGTCCCCCGGCAGGCCGGCGACGCCGAAGCCCACCCACACGTGCCCGACGGGCACACCCCCGCTCTCCAGCACGGAGAAGGACGTACCGGGGGTGTCGAGGCCCCGCGGCAGCCGCTCCTCGTGCGCCTCGCGCGACCGGGCGAGCGCCGCCCCGGGCGGCAGGCCGCGCCCCCGCCAGACCTCCGCGTACCCCTCGACGGCCGGGCCGAGCCAGGCCTCGAACTCCCCGGCGGTCATCGGCCGGCCCGTGTCGCCCGCGGGGAGCGCCGGCGGCCGGGCGGAGACGCGTTTGACCATGTGGCGGCCGGTCTCGGTGTAGCCGAGGGCCCCGGCCATCCGGCGCGCCTCGGCGGCGTCGCCGGGGACCGCGACGTCGATCCGGCGGCAGCCCCAGCCGCGCAGCACCTCCTCGGCGGCGAGCGCCGCGACCGTGCCGCGGCCGCGCCGCCGGTCCGGGCGGTCGATCCACAGCCCGCGGATCAGGCCCACGGCGGGGCCGGCGGCCGGATCGGCGGCCAGCTCCACCTTCCCGACGACGCGGCTGTTGACGCGGACCTCGTACGGGCGCGAACGCGCCCCTTCCGCGGTGCTCTGGAGCGGCCCGGCCGGCCGCAGGGTCGTGGTCATCACGCCTGTTGTACCCGCCGGCGGGCCCGCCCGTCACCGGTGCGTGAGGGCCCGGTCCCGGACTCCCCCGCTACGCGGGGTCGGTGTCCTGGGCCGCCCGCTCGTCGAAGATGCGCATGGCCTTGGCCGTGACGGGGCCGGGGGCGGCGGCCAGCTCGCGGCCGTCGACCCGGTGGACGCCCTGCACGTCGCGCAGCGTCGAGGTCAGGAAGATCTCGTCGGCGCGCTCCAGCACGTCGAACGGCAGGTCGGTCTCGTGCGCCCCGGTCCACTCGACGGCCAGGGCGCGGGTGATCCCGGCGAGGCAGCCCGAGGGGACCGGCGGGGTGTGCAGCTCGCCGTCCAGGACCACGAACACGTTGGAGCCGGTGCCCTCGCAGAGCTGCCCCACGGTGTTGGCGAAGAGCGCCTCGGAGGCACCCGCCTCGTGTGCCTTGGCCAGGGCGACCACGTTCTCCGCGTACGAGGTGGTCTTCAGGCCCGCGAGGGCGCTGCGCTCGTTGCGCACCCACGGGACGGTGATCACGGCGGTGGTGTCGGGGCGCCGGGTGGTCTCGCCGAGGGCCACGACCAGCGTGGGGCCGGTCTCGCCGCGGTCGGAGCCGAGGGGCGACAGTCCGCCGGTGTAGGTGATGCGCAGCCGGCCGAGCGGCATCGGGTTGGCCTCCAGGACGGCGGCGCAGGCGCGGCGCACCTCGTCGAGGTCCGGGTCGGGCAGGCCGAGGCCGCGCGCGCTGCGGGTCAGCCGGTCCAGGTGGCGGGTGAGCGCGAAGGCCTCCCCGTCCACGGCCTTGAGCGTCTCGAAGACGCCGTCCCCCACGGTCAGCCCGTGGTCGAAGACGGAAACCCGGGCGTTCTCGGCGTCCCGCAGCTGCCCGTCGAGCCAGATCCTCACCGTACGGTCCCTTCACTCGCCTGGTACGTACCCGACGCTACCGCGAGCAGCCGGGCGGCCTTCAGTTCGGTCTCGGCCCACTCGCGCTCGGGGTCGGAGCCCCAGGTGATGCCGGCGCCGGTGCCGAAGCGGAGCCGGGGGCCGCCGGGGGCCTCCCGGTCGATCCAGAAGGTCCGGATGCCGACGGCGAGCTCGCCGGTGCCGCGGTCGGCGTCGACCCAGCCGATGCCTCCGCAGTACGGGCCGCGCGGCGCGGTCTCCAGGGCCTCGATGATCCGCAGGGCGGAGGACTTGGGGGCGCCGGTGACGGAGCCGGGCGGGAAGGTGGCCGCCAGCAGCTCGGGCCAGCCCGCGCCGTCGGCCAGCTCGCCGCGGACGGTGGAGACCAGGTGGACCAGTCCCGGGTGCTCCTCCACGGCGCACAGCTCGGGGACGGTCACGGAACCGGTGGCGCAGACGCGGCCGAGGTCGTTGCGGACCAGGTCCACGATCATCACGTTCTCGGCGTGGTCCTTGGGGAGGAGGTCCTCGGCGGTGCGGCCGGTGCCCTTGATCGGTCCGGACTCCACGGTGCGGCCGGTGCGGCGCAGGAAGAGCTCGGGCGAGGCGGTGGCGATCTCCACGCCGTGCGCGGGGAGCCGAATCGTTCCTGCGTAGGGGGCCGGGTTGCCCCGGGCCAGCAGGGCGGTGAGGGCGTCCACGTCGGCGCCGTCGGCCCCGGGGAGCGGTGCGGACAGCACGCGGCAGAGGTTGGCCTGGTAGACCTCGCCGCGCGCGATGTGGGCGCGGATGGCCCGTACGCCGGCCACGTAGGCCTCGCGGTCCAGGGAGGAGGTCCAGGACGACGGCTCGGGCCCCCGCCAGGCGCCCGGGACGGGTGCGGGGACGGGGTCGGGGCGTATGTCTCCGAAGCGCGCGCACACGAGGCGGCCCTCGAAGTCGGCCGCCACGGCCCAGAAGCCGGCCGAGTCCAGCGCGGAGGGGTCGCCCGTGACGTCACGGAGGTCGGTCGCGATGAGGCCGCCGAAGCGGGCCATGGGAGGCAGGTGCTGCACGGCTGTGAGTCTAGGACGGGTGGGGTGGGGACGTCGGTGGGTGCGGGGCGGGGACGCCGGTGAGCGGCGGGCCGGACCCCCGCTGAGCTGGCCGTGCGGGTGGGCTCCGGTGAACGGCCGCAGCACGCTGCGGAAACGCGTTTTTGAGCTGGCCCGGGAATCCGCTAGAGTTCAACACGTCGCCGGGGAGCGAAGGAAAAAACCCCGGAAGCAACACCGGCGACCTGCGGACGTGGCTCAGTTGGTAGAGCATCACCTTGCCAAGGTGAGGGTCGCGAGTTCGAATCTCGTCGTCCGCTCGAAGTGGGGGATCTTCCCGAGAACCCCTGCGGCTCCGTGGTGGAGTGGCCGAGAGGCGAGGCAACGGCCTGCAAAGCCGTCTACACGGGTTCAAATCCCGTCTCCACCTCCAAGGACGATTAGCTCAGCGGGAGAGCGCTTCCCTGACACGGAAGAGGTCACTGGTTCAATCCCAGTATCGTCCACTCGATCCGCGAGGATCGTCCCGCGCGATTAGCTCAGCGGGAGAGCGCTTCCCTGACACGGAAGAGGTCACTGGTTCAATCCCAGTATCGCGCACGCAGCACGCCTGACCTGCGGTCTTCGGACGACGGTCACACAGGTCCGCAAGGATCGTCCCGCGCGATTAGCTCAGCGGGAGAGCGCTTCCCTGACACGGAAGAGGTCACTGGTTCAATCCCAGTATCGCGCACCACCCGGAAAGCCCCGGCCGATCAGATCGGCCGGGGCTTTCGGCCGTGTGCGCCCGCGGACGGACCGCGGTCCCCGGCCGCCCGTACGACGGGCCGGGACCGCAGTGGCGTCGGGGGCCGCGGGTCAGGAGGAGAACAGCATCCGGCCGAAGCCGCCGCGGTGGTGGTGTCCGTGGCCGTGCCCGTGGTGCTGCGGGGCTCCCCAGGCGGGCGCCTGGCCGGCCGGGTAGGCGGGCGGCGCGGGCGGCGGCGGGACCTGGCCGTACTGGGACTCCAGGCGGGTCAGGGCCTCCAGCTCGCCGTAGTCCAGGAATATGCCCCGGCACCCGCTGCACTGCTCGATCTGGACCCCGCTGCGGTTGTACGTGTGCATCATCGCGTGACACTTCGGGCACTGCATGATCGGCTCAACTCCTCGCCGTCGGACGTCGTCCCCGGAATGCTGCCCGGTGACGTGACGCTCACCCTACGACGGAAGGACGGACTCCAAGTCCGGCGGGAGTGTGGCGATTCGGGAACAACTGTCGGCCATCATGCGCTCCACCTCGTCCAGTCCGCGCCGCTCCGCGACGGACTTGGCGATGGCGAGGGCGGCGGTCTGGACCGTCAGCGCCCGGGCGGGGACGTCGAGTTCGGGCCAGGGGTCCGCGCCCCGGGGGCCGGCGGCGGGGCCGCCGGCGTCCTGGTAGGCGCCGAGGAACCGGGTCCACACGCCGGGGTCGAGGAGACCGGCGGCGTACCAGGCCGCGGGGCGGGCCAGGTCCCAGCCGGGGTGGCCGAGCCCGAGGTCGTCCACGTCGATGAGCAGCCAGGGGCCGTCTGGGCCGGGGTGCCGGACCAGCTGGCCCAGGTGCAGGTCGCCGTGGCAGACGGTGGCGGAGGGGGGCGCGGGGGTCTCGCCGCGGGCCCAGGCGGGGAGCCGGGCGGCGGCCGCGAGGACCGCGGCGGCGTCGGGATGCGGGCCCGCTCCGGCCATCCGGGACAGGGCGCGGGCCACCTTGGCGGGGCCGCGCATCGGGGGCAGCGGCTCGGGCAGGGCGGCGGCCGGGAGGGTGTGCAGCCGGGCCAGCAGCCGGGCCGCGTCCTCCCAGGGGGCGGCCTCGGGGGCCGCGGGGTCCACCGGGGTGCCGTGCGGCCAGGCGGACACGGCCCGGCCGCGCAGCACGGTGGTCAGGGCGGGCTGCCCGTCCCGGGCGAAGGCGGGCAGCGGGGGCAGCAGGATGCCGGTGAGGGCGGGGGCGGCGGCCAGCCGGACCCGTACGGCGAGGGCGGCCTGGTCGGTGCCGGGGGCGTGGGCCTTGACGACGACGCCGCCGGTGCGGACCACGGTGCCGTCGGGCCGGTCCGCGAGGAGGGTGTGCTGGCGGGGCACGCCGGGCCGGCCCCGCGGGACGTCCCCGCCGACGAGCGCGGCCAGCTCCGCCGCGAAGCGCGCGTTCACGGATGCCCCCAGTCGTACGGTCCCGGTCGCCGCTCGGATCGTACGTGTTCCCGCGCCCCGTACGCGCGTCCCGGCGCGGTGCCGCGGCCAACGCCCTCCGGGCGGAGGACGCCCGGGGGCCGGGACGTCACGAGGGTGCCGGCGGCGACGGCTCCCCAGCCGTCACCGCCGACACCCTCGTACAGCCGTCCGCCGCACCCCCGTCCCCACGGGGTTGATGGGCGATGTCCCGGTCCGGGCCGCTCTCCCGGACCCGGGGCGCCGCTCAGCGCCCCAGCAACGCGCCCACGGACGACGCCTGTGTCACCACCGATTCCCAGCCGCCGAAGACGACGACGAGGAGGGCGGCGAGGGGGAGGACCATGGCCGCGGCCACCAGCGGGTGGCGCGTCCCGGACGGCTTGCGTCCCTGCGTGCGGATGATCGCCATGTCCCGCTCCTCGGTCCTCTCTCCCTGGTCTGGCAGCGGCGGGTGTCTGACCTCGGGGGACGAGTGCTCCACCCGCCGCTTGTCCTCAACACTAGGAGCGCGGACGTCCCGAGTCCTCATGCCTCCGTACCCATTCCCGGGCCTCCGGGAGGATGACGGGGGTCCCCCGCGTGTACTCCCCTGGGTGGAGACCGTCCTCCCGGAGTCGGGGTCCTCCCGGAGGGGATCCCGGATTCCGGCCGGTTACACCCCGCGACCGCGTGACTTCGGTCACTTCCGTCGCGGTGGCGGGCACCCCGCCGCCCGGACCGCCGGCTCGCCCGGGCGGGCGCCGGTCCGCGCGCGCGGCGTCGCGCCGGTGCGCCCCGGAAGCGGCGGCCGGCACCACCGCGCGGCCCAATCCCCTTTGCCGCGGCGGATTTTGATCCACTCCCCCACGCGAACCGGTGTTCGAGCGAAGCGATCTGACCAACCCTCAAGTGTCCCTCGCCGTACTGACAATCGAATCCCGGGACGAGGGCGCGGCCTCTGAGCACACATGGCGGATCGTCCGTAAGCTGTGGCACGTCAACAGGACGACCGGGCAGCGGGGTGGACATGGCGATGATGCGGCTCCGGCGCGAGGACCCGCGTGTCGTCGGCTCGTTCAGGCTGCACCGGCGGCTCGGTGCCGGCGGCATGGGCGTGGTCTACCTCGGTTCCGACCGGCGCGGCCAGCGCGTCGCCCTGAAGGTGATCCGGCCGGATCTGGCCGAGGACCAGGAGTTCCGCTCCCGGTTCGCCCGCGAGGTGTCCGCCGCCCGCCGCATCCGGGGCGGCTGCACCGCCCGCCTGGTGGCCGCCGACCTGGAGGCCGAGCGCCCCTGGTTCGCCACCCAGTACGTACCCGGCCCCTCCCTGCACGACAAGGTCAACGAGGGCGGCCCGCTGTCCGCGGCGCAGATCGCGGCCATCGGCGCGGCGCTCTCCGAGGGCCTGGTGGCGGTGCACGAGGCCGGCGTGGTGCACCGCGACCTGAAGCCCTCGAACATCCTGCTCTCCCCCAAGGGCCCCCGGATCATCGACTTCGGCATCGCCTGGGCCACCGGCGCGAGCACCCTCACCCATGTGGGCACGGCGGTCGGCTCGCCCGGCTTCCTCGCCCCCGAGCAGGTGCGCGGGGCCGCCGTGACGCCGGCCACCGACGTGTTCTCGCTGGGGGCGACCCTCGCGTACGCGGCGACGGCCGACTCGCCCTTCGGGCACGGCAGCTCCGAGGTGATGCTGTACCGGGTCGTGCACGAGGAGCCGCAGCTGTACGGCGTACCGGACTCGCTCGCGCCGCTGGTACGGGCCTGCCTGGCGAAGGACCCCGAGGAGCGGCCGACCACCCTCCAGCTGTCCATGCGGCTCAAGGAGATCGCCGCCCGGGAGGCCCAGGGGCTGCCCGAGGCGCGTACGCCGGCCCCGCGGACGGAGCCGGAGCGGCCCAGCGGCCGGCTGGCGGAGCAGTACGCGCGCCAGCGCACCGAGCGCCGAACCGCGGGCACGCCCGCCCCGCGTCCCCAGGGCGGCGCCACCAGCGGCACCCGGAACCCCGCGCGCGGCGCGGAGCAGGCACGGCCGGGCGCCGGCCGCGACACCGGGCGGGACACCGGCCGCACGGGTCCCCGTACCGGCTCGCGGACCGGCGGCCGGCCGGCGCCGCGGAGCACCACGGGAGGACGGCGGCCCGCCGGACCCGACCGGCGGCTGCTGCGGCAGCGGCTGATCGTGTTCGTGGTGGTCACGCTGATCGTGGCGCTCGGCATCGCGGCGGCGCAGCACTTCTAGCCGTCCCGGTACGGGGGATCTCCCGCCGTATCCCTGCGTCGCCATGGCCCAAGGTCCTACAGTCCGTGGCATGTTGGACTTCCAGGTGCTCGGCGCGATCGCCGGTGTCGGGGGCGTCGCCCTCGGCGGACTGTTCCTGATCTACCGCAACTTCATCCAGAACCTGATCCGGCAGAAGCTGTTCCGGACGCTGCCGGCCTGGCAGGCCACCGTCCTGTTCGCGGCCGTGATCACCCTCACCTTCGCCATCGCGGTCCTCGGCCTCTTCGCCACGCTCGCGGAGGGCAGGGGGGCGACGAAGTTCATGGTCATGGTGGGCGTGCTGCTGCTCTTCCTGCTGGCGGCGCTGCTGGTGGTGGGCCGGTTCGTGGCCCCGCGCCCCGGGACCGCCGCCGGGGCCGACCCGGAGGAGCGGAGCCTGGCACGGGTGGCGCGGCTGCTCGGCCAGGGGGAGCCCGCGGCCGCCGAGCGGGCGCTGGAGGGCTCGGGCACGGACCGGGAGTCCGAGGAGTTCTGGTACTGGAAGGCACGGATCGCACTGGCCGGCGGCAACGCGGCGGCGGCCCTGGGGTACGTGGACGAGGCCCTGAAGCTGGAGCCGGGCAACCCGCACGCCACCGCCCTCAAGATCCGGGTCCTGCTGGTCGGCCACGACCCGGCGGACCTGGGCCGGGCGCAGGCGCTGGCCGCGTCCGCCGAAGGGCGGGACGCGGAGCTGGACGTGTGGCTGCGCCGGCTGCGGGCCGAGGGGATGTTCCGGGTCGGCGTCCGCACCAACACCGAGCTGGACGACCGCTTCCCGCTGCCGGTCCGGCAGGGCCGCCCGGCCGGGCGCTGACATCGATGGCGGAGGAAACGCGCATGACGGACGAGCTCTGGGAGGCCGGGCAGGGCGCCCCGACCGTGTTCTACGTACCGAGGACGGCGGGCGGGGACGACCTGGCGTCCTTCGCGGCGGCGGAGTCCGGGACCCGCTGGGCGGCACGGCGGCGCGGGCTGCGACTGGCCACGCGGACGGTCCGGGTACCGGAACTGGTGGACGTGTTACTCGACCGCCACCCGCAGGCCGGGGTGCTGGTCCGGCCGGTGCTGGAGGGCCGCACGCTGCGGGAGGACCTGCTCGGCGGGGGCCCCGAGCTGGTGGAGGGGCTGCTCGCGCTGGGTGCCTCGCTGCGGCTGTGCCGGGACGGCGCCGAGACGTCCTGGGCCGCCCGCGACGACTGGACGGGCGGCCGGGTGGTGATGCTGGTCGCCGACCCGTTCGGCGGTGGCGGAGAGCTGCCGGCCGCGGAGCGGACGAGGCGCGAGCGCGCCTGCGCCCGGTACGCGGTGTACCTGGGGGCGTCCGGGGTCGAGGTCGTCCACGACCGGGCGACGTACGGGGAGTTCGTCGCCCGGGAACTGGACCGCCACCCCCGGGATCCGGGCGTGACCGTGATCGTCCACGCCGATGCCTTCGGGGAGGGGGCGGCCGGTGCGGAGGGACGGCCGGCCCCCCGCCGCGGGAGCCCGCTCTGGCGGTGGCTGGAGCGGGGGGTGGTGGTCCACTCGACGGGTCGGGTGCGGGTTCCGGCGGAGCCGGGGCGCGGGGTGCGGGCCAAGGGGGACGAGGCGTCGGCCGGGGAGGCGGGCGAGTCCGGTCCGGTGCGGGAGGAGACGCGGGCGGGAACCGGGTACGCGGAGGGGAGGGCGATGCGGGCGGAGCGCGCGCGGCGGGAGGCGCTGGAGCTGGGCGCCGAGCGGCAGCGGGACCTGGAGGCGCGGGTGGAGCGACTGCTGGAGCAGACGGCTCTCCAGCACGACCGCGAAAGGGCGGAACTGGACCGTGCCGCCGCGCACCCGCCGGCGGCGGCCTCCCAGGAGGTCTCCTCGGAAGTCGCCGAGGAGACCTCACGGAGGCTGCGCGGATCTCCGGGGGCCGGTTCCCCGGACGAGGGGCCGACGTACTACAACCAGGCGTTCACCGGGCACGCCGAGGGGTCCGCGGGGCTGGTCGCGTACCGGGCCGGCGAGCGTGAGGACCTCGCCACGCGCTCCGCCCGCAGCATCTACCGCGACGCCGGCAACCGGGCGTCCGTGCCGCCCGCCCGGAGTGAGCCCGGCCGGGACCCGGAGTCGCCGCTCCCCCGCGACGGGCTGTTCATCCGTCGCAGCACCGCCTACGGCACGCGGGCCCAGTTGGGGGTGCCCGAGCTGATCGAGAACGGGGTGATGGTCGGGCAGGACCAGATCCGGTTCGACGACTTCGTCGCGCCCCGCGCCGGCCAGGTGCCCGGCCCGCCCCCCGGCGAGGCCGTCGCCCTGAGCCACGGGATCGCCGCCGTGCCCGCCGGGTCCGGGGCCCGCGCGGCCGGCACCCACTTCGTCGAGCTCGCCCTCAAGGCGGGGGCCGGCGCGGCCCAGGGGGCGTCCGGCGGCGAACCGCTCCCGGTCAACCTCGTCTTCGTGGTCGACGTCAGCGGCTCCATGGCGGGGGCCAAGCTCGACATGGTGAAGGCCGCCCTCCGGGAGGTGCACCGGCGGCTCCGCCCCGCCGACTCGCTGGGCATCGTCACCTTCGCCACCGAGGTGGCCACCCTCCTCCCCGGCACCCGCAAGGCGGATCTGCCGGCCGAGCGGTTCGCCGAGCTGGTGACCGGCATGACGGCCGGCGGCGGCACCGACATCAACCTCGGCGTGCAGTACGGGATCGCGGAGACCGGCCGCCGGGCGAGCCCCGCCCGTACGGTCAACCGGCTGTATCTGCTCTCGGACGGCGACCCGAACTCCGGCGAGCGGAACTGGACGGCCATCCGCCGGAACGTGGCCGCGCGGCTCCGCGGCGACCTGACCCTCTCCTGCTTCGGCTTCGGCGCGACCGCCCGGATGACGGAGCTGTCCGCGCTGGCGGGCACCGCCGGCGGGAGCGCGACCTTCGTCGCCCGCCCCGGGCAGGTCGCCGGCGGGCTGCTGGACGACCTGGAGCGGCGCGACCACCTCGCCGCCATCGACATCCAGCTCCGCATCGACCTCGGCCCCGGGGTCGTGCCGTGGCACCTCTACGGGCACGACCTGGTGACCGACCCGCGGGAGCGGGCCCGGGTGTTCGAGGACGCCGCCGTGGCCGCCCGGACCGCCCGCGAGGTGTACGGCACCGAGGTGCTGCCGGACCTGATCACCGACGAGAAGGGGATCCGGATCTTCGCGCCCGACCTGGCGTACGGCGAGACGTACTGGGTGGTGCTGGAGGTCCAGGTGCCCGAAGGGTGGCAGGCCGGGGACGGGCTCGGCACGGCGACCGTGCAGTACGCCGACACGCTCGCCCGGGAGAGCCGGAGCCGCGGGATCGCCCTGGGCGAGGGCGCGGCGCTGGCCGAGGAGACCGTGGTCGTGCACGCGGTGGGGCTGCGGACCAGCGAGGTCACGTACCGCGCGCTCGACGACCTGTACGCGAACGACCGGGTGGCCGCCGGGCGGCGGATCGACCGGCACATCCGGGTGCTGCGGGACGTGGCGGCGGCCGCCCCCGCGGAGGAGCTCTCGAACGACCGCGTGACCCTGGAGAAGTTCAAGGCGCTGGCGGAGGGCCTGGGCGAGGCCGTCGCCTACTCGGATTCCGGCCAGCCGCCCGCCGGCATCCGGGCGATGAACGCCTTCGCGCAGGTGAGGTCGGGCGCCGTGGCCTTCTGAGGTGCCGTCGCCTTCGGGTGGCGAAGTGGCGGGACGGCCCCCGGAGGGCGTCCCGCCGCCCCGTACCCGCTCAGCCCGTCGGGCGGCCCGTGGCCACCGCGTAGAAGGCCACGGCGGCCGCCGCGCCCACGTTGAGCGAGTCCACGCCGTGGGCCATCGGGATGCGGACCCACTCGTCGGCCGCGACCAGGGCCTGGGTGGACAGGCCGTCCCCCTCGGCGCCCAGCATCAGCGCCACCCGGTCCAGCGTGTGCGGGGCCGCCTCGTCGATGGCCGAGGCCTTCTCGTGCGGGGTGAGCGCGAGCAGCTTGAACCCGGCCTCCCGCACCGTCTCCAGGCCCTTGGGCCAGGACTCCAGGCGGGCGTACGGCACCGAGAAGACCGCGCCCATCGAGACCTTGACGGACCGCCGGTAGAGCGGGTCCGCGCAGTCCGGGGAGAGCAGCACCGCGTCCATGCCGAGGGCGGCCGCGCTGCGGAAGATCGCGCCGATGTTGGTGTGGTCGTTGACCGACTCCATGATCACCACCCGGCGGGCGGTGGCCAGCAGTTCGTCGGCGGTGGGCAGCGGCTTGCGCTGCATGGACGCCAGCGCCCCCCGGTGCACGTGGTAGCCGGTGACCCGCTCGGCGAGCTCGGGGCTGACCGCGTAGACCGGGGCCGGGAGCTCGTCGATGACGTCGCGCATGACGTCCACCCACTTGGCCGAGAGCAGCATCGACCGCATCTCGTACCCGGCGCTCTTGGCCCGTCTGATGACCTTCTCGCCCTCGGCGATGAACAGGCCCTCGGCGGGCTCCCGCTTGCGCCGCAGTTCGACGTCGGTCAGGCCCGTGTAGTCGCGCAGGCGCGGGTCGTCGGGGTCTTCGACGGTGATGAGATCAGCCACAGGGTGATACTGCCTTGTCCTGGGTGTGGTGCCAACGGCCGGGTACGAGATCTGTTACCCGCGGTTACTCGGTCGGGCGCGGTCAGTCGGTGGCCGGCTCGCCCGCGATCGGCGGGATGCCCACGTTGACCACGTCGCCGATCACGATGACGGCGGGCGGCCGGACCTCCCGGGCGACCACGGTCTCGCCGACCGTGGCGAGCGTGGCGTCGACCCGGCGCTGGGCGGCCGTGGTGCCCTCCTGGACGACGGCGACCGGGGTCTCCGGCGACTTCCCGTGGGCGACCAGGGTCGCGGCGATCGCGCCGATCTTGTCGACGCCCATCAGGATCACGAGGGTGCCGGTGAGGCGGGCCAGGGAGGCCCAGTCGACCAGCGAGCGCGGGTCCTCGGGCGCCACGTGGCCGCTGACCACGGTGAACTCGTGGGCCACGCCCCGGTGCGTGACGGGGATGCCGGCCGCGGACGGCACGGAGATGGAGCTGGAGATGCCGGGCACCACCGTGCAGGGGATGCCGGCCTCGGCCAGCGCCTGCGCCTCCTCCATGCCGCGGCCGAAGACGTACGGGTCCCCGCCCTTGAGCCGGACCACGGCCTTGCCGGCCTTGGCGTGCTCGACGAGGGCGTTGTTGATGGCCTCCTGGGCCATGAAGCGCCCGTACGGGATCTTCGCGGCGTCGATCACCTGGACGTGCGGCGGCAGCTCGTCCAGCAGGTCGCGGGGGCCGAGGCGGTCGGCGATGACGACGTCGGCCTCGGCGAGCAGCCGGCGGCCGCGCACGGTGATGAGGTCCGGGTCGCCGGGGCCGCCGCCGACCAGCGCCACGCCGGGGTTCCTGGCCGGGCCGCGGTGGGCGGGGGCGGCCAGCGAGCCGTTGCGCAGGCCCTCGACGATGGCGTCCCGGACCGCGGCCGACCGGCGGGGGTCGTTGCCGGTGAGCACCGCGACGGTGACGCCGTCGGTGCGGCCGGTGGCGGGGGTCCAGGCGGTGGCCGCCTCGGCGTCGTCGCTGCGGACGCACCAGACCCGCTCGCGCTCGGCCTCGGCGGAGGCGCGGTCGTTGGCCTCGCGGTCGCGGGTCGCGATCAGCGCGTACCAGGCACCGGCCAGGTCGCCCTCCTCGTACCGGCGGCGCTCCCAGCGGATCTCGCCCGTCTCCGCCATGACGTCCACGGAGGGCGTGGCGGACGGGGAGATCAGCACGACGTCCGCGCCGGCCGCGACCAGCGCGGGCAGCCGGCGCTGGGCGACCTGGCCGCCGCCGATCACGACGACGCGGCGGCCGGTGAGGCGCAGCCCAACGGGGTAGGCGGGGGTTTCGGCCATGACGGTGCGCTCCTGAGTGGCGGTGGGGCCTGTTTCGCCGCTGCTGCGCTGGAGCGGCGTGTCGGTGACGTGCGGGTTTGCCGGTCGGTGGTGCGGGGTCCACGATACGGCGCGGGTCCCCTGCGGGGTGCGGGGCGGGTCCCTTGCCGGGGCCTGCCGGGGGCGGTGGGGTGCCGGTCCCGTGCCGGGTGCGGGTCCCGTGCCGGGTGCCGGTCCGATGCCGGGTGCGGGTCCCGTGCCGGGTGCGGGTCGTTGCCCTGCGGGGCGAGTCCCCTACCCGCCCTTCCTCCGTTCCCCTGGCTGCGCCCGGACCCCTTGCGGGGGCTCCGCCCCCGCACCCTCCCCCAGCTACCGCTGGGGGGACCCCCAGCTCCTCAAACGCCGGAGGGGCTGGATAGGCCCCCGGGGCTACTGCCAGCCTCGCCGGCGTTTGAGGCGCGGGGTCCGGGGCGGAGCCCGGGTTCGGGAAGGGGCGGGGTGGGGAAACGGCTCCGCGCAGCGGCACCGGCCCGCACCCCCCACGGCAGCGGAAGTCGGCGGGGCTACTTTTCCGTGACGCCCGCCGAGTCGAAGGTGGCCACCTCGTGCATCGCGCGGGCCGCGCTCTGGACCAGCGGGAGGGCCAGCAGGGCACCCGTGCCCTCGCCCAGGCGGAGGTCCAGGTCGACCAGCGGGCGCAGCCCCAGCTTGTTCAGGGCGGCCACGTGCCCCGGCTCGGCGCTGCGGTGGCCGGCGATGCACGCGGCCAGCGACTCGGGGGCGATGGCACGGGCCACCAGCGCCGCGGCACCCGCGCTGACGCCGTCCAGGATCACCGGCGTACGCAGCGACGCGCCGCCCAGCACCAGGCCGACCATCGCCGCGTGCTCCAGGCCGCCGATCGCCGCGAGCACGCCGATCGGGTCGGACGGATCCGGCTGGTGCAGCTCGAGCGCGCGGCGGACCACGTCGACCTTGCGGGCGTGGGTCTCGTCGTTGATGCCCGTGCCGCGCCCGGTCACCTCGGCCGGGTCGACGCCCGTGAAGACCGAGATCAGGGCGGCCGACACGGTGGTGTTGGCGATGCCCATCTCACCGGTCAGCAGCGCCTTGTTGCCCGCCGCGACCAGGTCGCGGGCGGTCTCGATGCCGACCTCGACGGCCGCGACGGCCTCCTCGCGGGACATCGCGGGACCGGCGGTCATGTCGGCGGTGCCGGGGCGGACCTTGCGGGGCAGCAGGCCGGGGGTGGCCGGGAGGTCGCCGGCGACGCCGACGTCCACGACGCACACCTCGGCGCCGACCTGGTTGGCGAAGGCGTTGCAGACCGCGCCGCCGCCCAGGAAGTTGGCGACCATCTGCGAGGTCACCTCCTGCGGCCAGGGGGTGACGCCCTGGGCGTGCACGCCGTGGTCGCCCGCGAAGATCGCGACGGCGGCCGGCTCCGGGATCGGCGGCGGGCACATCCGGGACAGCCCGGACAGCTGCGCGGAGATGATCTCCAGCATGCCGAGGGCGCCCGCGGGCTTCGTCATCCGCTTCTGGCGCTCCCACGCCTCGCCGAGCGCCTTGGCGTCCAGCGGGCGGATGTTGCCGACGGTCTCGGAGAGCAGGTCGTGCGGCTCCTCGCCGGGCAGGGCGCGGCGCCCGTACGTCTCCTCGTGGACCACCCAGGACAGTGGGCGGCGCTTGGACCAGCCGGCCTGCATCAGCTCGGGCTCGTCCGGGAACTCGTCGACGTACCCGACGCACAGGTACGCGACGACCTCCAGGTGCTCCGGGAGCCCCAGCGCGCGAACCATCTCGCGCTCGTCGAAGAAGCTGACCCAGCCGACGCCCAGGCCCTCGGCGCGGGCGGCGAGCCAGAGGTTCTCCACGGCGAGCGCGGAGGAGTACGGGGCCATCTGCGGCTGCGTGTGGCGGCCGAGGGTGTGGCGGCCGCCGCGGGTCGGGTCGGCCGTGACGACGATGTTGACCGGGGTGTCGAGGATGGCCTCGATCTTCATTTCCTTGAACTGCTTGGCCCGGCCCTTGGGCAGCGACTTGGCGTAGGCCTCGCGCTGCCGGGTCGCCATCTCGTGCATGGTCCGCCGGGTGTCGGCGGAGCGGATCACGACGAAGTCCCAGGGCTGGGAGTGGCCGACGCTGGGGGCGGTGTGGGCCGCCTCCAGGACGCGCAGGAGCACCTCGTGCGGGATCGGGTCGGTGCGGAAGCCGTTGCGGATGTCGCGGCGCTCGCGCATCACGCGCAGGACGGCCTCGCGTTCGGCGTCGGCGTAGCCGGGGGCCGGGGCGGGCCGGTCCACGGAGTCGGCCTCGGCTGCGGTCTCGGACTCGACCCCGGCCTCGGTCTCGGCCGCGGGCTCGGTCTCGGCCGCGGGCTCGACGGCGGTGTCGGCGGCGGGCTGCTCCGCCTGCCCGTCCGCGGCGGAGGCCGTGGGGGCCGCCTCGGTGGGAGCGGCCTCGGCCGGCTCCAGGGCCTCGGGGGCCGCGGGCTGCTCGGCGACCGGCTCGGGCTGCGCCTCGGCGGGTACGACCGCCTCCACCGGTACGGGGGCCGCGGCGGCCGGGGCCTGCACGGCGGCCGGCACGGCGCCGGAGACCAGGACGTCGGCCAGCACCGGTTCGGGGGCGGCGACGGGCGCCGGCGCGTCGGCGGACGCCGCCACGGCTTCGGGGGCCACCGGCTGCAGGGCCACGGGCTGCACGCCCACCGGCTCGGCGGCCGCCGGCTGCGGTACCACGGGCTCGGGCGCGGCGGGCACCTCGGCCGCCGGCTCCGCCGTGACGGCCTCCGCGGGAACCGCTTCCGCGGGCGCGGCCTCGGGAGCGGGCTCGGCGCCGCCCTGCTCCGCCACGACGGCGGTCTCGACGGCGACCGGCTCGGCCGGGACCACCGGCTCGGCGGCCTGCGGTACGGCGGCCTCGGCCACCGGCTGCGCTGCGGCCACCGGCTCCGCGGCCACCGGCTCCGCCGCGACGGGCTCGGCGGCCGGCACGGCGACGGGCTCGGCGGGGACCCCGGCCGCGGCGACCGGGTCGGCGGCGGGCGCACCGGCCGCCACCTCCGCGGCGACCTCGGCCGGAACGGCGCCTTCCGGGGCCGCGGCGGCCTCGGCCGGTACGGCCTCCGGGGAAACCGGGGAAACCGGAGCCCCGGCGGGCGCGTCGGCATCGGCCGGCGCGACGGGCTCGGCCGGCTGCTCCGGCGCGGCGGCCGCGGCCACCGGGACGACCGTTTCTGCAGGGGCCGGGGATGCGTCGGGGGCGGTCGCCACCGGCTGCGGCGCGGCCACCGGGCCCTGCGCGGGCTCGGCCACCGGGGTCACCTGCGCGGCACCGTCGCCCCACGGCGCGCCGGCCTGCGGCGGGATCTCGCCGAGCTGCGGGCCGGGCAGCACCACGGACTCGGTGCGCGGGACGTCGAGGTACTCGGGGCCCGTGGTGGGCGGTCCGGGCTGCCGCACCGGTACGGGCGTGGGCTGGACGGCCACGGGCGGGACGGGCGGCACGGCGGCCGCCGGAGCCTCGGCCGGCGCGGCGGGGCCCCGGTCGGCGAGGGAGCGTACGAGACCTCCGGTGGCGTCCGGCACGGGCGGGCCCATGTGCAGCGGCCGGCGGCCTGCGGCCTGGGCGGCGGGTGCGGCCGCCGGGGGGACGCGTACGCCGCCGAGGTCGACGTGGCCGGAGTCGCGGCCCGCGGCCTCGTGCGCGCCCGCCTCGTAGGCGACGGCGCCGGTGTCGAAGGTGCCGGTCTCGAACACGCCGGTCTCGAAGGTGCCCGTCTCGGCGGGCTCCTGGACGAAGGGGTTCGGCGGCACGATCTGCGGGTCGCTCCAGGCGCCCTGCGCGCTCGGCATCAGCAGGATGTCGTCGTCCTCGGCGCCGTTGTCGGCGGGGTCGACGAAGGCGTAGGCACCGGGCACGGGGGTGTGCTGGTCGGCAGCGGGGATACCGCCCTGCTGATCCACCATGCCCGCGTTCTCCGGGAAACCCTCGCCCGGAACCTGGCCGGTGTCAGTCATGCGTACCCCTCGCCCATCGGTTGTGCTTCTGCGATCAGCTCACCGGGCGCCCGATCGCGGCACACCCCGGCGCCCGTCATGAAGAACGAGCGGGTGCGCCGCGCGGCACGAACGCCCGCCGACTACTGAAGCATTGTCGCGTCCGTTCGCCGCCGTGACAGCCCTTGCCGCCACGGCCCGCTGTGGACTGCGCCACGTCGCGCGTCCCCTCCGGCCTCGCCGTACCACAAAAGGCGCCCAAGCGGGGCGCCTTCTCCGGACATTGGTGGACGATTCCGCCACACGGCCCAGTGCGGTACAACGATCGGCCAGCCTACCCCCCGTGGCGTGGCGTCAGGATCACGGGGCGCGGTCCACGCGTTCGGCCGCGAGCAGGAACACCACGGACCGCTCGTGTTCCTCCCAGGTGCGGGTGTCCAGCCCGAGGGACTGGAGGAGCACGCACTCGACCGCGTACCCGCCTTCGGCCAGCGTGCGGCCGAGGCGCTCGGCCTCGTCGCGGGTGGCGGCGTGGGTGACGATGCGTTCGGGGCGGCGGTCGGCGCAGGCGGCGACCACCTCGGGCCCTCCCCCGCCGACCCGCACCACGTCGGGTTCGGGCAGGGCTTCGAGGACGTGCGGCGCGCGGCCCTGGACGGTCTGGACCTGTACGCCCCGCGCCCGGGCGGCGGCTGTTACGCGTTCGCAAGCGCGTGGGTCGGCGTCGATGGCGATGACGGCGGCGCCGAAGGCGGCGCAGTCGACGGCGAGGGCGCCGCCGCCGGTGCCGATGTCCCAGACGAGGTCGCCGGTGCGGGGGCCGAGCCGGGCGAGCTGGGCGGCGCGCAGCTGGGCGCCGCTGCCCTCGGTGGCGTCGGGTTCGGGGCGGGCCCAGCCGCGGTCGCGGGCGGAGCCGACGGTTCCGGCGAGCCACCCGCCGTCGTGGCCGTCGACGCTGCCCGCGCCGCCGATGACGATCACGACGTTGGGGTCGCGCCAGCTGTGGTCGGCGGCCTTGTCCGAGGTGAGGACGGTGACCTGCTCGTTGGCGGTGCCGAGCTCCTCGCAGATGACGAAGGTGCGGTGGACGCCGTCGAGGAGCAGGGCGAGTTCGGCGGGTCCGGCGCCCGGCGAGGTGAGGACGGCGACCTTGGGGTGGGCGCGGCAGACGTTCACGGCGCGGCGGAGCGTACGGGGGTGGGCGACGACCACCCGGGCGTCGTCCCAGGGCATCCCGGCGCGGGCGAAGGCGGCGGCGACGGAGGAGACGGCCGGGACCACCTCGACCTCCAGGCCGTGCTCGGGGGCGCGGAGGGTGCGCACCACCCCGAAGAAGCCGGGGTCGCCGTCGGCGAGGACGACGGCGGTGCCGCGGTGGCCGGCGATGCGGCCGGCGGCGAGGCCGATGCTGCCGAGGCGGACGCGCTCGGCGGACTCCGGGATCTCGGGGAGCGCCAGGTGGTGGGCGGCTCCGGCCACGAGGGTGGCGGCGGAGAGCGCGGATCTGGCGGCCCTGGTGAGGGGCGAGCCGTCCCAGCCGATCACCGTGACCCGGTCGGCCATCGTCGTCAGTCTCCTTAGGTCCTCACCCCCGGCGGCTGCCGGTCCGTACCAACCGGCGCGGGCATCGTGAGACTACCTGGTCATCGGCTCAGTTCCAGTCGGTGTAACCGGCGTATCCGCCCGCGTCGACCATCCGGTCGTCGACGCCGTCGAGGTCCTCGGGGAGCAGGCTCCAGACGATGAGGTCGGTGCGGACCTCGGCCCAGCCGCCGTCCTGCGTCTGGGTGCGCACTATCCCCGCGTTGCGGAGCACGCCTTCGCTGATGCAACCGATGCGCTGGGCGACCTGCTGGGAGGCGGTGTTGTCGGCGGCGGTGCGCAGTTCGAGGCGTTCGAACTTCTGGTCGCTGAAGAGCCACTGGGCCACGGCGAGGACGGACTCGCAGGCGTAGCCCTCGCCGCGGGCCCAGGGGGCGGTGACGTAGCCGACCTCGGTGCTGCGGGTGCGCCAGTTCGTGTTCCGCAGGTGGACGTAGCCGACCAGGCGCTGGGTGAGGAACTCGGTGACGGCGAAGAGGATGCCGCGGCCTTCGGCGCGCTCGGCGGGCGCGTGCTGGAGGGTGCGGGCGCGGGCGTCCTCGGCGGTGTAGGGGTGGGGGGCCGAGGTCCAGGCCGTGACGAGCTCGTCGTTCATCATCTCGGTGAACGCCATGACGTCGGCTTCCTCGAAGGGGCGCATCACCAGCCGGTCGGTGCTGATCGAGACGTCCGGGAAGGTGGTAGTCATGCGCAGCTCCATGCCAGTGGGACCGGTTTCCGGGCCGTTTCCGTGTCGTAGGCGGCCAGTTGGGGGGACTCCTTGGCACAGCATGCAGCATCGGCCGGGAGAAGTGCATGGGCGGGTGTCCGCGTTGCGGACACCCGAAGGGCCCCGCGCGCCGGACGGCTGCGCGGGGCCCCTGAGGGACCGTCGGATCAGGCCTGGGGGGTGCCGAAGGCCGGGGTGACCGAGCCGTCGTACTTGTCCTCGATGAACTTCTTGACCTCGGGGGAGTTCAGGAGCTTGGCGAGCTTCTGGACGCGCGGGTCGTTCTCGTTGCCCTTCTTCACCGCGAGGAAGTTGGCGTACGGGTTGCCCTCGGACTTCTCCAGGACCAGGGCGTCCTTCGCGGGCTTGAGGTCGGCCTCCAGGGCGTAGTTGCCGTTGATGACCGCGGCGTCGACGTCGTTCAGGGCGCGCGGGACCGTGGCGGCCTCCAGCTCCTTGAACTCCAGGCCCTTCTTGTCGGTGATGTCGGAGAGCTTGGCGGAGGTGCCGACGCCGTCCTTCAGCGTGATCAGGCCGTTGGCGGCGAGCAGCTGGAGGGCGCGGCCCTCGTTGGTGGTGTCGTTGGGGACGGCGATGGTCTGGCCGGCCTTGATGTCCTTGATGCCCTTGAGCTTCTTGGAGTAGAGGCCGAGGGGCTCCAGGTGCACGTTGACGACCGGGACGATGGTCGTGCCGTTCTTGGCGTTGAAGTCGTCCAGGTACGGCTTGTGCTGGAAGTAGTTGGCGTCGACCTGGCCCTGCTGGGTGGCGGTGTTGGGCAGGACGTAGTCCGTGAACTCCTTCACCTCCAGGTCGAGACCGGCCTTCTTCGCCAGGTTGTCCTTGACGAAGTTCAGGATGTCGGCGTGCGGGCTCGGGGAGGCCGCCACGACGAGGGGCTTGGCCGCGGCCTCCTTGCCGCCGTTGGCCTTGGCGGAGGCCGGGTCGGAGGAGGTGCCGCAGGCGGTGAGGCCGAGGGCGATCGCGGCGGTGGCGGCAGCGGCGGCGGTGAGCTTGATGTTCTTGCGCACGAAGAGTGCCTCTTTCTTGGTGGTGCTGACTGCGCCCGAGCACGACGAGTGCGGGCTGAGGGGGGGAGGTCTGTGGGTCAGGCGGTCCGGCCGCGGCGGGCGAGGAGGCGTACCACGCCGTCGCCGACGAGCTGGATGACGGTGACGATGGCGATCAGGACCACGACGGTGGCGATCATGAAGCCGGTCTCGAAGCGCTGGAAGCCGTACGTGATGGCCTTGGAGCCCAGGCCCTCGCCGCCGACCGCGCCGGCCATGGCGGAGTAGCCGACCAGGGTGATCACGGTGGTGGTGACGCCGGCGACCAGGGAGGGCAGGGCCTGCGGGAGGAACACCTTCCAGATCAGCGTGGGGACGCCGCCGCCCATGGACTGGACGGCCTCGACCAGTCCGTGGTCGACCTCGCGGATCGCGGTCTCGACCAGGCGGGCGAAGAAGGGGATGGCGCCGATGGCCAGCGGCACGATCATCGCGGTGGGGCCGATGAAGGTGCCGACGACGAAGGTGGTCACCGGGATCAGGAAGATCAGCAGGATGATGAACGGCAGCGAGCGGCCGATGTTCACGATCACGCCGATGATCTTGTTGAGGATCCGGTTCTGGAGGAGTCCGCCCTTGTCGGTGAGGACGAGGAGGATGCCCAGCGGCAGGCCGCCCGCGACGGTGACCAGGGTGGACCACAGCACCATGTAGAGGGTGTCGTAGGTTCCCTGGGTCAGCAGGGGCTGCATCTCCGACCAGCTCACTTGGCACCTTCCTCGACCAGCGCGCGGCCGGCGGTCCGGACGTCGGCGTCCGCGCCGGCGTCCTCGTCCACGATGTCCACCTGCAGGCCCCGCTCGCGCAGGAAGCCGACGGGCACGACGTTGTCCTCGTAGCGGCCGGGCAGCTCGATCCGCATGCGGCCGATCTGCCTGCCGGCGACGGTGTCCATCGCCGCGCCGAGGATCGAGATGTCGATGTTGTACGTACGGGAGAGCTGCGAGATCACCGGCTGCGTGGCGGCCTCGCCGTGGAAGGTGACGTCCACGACGGTGCGGTCGGCGCCGGTGGCGGAGCCGCTGACCGGGAACAGCTCCGCGGCGAGCTCCGAGCCGGGGGTGGCCAGCAGTTCGGAGACGGTGCCGGACTCGACGATCCGGCCGCGCTTCATCAGGGCGGCGGAGTCGCAGATGCTCTTGACCACGTCCATCTCGTGCGTGATCAGCAGGACGGTCAGGCCGAGCTGCCGGTTCAGGTCGCGCAGGAGCTGGAGGATCGAGCGGGTGGTCTCGGGGTCCAGGGCGCTGGTCGCCTCGTCGGAGAGGAGCACCTTGGGGTCGCCGGCCAGGGCGCGGGCGATGCCGACGCGCTGCTTCTGGCCGCCGGACAGCTGGCCGGGGTAGGCCTTGGCCTTGTCGGCCAGGCCGACGAGGTCGAGGAGTTCCAGCGCCTTGCGGGAGCGCTCGCGGCCGGAGACGCCCAGGATCTCCAGGGGCAGCTCGATGTTGGCGGCGACCGTGCGGGAGGACAGCAGGTTGAAGTGCTGGAAGACCATGCCGATGCGGCTGCGCGCCTCGCGGAGCTCCTTGCCGGCGCGGCGGGTGCCGCCGGCGAGGGCGGTGAGGTCCGTCCCGTCCACGGTGACGGTGCCGGAGGTGGGGCGCTCCAGCAGGTTCACGCAGCGGATCAGGGAGGACTTGCCGGCGCCGCTCTGGCCGATGACTCCGTAGACCTCGCCCTCGCGGACGTGCAGGTCGACGCCGTCCAGGGCGGTGACCTCGCGGCCACGGGACTGGTAGACCTTCGTGAGGCCCGATGTGGTGATCACAGGAATTCCGTCGCTGTCGAGTGCGCGGCGCGGGCGTGCCGGGCACGGGGCAAACATCTGGGGCGCGAAACGGGCTGAACCGGGACGAACCGATGGGCAGCGCGTGCGCGGGGCAGGAGCCGGTCCGTGCTGGGTTCAGCGTGCGGACGGGCTCGGCCGGGTCTCGCTTCGGGGCGCGAGGCTCAGGAAAGGGGCCCTCAGAAGGCGCACATTCGACACAGACAACGAGCACCGGGCGTCATCATCGCCTCGGTCGCAAGGGCGCGGCTGCTCGTCGTGGTCATGGGCATCAGTAAAGCAGACAAGTCCCCGGACCGATCACAGTTGTCCGGATAGCGGACAAAAATCGGCCGCATAACGGACGGGATCGGGCACTCCCAGCCCTCCGTCCCGCTCTCCAGACCACCCGGCGTGACCTGCACGGACACGGCCGGAAGGTCCCCCACCAGCCGGTCCGCGACGAGCTCCGGCGCGGGGTCCGTTGTGGCCAAGGCCACGGTCCGCGTGCCGGCCGCCCGCCCCGCCGGGGCGTCCTCGACCGGGGTTCCGTCGCCCGGGGGCCCGGCGCACCGGGTCTTCCGGCCCGTAATACCCTCGCTGCATGCTCGACGCCCTCACCCTCACCCTCGGCGTGGCCGCGCTGGCCCTGGCCGTGTGGTGCGGCCACGCCGCGTACAAGGACCAGCCGACCAAGGACTGGCACTTCATCGGCATGGCGGTGGTGACCGTGCTCGCCCTGGCCCAGCTGGTCATCGGCGCGGTACGGCTGTTCCAGGGCGCCCGGCCCGACGAAGGCGGCGTGATCTTCGTGGCGTACCTGGTCGGCGCCTTCGCCGCCGTCCCCGCCGCCGGGTTCCTGTCGCTGTCCGAGCGGACCAAGTGGGGCTCGGTGACGGTCGCCGCGGGCGCGGTGGTCCTCGCCGTCCTCGAAGTACGGCTCACCGACATCTGGGGAGGCACCGGTGCCTGAGACCGCCGAGGTCACGAACGGACGCCGGCGGCTGGTCTCCGGCCCCGGGCTGCTGCTGGTCTGGCTGTACGGGGTGATGGTGGTGGGCGCGCTGTCGCGGTCGGTCTACCAGATCTCCACCGAGTTCGACCGGGCCCCGCTGGCCTACTCGCTCTCCGCCGTGGCCGCGCTCGTCTACGCCTTCATCACCTACTCCCTGGTCCGGGGCGGCGAGAAGGCCCGCAGGGCGGCGCTCGTGTGCTGCGCCGCCGAGCTGGCCGGCGTCCTGGTGGTCGGCGCGTGGACGCTGGTGGACCCGGCCGCCTTCCCCGACGCGACCGTGTGGTCGGACTTCGGGATGGGCTACCTGTTCATCCCGGTGGTCCTGCCGGTCACCGGGATGCTCTGGCTGCGCGCCCGGCGCTGAGCACGGGGCGCGCGCCCACCGGAGCGGCGGGTCCGGGGCTCAGGCGCTGACCGCGTAGCTCCCGGGCTCCTTCACGGCCTCCTTCTCCAGGACGATCAGGCGTACGCCGTCCTCGCCGGTGCGGTCGCCGACCGGTACGTACCCGGCACGGCGGTACAGCCGGAGGTTGCCCTCGCTGCGGTGACCGGTGAACAGCTGGTACTTCACCGTGCCGGACCGGCCGGCCAGCGCGTCCTCGACGGCGCTCAGCAGTCGCGCGCCCAGGCCGTGGCCCCGCAGGCGGGGGTGGACGCAGAGCTTGCCGATCCGGCCGGTGCCCTCCTCGGCCGCGGCGCCGCGGACCATGCCGACCACCTCGTCGCCGAGCCGGGCCACCAGCACGCAGTCCGCGGCGAGCTCGGCCCTGACCGAGTCGAGGGACTGGACGAGCGGCTGGATGCGGTAGTTGCCGTAGAGCTCCGCCTCGCTCTGGAAGCACAGGTACTGGAGTCTGAAGATCTGCTCGGCATCGTCCGCGTCCGCCGCAGAGATGGTCACGCTCATGCCCATGTGCGCATGCCTCCCGCTCACCTGGTAGCCCATCGGTCTACCGCTCCATTCCCCGGAGTTCAGGAGCCGCAACCTCTGCCGCCAGCATTCTGCGCAGACATCCCAGGCAACGGGAACGAACGGGCCCAAGACTTCCTTGTGAGATACCCAACTCGCCTGCGATTTCGCGGTAGGTGAGGTCCCTGGGCGACAGAAGCGCCCGTAACAGCTCCGGGCACCTTCCCGGCAGACGGGCGACGGCCGACCGGAGCACCCGCTGCTCCTCCCCGTCCAGGGCGGCCCGCTCCGGCGAGCTCTCGCCGCCGGGGGCGAGGGCCGCGTACGGCACCTCGCGCAGGGCCCGGCGGCGGGCCGCGCGCGCCTCGGCCCGGACGGCCCGGCGCAGCCAGCGGGCCGCCTCGGGGGTGCGGCCGGCGGCGGTGTCGCGCTCCAGCAGGCGCAGCCAGACCGCCTGTTCCAGGTCTGCGGGGTCGACCCCGGCGGCGGGGGCCTCGGCGGCCGCCTCCGCGGAGAGCAGGGGGCCGAGTTCGGTTACCAGGTCCATGCCCGGGGGACGGACGGGCCGTGGCCGGCGGTTTCGCCCCCGGCCATGGCTCACCCGTACGAGAGGTTCCGCCCCGCGGTTGACGGGGCGCGGCCCGGGGGCGGAACCCGGCGGAACGTTCCGCCGGACGGCCGTGCCCGGTGCGGGAGGCCGGTCTAGGCCCTGTCTTTCGGATCAGGCCGGATCAGGGAGCGGGGCCTGGTGCGTGCGATCGCAAGGCGGAGGAGGGAGTCAACGCGGTGGGGGTACCCCCAGCGGTAGCTGGGGGACGTTGGCGACCGACGACAACGCGGCGAGCGCGCGTGCCAGGCCCCGCGAGCCCGGCCTGATCCGAAAGACAGAGCCTAGCGGCCGGTGAAGTCCGCCGCGGCCAGCAGGGCGGTGTCCGGCTGGTCGGTGAAGATGCCGTCGATGCCCTGCGCGAAGTACGTGCGCAGCGCGCCGAAGACGTCGCCGTACGCGGCGGGGTCGGTGCCCCGGCGGAAGTCCGCCGGCAGGAACTGGTTCTCGTTGCGCGCCGTGTAGGGGTGCAGCACCAGGCCGCGCGCGTGCGCGTCCCGCACCAGCGTGGTCGGCGTGCCCAGCCGGCCGGCGGCGTCGCGCGGGATGACCAGGTCGAGGGTGGGGCCGATGCCCTGGGCGAACCCGGCGATCCACTTCAGCCCCTCGGGCGTGACCAGGTCCGCCACCGTGCGCGGGTCCCCGGCCTGCTCGAAGTCCCACGGCCGGGATGCGGCCGAGGACAGCAGCACCACGCGCGGCGAGTCCACCAGGCGGCCCAGCCGCTGGATGCTGGAGGGCTCGAAGGACTGCAGGAACACCGCGGAGTCGCGGCGGTCGCACCCGTACCGGCGCAGCAGCCGCGCGAGCGGCTCCTCCAGGCCGAGGCCGAGGCCGCGGAAGTGGCTGGGGTGCTTGGTCTCGACGTGCAGCCAGACCTCACGGCCCCGGCGGCGGCCCTCGCGGCGGGCCCAGCGCAGCACCTCCTCGAAGGTGGGCACGGCCCAGCGGCCGTCGTACGGGGTGTTCCGCTGGCGGACGGCCGGGATGCGCTCCTTGGCCCGCAGCGTCTTCAGCTCGGCGAGCGTGAAGTCCTCGGTGAACCAGCCGGTGACGGCCACGCCGTCGACGGTCTTGGTGGTGTGGCGGCCGGCGAACTCCGGGTGGTCCGCGACGTCGGTGGTGCCGCCGATCTCGTTCTCGTGCCGGCACACCAGGTGCCCGTCCCTGGTGGGGACCAGGTCCTGCTCGATCACGTGCGCGCCCAGGTCCAGGGCCAGCTGGTACGAGCCGAGGGTGTGCTCGGGGCGGTAGCCGCTGGCCCCCCGGTGACCGATGACCGTGGGCACCGGCAGCCGCCGGTAGCCGCCCTCGCCCCCGTGCCCGGCCGCCGCCTCCGCGGCCGCGGCCGTACCGGGCGCCAGGCCCACGGCGGTCCCCCCGGCGGCGAGCACCGCCGCGCCCAGCACGCTGCGGCGCGCCGTCCCTCCCTGCGTCATGAGTGCTCCTCACCTCGTGGGGGCCCTGCGCCCCGGGATCTCCGGGACCCAAGGCCCGAATCGGTGCGGCGATGGTAGGCAGCGGCCCCTTACATCGGGGCGATCCCGGCCGGAACATGGCGGAAACACGCGTCAACACTGCGTATCCGATCTGTGAACCCGATGTGCGATCAGCGCGGAGCCGCGAGTATGGTCCTCACCTGCACTGACTTCGTGCCGTGCATGAACCGCTCACGACGCCGGAGGGCTCTGTTGTCCCGTTTCGCGCTGATCAGGGGATCTCTTCGACCGCTCCTGCGCCTGATGTTCCGCCCGCAGGTGGAGGGCGTGGAGAACATTCCGGGCACCGGCCCGGTCATCCTCGCGGGCAACCACCTCACGTTCATCGACTCGATGATCCTCCCGCTGGTCTGCGAGCGGCAGGTGTGCTTCATCGGCAAGGACGAGTACGTCACGGGCAAGGGCCTCAAGGGCCGCCTGATGGCCTGGTTCTTCACCGGCGTCGGCATGATCCCGGTCGACCGCGACGGCGCGAACGGCGGTGTCGCCGCCCTGATGACGGGCCGCCGCATCCTGGAGGAGGGCCGGATCTTCGGCATCTACCCCGAGGGCACCCGCTCCCCCGACGGCCGTCTGTACCGCGGCCGCACGGGCATCGCCCGGCTGACCCTGATGACCGGCGCGCCGGTCGTCCCGTTCGCGATGATCGGCACCGACAAGCTCCAGCCCGGCGGCGCGGGCCTGCCGCGCCCGGGCAAGGTCACCGTCCGGTTCGGCGAGCCGATGGAGTTCTCCCGGTACGAGGGCATGGACCGGGACCGCTACGTGCTGCGCGCCGTCACCGACTCGGTGATGTCCGAGGTCATGCGCCTCTCGGGCCAGGAGTACGTGGACATGTACGCGACCAAGGCGAAGGCGGCCTGACCCGCGGCGTCCGTCGAAACCGCCGAATCCGCCGACTCCGTCGAGGAGGGCCGGACCCCCGTGGGGGTCCGGCCCTCCTCGCGTTCACTGGCGGCTCAGCGACCGCGTGATGCCCGCGGCGATGGTGGTGGCGAGGGTCCAGCCGGTGACGATCAGCAGGTACGAGAGCCACTGCTGCCACCCGCGGGGCGCGAAGGCCGCCTCCTGCCCGAAGCCGATGATGGGCAGCAGCAGGTCCAGGGTGTAGAACGCCGGGTTGAACTCGGGGGCCTCACCCGGCTTGAGCGGCGGCGGGGTGCGGACGGCGAAGGCCAGCGAGCCGACGAGCAGCAGTGCGGCCAGCCAGCCGGCCGCCCGCATCGGCCGGAACCCGTACCCGACGGTGGCGTCCTGGAGGTGGCCCCACAGGCGGGCGAACCGGGGCAGCGTGTGGCGGTGGCGGCGGAGCTTGGCGAGCTGGACGGTACGGGCGGCCGCCTCGTCCCCCGCCGTGCGGTACGCGGCGGCGAGCTGCTCGTAGGCGTACGGCAGGTAGCCCGCGTCGTCGCGCTCGAGGAGCGGCAGCCGCTCCTCGGGAGGATGGTGCGGTGCCAGCGTGCGGTAGGTCAGGCCGTCGAGGCGGACGCGCTCGGGCCAGGTGCTGGGCGGGGCGTGGAGCATGTCGAACTGGGAGCGGCGCAGGTTGACGATGCCCCGGATGGGCTCGGCACCGCGCAGCCACAGCTCGCCGACGTCGGCGCTGCTGATCCGCAGGGCCTGGTCGCCCGGGTTGGACAGGACGGCGCGGTGCAGGTCGAGCTGGCCGGGTATCCGGGCGCCCTTGAGGTCGACCCGGCCCTCGGCCCGGATGTCCTTGGCGGACAGGTCGGTGCCGACGGACAGGGTCTCGGCGTGGATGGCGCTGCCGCCGGGGTTGGAGAACGAACCGCCGTCGAGGAGCACCCGGCCGGTCACGGTGGTGCCGTTGAGCAGGAACCGGCCGTGCACCGTGAGGCGCTTGGCCCGGATGTCGGTGCCGACGGTCGTGTGGTTGAGCAGCAGGCTGGTGGGCTGGGACTCGTCGCCCCTGAGGGAGGCTCCGGGGGTGCCGATCACCGCGTCGTTGAGGAAGATCCCGCCGCCGATGCGCGCCCCGGAGAGCTTGAGCTGGCCGGTGACGCGGCAGCAGGAGAGCCGGAGGTACACCTCCAGGTCGAGGTTGGAGGCCTCCAGGCCGGGGAGGACGGAGTCGGTGAGGACCAGGGCCCGCATCCGGGCCGCGTAGAGGTCGGGCTCCGCCTCGAAGTGGCACGAGCGCAGGCGTACGGGATGTTCGATCACCGCGTACTTCAGGCGCAGGGTGCCGGTGATCCGGGCGCCGTGGAGGTTGAGGCCGGCGGCGGCGCCCTCCTGGGCCGGGGCCGTGAGGAGCAGGGACCGCAGGACCTCGGCCCTGATGGTCCGTTCGGGACCCCAGGAGGCGCCGGCGGCCGGGTCCTCGTCGGTGCCCTCGCGGAAGTCCACGGGCTCGTCGAGCGGGAACGCCTGCCAGACGCGGCGTTCCGCGGGGGTCAGGTCGGTGATCTCCACCAGCCGGATCGTGCCGGGCCCATGATCACACTGTCAACCACGGCCGGAGGGAACCGGCCTGGCGGGGCGTCAGCCCCAGCCGGACCGGTTCCCTCCGCTGCGGCGTTCCGCGGGAGAGGCCGTCCTCTCCCTCGCGTCAGTGCTCGACGCCGTCGGCCAGCTTCTGGCCCCGCAGCAGGAACCAGGCCGCGACGGCGGTGGCCAGCAGCACCGCGGCGCCGACGCCGGAGGCCATCCGCAGGCCCTCCACGAAGGCGTCCTGGGCGGCCGCGGTGACCGCCCCGGCCGTGGCGTCCGGCAGGGTCTTGGCCGCCTCGACGGCGCCGCCGAGCGAGTCGTGGGCCGCCTGGGCGACGTCGGCCGGCACCTCGGCCGGGACCTGGAAGCCGCGGTAGACGCCGGTGACGATCGAGCCGAGCAGGGCGATGCCGAGGGCGGCGCCCAGCTCGTAGGCGGTCTCCGAGACGGCGGAGGCCGAACCGGCCTGCTCCTTGGGCACGCTGGACAGGATCACGTCGGCGGTGACCGTGAAGGAGAAGCCGGCGCCGACGCCGACGACCAGCAGCGCCGCACCCAGCACCGGGTAGCCGCTGTGGGCGTCGATCAGGGTCAGGGTGCCGAGCGCGAGGCCGATGCCGGCCAGGCCGGCGGTGACCACGGACCGCACCGAGTACCGGCGGGCCACCCGTCCGGCGATCAGACCGGTGGCCACGGCGCCGATGGCGGCGGGCAGTTCGGCCAGTCCGGCCTCCAGCGGCTGGCGCCCCTGCACCAGCTGGAGGAACTGGGACAGGAAGAAGACCAGTCCGGACAGTCCGAACACGGTGAGCAGGTCGGCCAGTACGGCGCCGGAGAACCCGCGGTGGCGGAAGAGCCGCATGTCGAGCAGCGGCGCCGGGAGGGTCAGCTGGCGGCGTACGAAGGCCCAGAGCGCGCCCGCGCCGATCAGCGCGGCGGCGAGGACCTGGCCGTTCAGGCCGTGGCCGGCGACCTCCTTGACCGCGTAGACCAGACCGATGATGCCGACCAGCGACAGGGCGACGCTGGGCAGGTCCCAGGGCCCGGCGACGGCGTTCTTCGACTCGGGGAGCAGCTTGGCGCCGACGAGCACGAGGACGGCCATGACCGGCAGGTTGATCAGGAAGACCGAGCCCCACCAGAAGTGCTCCAGCAGGAACCCGCCGACGACCGGACCGACGGCCGCGCCGGCGGACGCGGCGGCACCCCAGATGCCGATGGCGAGGCTGCGCTCCCTCGGGTCGTGGAAGATGTTGCGGATCAGGGCCAGGGTGGAGGGCATCAGGGTGGCGCCCGCCACGCCGAGCAGGGCCCGCGCGACGATCATCATCTCGGGGCTGGTGGCGTACGCGTTGAGCACGGAGACCGCGCCGAACGCGACGGCTCCGGTCAGCAGCAGCTTCTTGCGGCCGATGCGGTCGCCGAGGCTGCCCATGGAGACCAGCAGACCGGCGATGACGAACGAGTAGACGTCGCCGATCCACAGGAGCTGGGCGCCGGAGGGCTTGAGGTCCTCGCTCAGGAAGGGCGTCGCGAGACCGAGTACCGTGGCGTCGACCGCCACCAGCAGCACGGCCAGCACGAGCACGGAGAGCGCGAGCCAGCGGCCGCGGCTCCTCACCTCCGGACCTTCCACTGCTCGCAGCTGTTCTGTACTGGTCATCTCTCACTCCGTCGTACGCCACCGAGCAGCAGCTCGGTGACCATGTGTTGGAAGTCCTTGGCGGCGACCCGGCCGACCATCACGGACCAGGCGCAGGCGCCGACGAGGCCGTAGAGGGCCTCGGTCAGCCAGGCGGGGCTGAGGTCGATCCGGATGTCGCCCTCGTCCTGGCCGCGCCGGAAGAGCGCGGAGACGCGGGCGTCGAGCCGGGCCCATCCCTCGTTGATCTGGTCGCCCTCGAACAGCTGGTTCTCGGTGACGAGGAAGGCCAGCAGCTGGGCGTTGGGCTCGGATGCGGCGACCAGGCGGCGCAGCGCGTCGACCGCGCTGCCCTCGTCGAGCCGCGCCCGGTCGAAGGCCTGCTCGAACTCCCGGATGCCGAGTTCTTCGAGGGCCCTGACCAGCGCGTCGCGCCCGGCGAAGTGCCGGTGCAGCGTGGCGCGGCCGATGCCGGCGGCCTTCGCCACCTCGTCCATCGTCGCGGTCGACTTGCGGGCAAGCAGGGCGGCCGCGTCGCGGAGCACCTGGTCACGATCCATGGCCATGAGACAACCATAACCCATGTGAGACATCCATGTCTCATTTTATTGAATGGCGGGCCCCCGCAGACCTGGGAAAGGCTGTGCCATGCACCCCGACAAGCCCCTGCTGCTGATCGACGTCGACGGCCCGCTCAACCCGTACGCGGCGAAGCCGACGCGCCGCCCCGCGGGGTACACCACGCACCGGATGCGCCCCACGGGCTGGACGGACGGCAAGCCCCTGCGGGTCTGGCTGAACCCGGACCACGGCCCCGGCCTGCTCGCCCTGGCCGACCGGTACGAGCTGGTGTGGGCGACCACGTGGATGGGCGAGGCGAACGACTGGATAGCGCCGCGGCTGGGGCTGCCCGAGCTGCCGTTCATCCGCTGGCCGCAGCTGCACGGCCGGGCGCCCCGCGGCACCTTCTGGAAGACCCGGTACGTCGTGGAGTACGCGGCCGGGCGTCCGTTCGCGTGGATCGACGACGACATCACCGACCTGGACCGGGAGTACGTCGGGCAGCTCCACCCCGGCCGGGCGCTGCTGCGGCGCGTCGACGAGCGG
Organism: Streptomyces sp. NPDC101132; assembly: GCF_044759225.1. NCBI lineage: Bacteria > Bacillati > Actinomycetota > Actinomycetes > Kitasatosporales > Streptomycetaceae > Streptomyces > Streptomyces sp. NPDC101132. The sequence goes on from NZ_JBIVYX010000008.1 coordinate 200,826, forward strand.
ATCGGCCTCACGGACGAGGACTTCGCGGCCCTCGCGGAGTGGGCGGCCCGGCCATCCGGCTGCGGTTCTTGATCACTGCTGCGGAGCGGCCCGCCGTCGGACACGAGGGGGCTCCACCGCGGTCGCCCGGTCCGCCTCGACGGTCCTGGCCGCCTCGGCCGCTTCCCGGAAGGTGACGACCGCCTCGCCGTTCTCCCGCGCCCACGCGGTGAGCATCCTGATGGGCTCCTCCAGGGTCCGCCCGAGATCGGTCAGGGCGTACTCCACGCGCGGTGGCGCCTCGGCGTACGCGTGCCGCTCGACGAGCCCGTTGGCCTGGAGCCGGCGCAACGTCTGGGTCAGCACCTTGCGCGAAATGCCACCGCTCAGCTCGACCAGCTCGCCGTGGCGCAACGGGCCGCCGGTCAGCGCGAAGAGCGTGACCATGGACCACTTGCTCGCGATGATCTCCATGGCCAGGAGAGCGGGACAGTCGGCGAGGAAGGCAACTCCGGGTCGCAGGCTCATGCCCCCGAAGGTTACCTGGAGGTACCTGACGGCCGCCTATCGTCGTCGAGGTGCGCACGCCCCTTACCCGCATCTCGCACGATTGAGGTTTCAGCCATGCTCGTCACCCTTGCCGTCGTCACGGTGTTCATGTCGGCGCTCCTCCTGGTGTCGGCCGGGGCCAAGTCCCTGCGGACGCGGCACATCACCGAGCAGATGTCCACCCTCGGAGTGCCGCAGAGCATGATGGCCTTGCTGATCGGCGCTCAGCTCGCGGGCGCGGCCGGTGTGGTGGCCGGACTCTGGTGGGGACCCGTCGGAATCGCCGCCGCGATCGGCCTGACGCTCTACTTCGCCGGGGCGGTCGCCTTCCACCTGCGCGCCGGCGACCGCAAGGGCGCGTCTCCGGCGGCGGTCCTCACCCTGGCCTCCGTCGCCCTGATCGTGCTGCGTGCCGCCACCCTCTGACCGCGCACGGCCGGTCCGACGCGGCCTTGGCCGTGCCGAGTGGGCAGCAACCGCGAAGGCCACGGTCCACGGCCGGAGCACCGGGCGGCCGGGGTCCGGGAGGGGACCCCGGCCGCCGGTCAGGTCAGGGTCCCGGCCAGGAGGCGGGCGGTGCGGGCGACCAGCAGGCTGTCCCGGGGGCCGGCCGGTGAGCCGGGCCTGGTCGTCAGGACCGCCATCACGACCGGCGGACCGTCCGGCGGCCACACCACGCCCACGTCGTTGGCCACCCCGTACTCGTGACCCCCGCCGGTCTTGTCCGCGAGGGTCCAGTCGGCCGGCAGGCCCGCCTTGAAGCGCTCGGTGTTGGTGGTGTTGGCGACCAGCCAGCCGGTCAGCAGAGCGCGGTCCCGGTCCGGCAGCGCGTCGCCGGCGAGGAGGCGGGCGTACGTACGGGCGACCGCGCGCGGGCTGGTGGTGTCGGTGGCGCGCCACGGCTCCGCCGAGTTCAGTTCGGGTTCCCACCGGTCGAGGCGGGTGGTGCGGTCGCCCAGGGAGCGGCAGAAGCGGGTGACGGCCGCGGGGCCGCCCAGCTCGCGCAGCAGCAGGTTGCCGGCCGTGTTGTCGCTCTCACCGACGGCGGCGGCGCACAGCGCCCCGACCGTCATGCCGCGGGCCAGGTTCCCGGGCAGTCCGGTGACCGGGCCGTAGCCGGCCTCCGCCACGTCGGCCGCGGTGTAGTGGACGCGGCGGGCCAGGACATCGCCGTCCCGGTCGAGGTCGCGCAGGACCGCCGCGGCGGCCAGGGGCTTGAAGACCGAACAGAGGGGGAACGCCTCGTCGGCCCGGTGCACCACGGTCCGCCCCGTGGCCAGGTTGCGGGCGAACACGCCCAGGCGGGCGGAGTGTTCCCGTTCCAGCTCGCGCAGCCGCGCGCGGACCGGGCCACCGCCCGGGGTGCCGGCGTCCGCCGCGCGGGCGGGGCCCGCGAGGCCCGCCGCGAGCAGGGTTCCGGTACCGAGGGCCAGTAACGCGCGCCGCGCCGGGTGCATGTGGTCGTCCACCATCGTCTCCTCGTCCTCGCCGATCATGACGGAGCGGACCACGCGCGACGGCCGCGGCGCGGTTCCCGGCCTGCGCCGAAGGCCGACAGGGCGGCACGGCGCCGGGGAGGACCGCCGTACCGCCCTGTCGAGGGGGGAGGGGGAAAGGGTCGGGGGGTGGGGCTACTTGCGCTTCGCGGCGGCCCAGGCGTGCTGGATGACCAGGTCCGCCTTGACCTCGGTGAGCTGGACGGCCACCGCCGAGGGGGCGGTGCCGCCGCGGCCGTTGCGGGAGGCGAGGGCGCCGGGCACGTCGAGGACCGTGCGGACCTCGGGCGTCAGGTGCTCGGAGATCTTCGCGAACTGCTCGTCCGTCAGCTCGTCCAGCTCCTTGCCCTCGGACTCGGCGACCTTCACGCACTCGCCCGCGACCTCGTGTGCCACCCGGAACGGCACACCCTGCCGGACCAGCCACTCCGCGATGTCGGTGGCGAGGGAGAAGCCGGCCGGGGCCAGCTCCTCCATCCGCTCCCGGTTGACCGTGAGGGTTGCCATCATGCCGGTGAAGGCCGGCAGCAGGACCTCAAGGGTGTCGCAGGAGTCGAAGACCGGCTCCTTGTCCTCCTGGAGGTCGCGGTTGTAGGCGAGCGGGAGGGCCTTGAGGGTGGCGAGCAGGCCGGTCAGGTTGCCGATCAGGCGGCCGGACTTGCCGCGCGCCAGCTCCGCGATGTCCGGGTTCTTCTTCTGCGGCATGATCGACGAGCCGGTGGAGAAGGCGTCGTGCAGGGTCACGAAGGAGAACTCCTTCGTGTTCCAGATGATGATCTCCTCCGCGATGCGGGAGAGGTTGATCCCGATCATCGCGGTGATGAAGGCGAACTCGGCGACGAAGTCGCGGGAGGCCGTGCCGTCGATGGAGTTGCCGGCGGAGCCCCGCTCGAAGCCGAGGTCGGCGGCGACCGCCTCCGGGTCCAGGCCGAGGGAGGAGCCCGCGAGCGCGCCCGAGCCGTACGGCGACACGGCGGTCCGGGTGTCCCACTGCCGCAGCCGCTCCGCGTCCCGGGACAGCGACTGGACGTGCGCCAGCACGTGGTGCGCGAACAGCACCGGCTGGGCGTGCTGGAGGTGGGTGCGGCCCGGCATCGCCACGTCCGCGTGCGCCTCGGCGAGGCCCACCAGCGCGTCCTGGAGCTCCGCGACCAGTCCGCCGATGATCCGCGCGTGGTCGCGCAGGTACATCCGGAAGAGGGTGGCCACCTGGTCGTTGCGGGACCGGCCGGCCCGCAGCTTGCCGCCGAGGTCCGGGCCCAGCCGCTCCAGCAGGCCCCGCTCCAGGGCGGTGTGCACGTCCTCGTCGGCGATGGTGCCGGTGAAGGCGCCGGAGGCGACGTCCGCCTCCAGCAGGTCCAGGCCGGCGATCATGCGCTCCAGCTCGTCTGCCGTCAGCAGGCCGGCCTTGTGGAGGACGCGGGCGTGGGCGCGGGAGCCGGCGATGTCGTACGGCGCGAGCCGCCAGTCGAAGTGCACGGACGCGGACAGCTTCGCGAGGGCCTCGGCCGGACCGTCTGCGAAGCGCCCGCCCCAGAGCCGGACGTCACCGGTGTTGCTGCTCACTGCTTTCGCTCCTCAGGGGCTGGTGCACCGCTCGGCGGCGTGGCACGGGGAAGTCTCAGCGACAGGCATAACTATGCAGGACTCCGTATGTTTCGTCAATGAAGCCGGAGACCCCGCGCTGACCTGCGCGGATATTCGGAGGTACCGCCCTCCGCACCCCCCTACGATCCCTCCATGACGCGCACCCTCACCCTCGGACACACCGTGTTCCTCACCCCCGCCGAGCGCCTGCTGCACGGCAGGACGGTCCTGGACGCCGTCGGCAGGGGTGGCCCCGAGGCCTGGCTGAAGCTGAACCGGGACATCGGTTCCGGCACGGACCGGCGGTGGCAGGTGTCCGGCCGGATCCTGGTCGGTTTCCACTGGTTCGACCTGCACGAGCCCGCGGACTGGCGCACCGCGCCCGCCCCCGGCCCGGACGGCGTGATCGCCTTCTCGACCGAGCCGCCCGGGGAGGCCGAGCTCTGCCTGGCCCTCTGCCACGCCGAGGACCGGGTGCGGGAGCACGCGCTCGCGTACGCCGCGGACCGGCCGGAGGTGCTGCCGCTGGTCCTGATCCGCAGCGCCGACCCCGTCGGGTCCGTCCGGGAGCGTGCCCGCGCCCTGCTGGCCGCCGCCCCCGACGAGGCGGTACGCCCGCTCGCCGACCTGGCGCTGCTGGTGGGGCAGCAGCGGCACGGGGGCTGGGCCTGGGAACTGGTGGTGGACCGGCTGGGCGGCGTACCGGCCGAGCGGATCGTGTGGCTGACCGGCCACGACGACCGCGCCGTCCGCCGCGCCGCGGTGCGGTCGGCCGTGTGGTACGGGCTGCTGCCCGACTGGCGGGCGGAGCTGCTGGCGGCGGACGAGCCGGAGGCGGGCTTCCGCCGGCTCGCGGTCCTCTCCGGCGTGCTGTGCGCCGACACCCTGGAGCACCTCGCGGCCACCGACCCCGAGGCCGACGTGCGCCGGCCCGCCCTCGACCTGCTGCTGCGGCAGCCGGTCGCGGACGTGCTGCCCCGGCTGCTGCGCCTGGCCGGCACCTCCGGCGACAAGGCGCTGCGCCGCCGGGCCCTGGACGCGGTACGGGCGTACGCCGCCGACGCCCCGCTGCCCTCCCCCGAGGACCTGCTGGCCTCCCCCGCCCTGGCCGTAAGGCTGATCGGCGCGGAGGAACTGCTGCGCGCCGGCCGGTACGCGGAGCTGGAGCCGCTCCTCACCGACCGCGCCGCGAAGCTGCGCGCGGTCGGCCGGCGGGCGCTACGCGCGGGTGGCGGGGACCCGCGGGCGTACTACCGGGAGCTGTGCGCCGAAGCCCCGACGAAGGCGGCGGTGCTCGGCCTGACCGAGTGCGCGGACCCGGCCGACACCGCCCTGCTATGGCGGCTCGCCGGGCGGGCCGACGCGCCGGTCCGCGCCGCCGCGCTCGCCGGGCTCCGGCGCCGGCGCCTGGGCACGCCGGACCGGCTGGTGCCCCTCCTCGCCGATGCCGGACCGGGTCTGGCCGATGCCGTGCGCAGCGCCGTGCTGGCCCACGGCGACGCCCTGACCGAGCCCGAGCCGGGTGCCCTGCCGGCCCCTGACCGGTCACGTGCCGCGTGGCGGTCGGCGCTGCCACTCCTGGACCGGCGGCCCGTGGTCGTCCGCCGGCGGGTGGCGCGGGCGCTGGACGGCCACCGGGACCCGGCGGTGCGTGCGTGGGCCCGGGCCGAGCTCGCCCGGCGCCTGCGGTGGGACGTGCACACCGGACGCGACGCCGCCCTGGCCCTGGTGGACGGGGCCCCGCGCGGCCACGTGCTGGAACTGGAGGACCCCGCGGCCTGGGCGGCGCTGGACATCGGCACGCGGTACGCCGCCGGGTGCCGGCCCGAGCTGTTCCGGGCGCGCGTCGAGACCGCGCTGTGCCATCCCTCGGGGCGGGTCCGCGAGGAGGCCCTGGCGCGGGCGGCGGGCGACCCGGGGCTGCTGCCGCTGGTGGCGGTGCGGTGTGCCGACTGGGCGGCGCCGGTGCGGGATGCCGCCAGGAGGCTGCTGGCGGAGGCGCTGCGGGCCGACCCGGCGGGCACGTTGGGCGTGCTGACCCCGGTGGTGGTGCAGCTGGCCGGCCGGGTGCGGGGTGACTGGGCGGTGGCCCGCTTCAGGGAGGCCCTGCGGGCGCCGGAGGCGGCCGCGGTGCGGGCCGGGCTGCTGGCCGGGGCCGATGCGGAGACCCGTCGGTTCACGGCCCGCGTCGAGCTGGAGCTGCTGCGGGAGGCGGACCCGGCCGGGGGCGCCGGAACCCCCGCGGCGGGGCCCTTCCTCCCGCTGCCCGGCTCCCCCACCGGGCCTCCCTGCACCGCCCCCGGTCGGCCCGGCGACCCCGCCGGTCCTGCCGGCACCCCGCCCCGTCGCCCCGGCGCCCCGCCCGGTCTGCCCGGCGCCGCCGAGCTGGCGCGGCGGGCCGCCGGGGAGGACGACGCGGTGGTGCGGGCCTTGTGGGCCGATGCTTCGCTGGCCCTGATGGCCGCCGGCGGGACGGACCGCGCGGCGGTGGAGGCGCTGCTGGGGGCGCGGTCCGGGTACGTACGCGCCGCCGGGGTCACCGCGCTGCGCGGCGCCGGGCGGGCCGGGGAGGCGTCCGGGTACCTCGCGGACCGGTCCGCCCAGGTGCGGGCCTGCGCCCGCTGGCTGCTCCGGCAGGACGGGGGCGACCCGCGGGCCGCGTACCTGTCGCGGGTCGCGGAGGGCCCCGTACCCGAGGCGGTGCTGGGGCTCGCCGAGTGCGGGGAGCGGGCCGACGCACCCGTGCTGACCGGGTTGCTCGGGCACGCGGACGGTTCCGTACGGGCCGCCGCCGTGGCCGGGCTGGTGGTGCTGGACGCGGCACCGCCCGCCCTCCTGCCGGCACTGCTGGACGACCCGTCGCCGGCCGTGGTCCGGGAGGCGCGGCGCGCGCTGTACGACCGGTCCGGCGCCGTACCGGAGGACGCCCTGTACGAGCGCTGCCGCCCGGAGCACGCCCCGCACACCCGGAGCGCGGCCCTGCGGCTGCTGGCCCGGCAGGGCGCCTACGACGCCGTGCGCATCGCGGTCGGACTGCTGGAGGACCCCGACGCCGACCCGGGGCTGCGGGACACCGCCGGGCGGGTGATGCGGTCCTGGAACTGGCGGGCGACGCTGCGCTCGTACCCCTCGGGGGAGCCGGAGCTGCGGCAGCTGGCGCTCCGTTACCGGCGCACCCTGTCCGCCGACGAGGCGTCGCGCCGGCGGAATCCGCTCCCCTGAGGAGCAGGGCAACCGGCGGGCGGGCCAGCCCCGTTGGACGATAATCCGGCCATGGGAAAGACATACGACCGCATAGACGGCCGGCTGCGCACCTTCATCGAGGAGCAGCCGGTCTTCTTCACCGCCACCGCACCGCTGTCCGGGGACGGCCACATCAACCTCTCCCCCAAGGGCCGTTCGGGCACGCTCGTCGTCATCGACGAGCAGACCCTGGCGTACCTCGACTTCGGCGGCAGCGGCGCCGAGACCATCGCGCACGTCCGCGAGAACGGCCGGATCACGCTCATGTGGTGCGCCTTCTCCGGCCCGCCGAACATCGTGCGCGTCCACGGCGAGGCCGAGGCCGTCTTCCGCGACGACCCGCGCTGGCCCGGACTCATCGGCCTGTTCGGCGCGGTGGACGGGCCGTCCGCCCGTGCCGTGATCCTGGTGCGCGCCCGGCGCATCTCCGACACCTGCGGCTACGCGGTGCCCTTCATGGACTACCGCGAGGAGCGCACGCTGCACGCCGAGTACTTCGGCCGCAAGACGGACGAGGAGTTCGCCGCGTACTGCGAGAAGAAGGAGTACGTGGGCCAGAGCCTGGACGGCCTGCCTGCGCTGCCGCTGCCCCTCCCGCCGCGTACCGTCTGACGCACCGTCCCGTTCCCTGACCGTCCGGGGGTCACGACCGCATGCGCACCGCCCTCCTCGCCGCCGGGGCCGCCCTCCTGCTGGGGCTGTCCACCGGTACGCCCGTCACGCCCACCGACACCATGCCGGCGGCCCTCCCGTACCGGCTGGCCGACACCGGCGGGGGCACCCAGCTGATCACCGCCGTCGCCCCGGCGCCCGGGTCCACCACGGGGGTGGTGACCTGGTGGGACCTGCGGGCGGGGCGGTGGTTCAAGGAGGGCGAGGCCCCCGCGCGGTTCGGCGCGAACGGGCTGGCCGAGGGGTCGGCCCGGGTCCAGGGCACCAGCACCACGCCGACGGGCCTGTACGGCCTGCCGTACGCCTTCGGCATCGAACGCGCCCCGGCCGGCACGGAGTTCCGCTACCGCCGGGTGACCGACCGCTCGTGGTGGTGCCAGGACAACGCCTCGGCCCGGTACAACCGCTGGGTGGAGCCGCTGCCCGCCGACTGCGCGCCGGGCGAGGCCGAGCACCTGGTGACGTACCGCCGCCAGTACGCGTACGCGCTGGTCGTCGGCTTCAACTACGACCGGCCCGTACGCGGCCGGGGCGCGGGCATCTTCCTGCACGTGAACGGCACCGGGGCGACGGCCGGATGCGTGTCGGTGCCGGAGGACGCGATGCGCCGGATCCTGCGCTGGGCCGACCCGGACCGGCGCCCGCACATCGCGATCGGCACCCCGGCCGGCCCGCTGGCGATCACCCGGTACTAGGCCCGGGCCCCCCGGAAACGGGCGTGCCCCCGGGGTCTCCCCCGGGGGCACGGCCGTGACGGCCGGATCAGGTTTCCTTCTGGGCCAGTTTCAGCAGGTGGTCGGCGAGGGCCTGGCCACCCGCCGGGTCGCGGCTGATGAGCATCAGGGTGTCGTCGCCGGCGATGGTGCCGAGCACCGCGTGGAGTTCGGCCTGGTCGATCGCCGAGGCGAGGAACTGCGCGGCACCCGGCGGGGTGCGCAGGACGACGAGGTTGGCGGACGCCTCGGCGGAGATCAGCAGTTCGCCGGAGAGGCGCCGCATGCGCTCCTCCTTGGCGGACTCGCCCAGCGGCGCCTGCGGGGTGCGGAAACCGCCCTCGCTGGGGACCGCGTAGATGAGTTCGCCGCCGGTGTTGCGGATCTTCACCGCGCCCAGCTCGTCGAGGTCGCGGGAGAGCGTCGCCTGGGTGACGCTCAGCCCGTCGTCGGCGAGCAGCTTGGCCAGCTGGCTCTGCGAGCGCACCGGCTGCCGGTTGAGGATGTCCACGATCCGGCGGTGGCGGGCGGTCCGGGTCTGCGGGACGGAGGGTCCCGCGTGCTCGTTGTCCTGCGCCTGGCTCATCGTCGTCTCATTCTCCGGTCCGTCCGCCGCGTGCGTGGTCGAGGATGCCGGGCAGCGCCCCGACGAACGCGTCCACCTCGGCCTCCGTGACGACGTACGCGGGCATCAGGCGTACGACGTCGGGGGCGGGCGCGTTGACCAGGAAGCCGGCGTCCTGAGCCGCCTGCTGCACCTGGGGCGCGAGGGGCTCGGTCAGCACGATACCCAGCAGCAGGCCCGCGCCGCGGACGTGGGAGACCAGCGGGTGACCGGAGGCTTCGATTCCGGAGCGCAGCCGCTCGCCGCGGTCCTTGACCTGGTCGAGCAGGCCGTCGGCGGCGATGGTGTCGAGGACGGCGAGTCCGGCGGCGCACGCGACCGGGTTGCCGCCGAAGGTCGTGCCGTGCTGGCCGGGCCGCAGCAGGTCGGCGGCCGGGCCGAAGGCCGCGACGGCGCCGATGGGCAGGCCGCCGCCGAGCCCCTTGGCGAGGGTGACGACGTCCGGGTCGACGCCCTCGTGGGCCTGGTGCTCGAACCACTGGCCGCACCGGCCGACGCCGGTCTGCACCTCGTCGAGGACGAGGAGGGTGCCGGTGGCCCGGGTGATCTCGCGGGCGGCCTTGAGGTACCCGGCGGGCGGGACGACCACGCCGTTCTCGCCCTGGATCGGCTCGATGACCACCAGGGCGGTCTCCTCGGTGACCGCCGCCCGCAGGGCGTCCGCGTCGCCGTACGGGACGTGGGTGACGTCGCCGGGCAGCGGCAGGAAGGGGCCCTGCTTGGCGGGCTGGCCGGTGAGGGCGAGGGCGCCCATGGTGCGGCCGTGGAAGCCGCCCTGGGTGGAGACCATGTGCGTACGGCCGGTCAGCCGCCCGATCTTGAAGGCCGCCTCGACGGCCTCCGCGCCCGAGTTGCAGAAGAAGACCCGGCCCGGCCGGCCGAAGTGCTGGAGCAGCCGCTCGCCGAGGGCGAGGACCGGCTCGGAGGCGTACAGGTTGGAGACGTGGCCGAGCGTGGCGACCTGGTCGGACACCGCCCGGACGATCGCGGGGTGGGCGTGGCCCAGGGCGTTCACCGCGATGCCGCCGACGAAGTCGGTGTACTGCCGGCCGTCGGCGTCCCACACCTGGGCGCCCTCGCCGCGCACCAGGGCGACCGCGGGGGTGCCGTAGTTGTCGGTCAGCGTGTTCTTCCAGCGCTGCGCGAGCTCCTGGTTGCCGGTCATTTCGTTCCCCCTCCGTTGTCGTCGGGCACGACCATCGTGCCGATGCCCTCGTCCGTGAAGATCTCCAGCAGGATCGAGTGCTGGACCCGCCCGTCGATGACGCGGGCGGTGCGCACGCCGTTGCGGACGGCGTGCAGGCAGCCCTCCATCTTCGGGACCATGCCGCTGGACAGCTCGGGCAGCAGCTTCTCCAGCTGGCTCACCGTGAGCCGGCTGATCACCTCGTCGCTGTTCGGCCAGTCCGCGTACAGGCCCTCCACGTCGGTGAGGACCATCAGCGTCTCCGCCCCGAGGGCGGCGGCCAGGGCCGCGGCCGCGGTGTCGGCGTTGACGTTGTAGACGTGGCCGTCGTCGGCGCTGCGGGCGATGGAGGAGACGACCGGGATCCGGCCGTCCTCCAGCAGCGCCTCGATCGCGCCGGTGTCGATGGCGGTGATCTCGCCGACCCGGCCGATGTCCACGCGCTCGCCGTCGATCTCCGGCAGGTGCTGGGTGGCGGTGATGGTGTGGGCGTCCTCGCCGGTCAGGCCGACGGCGAGCGGCCCGTGCTGGTTGAGGAGTCCGACCAGCTCGCGCTGCACCTGTCCGGCCAGGACCATGCGGACGACGTCCATCGCCTCGGGCGTGGTGACCCGCAGCCCCGCCTTGAACTCGCTGACCAGGCCGTGCCGGTCGAGCTGGGCGCTGATCTGGGGGCCGCCGCCGTGCACGACGACCGGCTTGAGGCCGGCGTGCCGCAGGAAGACCACGTCCTGGGCGAAGGCGGCCTTCAGCTCGTCGTCGATCATGGCGTTGCCGCCGAACTTGATGACGACGGTCTTGCCGTGGTGGCGGGTGAGCCAGGGCAGCGCCTCGATGAGGATCTCCGCCTTGGGCAGCGCGGTGTGCCGGCGCGCGGTCCCGGTGCCGGGCAGGCCGGCCTCGTCGGCGCTCACGAGCTGTACGCGCTGTTCTCGTGGACGTACTCGGCGGTCAGGTCGTTCGCCCAGATGACGGCGGACTCGCTGCCCGAGCAGAGGTCGGCGGTGATCCGCACCTCGCGGTCCTTCATGCTGACCAGCTCCCGGTCCTCGCCGACCGAGCCGTTCTTGCAGACCCAGACGCCGTTGATGGCGACGTTGAGCCGGTCCGGGTCGAAGGCGGCCCTGGTGGTGCCGATCGCGGAGAGGACGCGGCCCCAATTGGGGTCCTCGCCGTGGATGGCGCACTTGAGCAGGTTGTTGCGGGCGATGGACCGGCCGACCTCGACGGCGTCGTCCTCGGTGGCGGCGCCCACGACCTCGATGCGGATGTCCTTGCTGGCGCCCTCGGCGTCGCCGATGAGCTGCCGGGCCAGGTCGTCGCAGACGGTGCGGACGGCCTCGGCGAACTCGTCCTCGGCGGGTACGGTGCCGGCCGCGCCGGAGGCGAGCAGCAGGACGGTGTCGTTGGTGGACATGCAGCCGTCGGAGTCGACCCGGTCGAAGGTGAGGCGGGTGGCGGACCGCAGGGCGCGGTCGAGGGCGGCGCTGTCCAGGTCGGCGTCCGTGGTGAGGACGACGAGCATGGTGGCCAGGCCCGGGGCGAGCATGCCGGCGCCCTTGGCCATGCCGCCGACCGTCCAGCCGTCCTTCCGGACGACGGCCGTCTTGTGCACGGTGTCGGTGGTCTTGATGGCGACGGCGGCGGCCTCGCCGCCGTCCGCGGAGAGGGCGGCGGTGGCGGTCTCGACGCCGGGCAGCAGCTTGTCCATGGGGAGCAGGACGCCGATCAGGCCGGTGGAGGCGACCGCGATCTCGCCGGCGTTGTGCTCGGCGCCCGCGACGCCGGCGGCGTTGAGGGCCTCGGCGGCCTTCTCGGCGGTGGCGTGGGTGTCCTGGAAGCCCCGGGGGCCGGTGCAGGCGTTGGCCCCGCCGGAGTTGAGGACGACGGCGCTGACGGCGCCGCCGCGCAGCACCTGCTCGGACCAGAGGACGGGGGCGGCCTTGACGCGGTTGGAGGTGAAGACTCCGGCGGCGGCCAGGCGGGGGCCGTGGTTGACGACCAGGGCCAGGTCGGGATTGCCGTTCTCCTTGATTCCCGCGGCGATGCCCGCCGCCGAGAATCCCTGCGCTTCCGTGACGCTCACTGCTTCTCCTTGATCGCTTCTCCGCGGGCGCCGGACCTCGGCGCGGTCGTCGTGTCGGTCTGCGGCCCGTCCGCAGCGCGTGCCCCGGGCACCTCGCCGGGGCGGGTGCGGGACCTCACGGAGCGACTCCGGTCGTGGACAGGCCCGTGGACTCGGGAAGCCCCAGGGCGATGTTCATGCTCTGCACCGCGCCGCCCGCGGTGCCCTTGGTCAGGTTGTCGATGGCGCTGATGGCGATCACCCGGTCGGCGGCCCCGTCGTACGCCACCTGGATCTGCACGGCGTTGGAGCCGTACACGGAGGCCGTGGCGGGCCACTGGCCCTCGGGGAGCAGGTGGACGAAGGGCTCGTCCGCGTACGCCTTCTCGTAGGCGGCCCGCACCGACTCGGCGGTGGTGCCGGGCGCGGCCTTGGCGCTGCACGTGGCGAGGATGCCGCGGGACATGGGGGCGAGGGTCGGGGTGAAGGACACCGAGACCCGCCGGCCGGCCACGGCGGACAGGTTCTGGATCATCTCCGGGGTGTGCCGGTGGCCGCCGCCGACGCCGTACGGGCTCATCGAGCCCATGATCTCGGAGCCCAGCAGATGGGGCTTGAGCGCCTTGCCCGCGCCGGAGGTGCCGGTGGCGGCGACGATCACCGCCTCGGGCTCGGCCAGGCCCTCCGCGTACGCCGGGTACAGCGCGAGGGAGACGGCCGTGGGGTAGCAACCGGGCACCGCGACACGCTTGGACCCCTCCAGCGCGGCGCGGGCACCCGGCAGTTCGGGGAGGCCGTACGGCCAGGTCCCGGCGTGCGGGGAACCGTAGAAACGCTCCCAGTCGGCGGAGTCCGTGAGCCGGAAGTCGGCGCCCATGTCCACGACCAGCACGTCGTCGCCCAGCTGCTCCGCGACCGCGGCGGACTGACCGTGCGGGAGCGCGAGGAAGACGACGTCATGGCGTCGGCCCTGCCCGGCGAGCACCTCGGCGGTGGTCGGCTCCAGCACCCGGTCGGCCAGCGGCAGCAGGTGCGGCTGGAGGCCGCCGAAGCGCTGGCCGGCGTTGGAGGCGCCGGTGAGCGCCCCGATCTCGACCTCGGGGTGCGCGAGGAGCAGACGCAGCAGCTCACCGCCCGCGTACCCACTCGCCCCAGCCACCGCTGCACGTACCACCATCGGACCCTCCATCCTCGATGGCATGACTATACGTAGCCCCGCACTTTTATGCAAAGCCCTTTTCCGGCCTCGCAGAAGGGCCGCACGGCGGCCGAGGGGCCCGTCGGCCGGCTGTCGGTGGCCGTGGCTAGGTTGGGCGGTATGGATCTCTTTCCTTCGGGGGCCTCCACGGCGCGGCGGCTCGCCCGGGTCGACGTGCTGGCCGCGCTGGCGTTTCCGGCCGAGGAGTGCCGGGCGGCGGCGGCTCAGGGCTGGAGCGGTCCCGGGTACCACTGCGAAGTGCTCCACGAGAGCCGGGACTTCTGGGAGAGCCGGGCCGAGGAGCTCGTCGAAGCCGCGGAGCGCGAGGTCGAGGACGCCCGCGCCGCGCTGGCCGCCGTGCTCACCGCCCGCTGGGGGCCCGCCCGGGCCGTGGACCTCTGGCCGTACGTCGGCTCCGACCGGTCCGACCCCGGGTACCGGGCACCCGAGCCGCTGTCGCTCCTGTCCGGGCTCTGCGCCGGTCTGGAGGTCTGGCGGCCGCCGGGTACGGGGCGGTGGGTCGGCCTCGCGGTCGGCCAGGCTGATCCGGAGTTCCCGGTCCAGCTCCTCGCCGCGGTCGGGGAGGCGGAGCTGCCCGGCGCGTGACGCGGGCGGGCGTCAGGCGGTGAGGTCCGTGAAGGTGCGGGCGTTCTCCACGGCCGCGCCGCCGGGGTCGTTGTTGAAGTACGCGTAGACGTCCGCCGTACGCGGCCACGTGTCGGCCAGGCGGGCCGCCCACGAGCGCAGTGCGGCGCGCCCGTAGCGGGGCCAGGGCCGGGCGCGGCCCTCGTGGAGGCGGAGGTAGCCCCAGTCGGCGGTGCGCCACAGCGGTGCCACCGGGCGCGAGTCCCGGTCCGCCCAGCACAGGGCCGCCGACCGGGACTCCAGCACCTCCCGCACCTCGTCCGTCCACCACGAGGGGTGCCGGGGCTCGACGGCGACCCGGACGCCGGCCGGGAAGCAGGCGAGGCACGCGTCGAGTGCAGCCGGGTCGCCGCGGAGGGTCGGGGGCAGCTGCAGCAGTACCGGGCCAAGGCGGTCGCCGAGTCCCGCGCAGCGCGTCATCAGCCGGTCCACCGGCTCGGCCGGGTCCCGGAGCCGCCTGATGTGCGTGAGGTACCGGCTGGCCTTCACGGCCATCACGAAGCCGTCGGGGGTCCGCTCGCGCCACGCGGCGAAGGTGTGCTCCTCCGGCAGCCGGTAGAAGGCGTTGTTGCTCTCCACGGTCGGGAAGCTGCGGGCGTACTCCTCCAGCCACAGCCGCTGGGGACAGCCCGGCGGATACAGCACCCCGCGCCAGTCCCGGTACTGCCACCCGGACGTCCCGACGAGCACCGCCATGCCTCCATGGTGCGCGGTCCGGGCTCAGGCGTGCCAGAGCACGGACCGGCGGTGCCGCGCCGGCGGCACGTCGACCCGCTCGGCCCGTTGCGGCACCAGCGGGCCGCCGGGGGTGTACAGCAGCCGCGTGATGCGGCCGGTCGCGGCCCTCAGCCGCGCCCGTTCCCGGCGCTCCTCCCGGGTGGCCTCCACGGTGAGGCCGCGGTCGCCGCGGGAGCGGGCGTACGCGTACACGGCCACGCGGACGCGGACGTACCGCGGCAGGGGGCGGCGCCCCTCGCGGGCGGCCTCAACCGCCTCGCGGCGGCCGTGGCGCGGCACGTCGAGGTCCACGGCGCGCCAGGGCCGGGCGTCGGCGGGCAGCCGCAGGGCGCGCCGGCTGCGGATGTGATGGACGGTGCGTGACACGAAGGGCTCCTTCGGCAGGCAGCCGCCGGGAATCTCCCGGCGGCCCTACCGGAAGCCCGCGGGCTCCCCGGCACGCCGGTCGCGCGCCGCCGCGGCGGGGTGCGCCGCCGCGAGCTGCCCCGCGGTCACGCGCCCCGCCGCCACGGGCCCCGCCGCGGCGGGCACGGGCCGGGCCGTCACTCGCCCGTCGCCCCGTCGATGGCCTCGCGGATCAGGTCGGCGTGGCCGTTGTGGCGGGCGTACTCCTCGATCATGTGGGTCAGCACGTACCGGAGCGAGTACGTCTCGCCCCGGAAGGTCACGGTCTCGTCGAGCGACGCGAAGCCGGCCACGGCCGCGCGGGAGCGGTCGCACTCGGCGCGCCAGAGGGCGAAGGCCTCCGCCACGTCGGCGTCCGCCACCAGGAAGTCCGCGCAGTCGCCGCCCACAGCCGGCCACAGCGCGCCCCGCGGCTCGCCCAGCACGACGTTGGAGAACCAGCCGCGCTCCACCTCGGCCGCGTGCCGCACCAGCCCGAGCAGGGTGAGCCCGGAGGTCGGCACGGCCCGGAGCCTGAGCTGCGCGTCCGTCAGGCCGGCGCACTTCACGGCCAGCGTCTGCCGCTGGTAGTCCAGGAAGGAGGTCAGGGAGGTCCGGTCGTCGGCCACCGTCGAGGGGGCCACCCGCTGCTGGTCGTCCATCCGATGATCATGCCAGCGCGGGCGGGGACCGCGCCGTTCAGTTTTCCGGTACCGCGCCCAGCATCCGTACGAAGTCGTCCACGGCCCTCGTCTGCTCGTCCGCCGTGAACCGGCCCGGGTCGAACAGGGCCTGGACCACCAGCCCGTGGACGAAGGCCACGCACGCCGCGGCCAGCCGGGCGGGGTCGGCGTCCGGCGGGATCTCGCCCCCGTCCCGCGCCGCCTCCAGGTGCGGACGCAGCGCCTCCCGCATCCGCACGTACCGTTCCGCCTGCTGCGCGCCCAGGCCCTCGTCCGCGAGGGCGAGGTCCCAGGAACTGACCCAGATGCGGTTGCGGGCCGTGTCGTCCGCACCCAAGGGCAGGACGTCCAGCAGCACCGCCCGCAGCGCCGCGAGCCCCGCCACCGGCCTGGCGCGCCGAGGCCGCTCCGCGCTGCGCCGCTCCAGGATGTCGAGCGCGTGCACGACCAGGGCCCGCTTCGTCGGGAAGTAGTGCATCAGCATCCCGGTCGACACACCCATCTCGGCGGCGACCGCGCGCAGCGTCAGACCTCCGAAGCCCTTGCCGGCCAGGACGCGCCACACCGCCTCGGAAACGTCCTCGCGGCGGGCATCGCGGTCTCCTCGTGCTGGCGGCATGGGGGTCACCCTACCTACACTCACGTACCGAACGCTCGTTACGTACTCACGGGCGCCGCCGCACCGCACGACCGAACCCGCACCGAATCGAGGCCCCGTGTACGCGATCCCCCTCACCGACGACGCCACCCTGCGCCCGCTCGAGCCCTGGATGGCGCCGGAGTTCCTGGCCCACATCGACCGGGCCCGCGACCACGTCGACCCGTGGATACCGTGGGCCACGTTCAGCACGGACCTGGCGTCGGCCACCGCCACCCTCCAGCGCTACGCCGACCGCCAGTGCCGGGACGAGGGCCGCATCTGCGGCATCTGGCTCGGCGACACCCTGGTCGGCGGGGTCATGTTCGTGTCGTTCGACACCACGTCCGGCGTGGCCGAGATCGGCTGCTGGCTGGAGCCGGCCGGGGAGGGCAAGGGCCTGGTCACTCGGGCCTGCCGGGTGCTGATCGACTGGGCCTTCCGGGAGCGCGGGATGCACCGCGTGGAGTGGCGGGCCACCGCGTGCAACGAGCGCAGCATCGCGGCGGCCCGCCGCCTGGGCATGACCCGCGACGGCGTGCTGCGCGAGTGGTACCCGTACCGCGGCACGCGCCACGACGAGGAGATCTGGGCGGTCCTGACCCGCGACTGGCCGGCGGCCTGACCCGCTCCCGCCGGGGCAGCCGCCGGACCGGCCCCGCCGTCAGCCGTCGAGGCGGTGGCGGACCCAGATGTTGGGCTCCACGTAGACGGCGTAGCCCTGCTCGGGCTCGCAGCGGACCGGGACCAGCGCGCCCGGGACGGTCACCGGGCCCCGGGTGTCGAAGGGCAGGCCGGTCCAGGTGCGCCAGTCGTCGAGGGAACCGGTGATCGTCATCGAGGCGGGCGCCACCTTCTCGACCGTCGCGCCGGCCCGTACGTGCACGCGCAGCCACGGGTCGTGCGGGAGGCCGTCGGGACGGGTGCGGAAGGCGTACTCGTGGATGTCCGCCTCGGGTTCGAGGTGCTTGGCGTTGGGGCGTACGGGCGCCACGACCTCGCGGAAGCCGCGCGAGCGGGCGTTCTCGCGCATCGCGGCGAGCATCCGCCCGGAGATGCCGGAACCGACGTGCCCCCGCTCGACGTTGACCTCGATCGCGCTGACCGTGTCGGGGGCCACGCCGTGCCGCAGGTCGGAGAAGGCCCACAGCAGGACCTGGTCCCAGCCGCGGGCGGGCAGTTCGCCGCGGCCGGGGCGGTCCAGGGCGAACGGCACGCTGAAGGCGCGGGCCACCACGGCTCCCCCGGCGTCGGTGGCGACCAGCACGTAGTCCTGGAGCTCGGTGGCGACCCGGGGGAAGAGCAGCCAGCCGATCGGGTCCTCGACGGCGAAGGCCGGCCAGGTGTCCTTCATCTCCCACAGGGCGCCGAGCAGTTCGGGCCGCTCGGCGAGCGTGGTGATGGTCAGGTCCTCGTCGGCCGGGCCGGTGGTGGTCAGATCGTCTCTCACGTCCATGCGGGCACGCTAGACAGACACATCGTGCCTGCTCAAGCGGATTTCGCCGGCGCCGGCGGCCGCCTCGGCCCCGCCCTCCTCAGACCGGCGCCTGGAGCGAGAGGTGCCAGCGGCCGGCCCAGCCGGTGAGGGTGACCGCGGCCAGCGGGCGCACGTCCACGTTCCAGTAGGTGAGGGGCGGCGCCTTCAGCGCGTACACGAGGGCCGCGCGTACGACGGAGGGCTCGGCCACCGCCACGATCGCGCCGCCGTCGTCGGCCGGCCGGGTGTCCAGCCAGCAGCCGATCCGGGTGATGAAGGCCAGCAGCGACTCGCCGCCGTGCGGGGCGCAGCCCGGGTCGGCGAGCCAGGCAGCGACCGCCGCGGGTTCCCGGGTGGTGACCTCGGCCAGGGTCAGGCCGCGCCACCGGCCCATGTCGCACTCGCGCAGCGCGGGCTGGGCCAGCGGCGCGTACCCGAGGGCCGCGCCGGTGGCGCGGCTGCGCGGGGTCGGCGAGCAGTAGCGCAGGTCCGCGGCGCCGAGGGGCACCAGGCCGTGCGCCGCCATTTCCACCGCCTGCCAGCCGCTGTGGTCCAGTGGCCGGTCGTCGTCGAAGCGCTCGGCGAGCAGCGAGGAACTACGGGCTGCGGCGACGAGCGTGACCCGAACGTTCATGCGGTGATGGTGGGGCGCCGGTGCCGACGGGTCAAGCGTCTGGACCCCGCCGGCTTCGCGGCGGGGCCGGCCGGCGTCCCCGTACCGGTCCCGGCCTGGCCGGAACACGGCGGTGTGGCCGGAACGCACCGCCCGGACCGGGACGCACGGCCACCCGCCCCGCCGGAGGGCAGCGCCTTACAGGCACCCCGCCAGCCGCCGGGCGGCCTCGGCGAGTTCCGCGGGACCCGCCACCGCCGCGAAGGCCAGCCGGACGTACGGCGCCGGGGGCTCGGCGCTGAAGTACGGGCGGCCCGGCGCCACCGCCACCCCGGCGCGCAGGGCGGCACCGACGAAGCCGGCCTCGTCGGTGCCGTCGGGCAGCCGGGTCCACAACTGGTAGCCGCCCGCGGGCAGGTGCGGGACGGTGAGCGCGGGGGCCTCCCGGGCCAGCGCCCCGGCCAGCGCGTCCCGGCGCTCGCGCAGGGCGGCGGCCACCGTGCGCAGGTGCCGGGGCCAGGCGGGCGCGCCGACCAGCTCCAGCGCCGTCTCCTGGAGCGGCCGCGGGACGAAGAAGCTGTCGACGACCTGGATGGCGCGCAGCCGGTCGAAGACCGGCCCGCGGGCCGCCAGCGCGCCCACCCGCAGGCTGGGCGAGGTGGCCTTGGTGAGCGAGCGGACGTGCACGACCACCCCGTCGGGGTCGTCGGCGGCCAGGGGCGCGGGCAGCGGGCCGCTGTCCTCGTGGCCCATGTGGCGGGCGTAGTCGTCCTCGACGACGAAGGCGCCCGCCGCGCGGGCGATCCGGAGGGTCTCGGCGCGCCGTTCGGCGCTCAGCACGGCCCCGGTGGGGTTCTGGAACAGCGGCTGGCAGACGAACACCCGCGCCCCGGTGGCCTGGAAGGCCGCCTCCAGCAGTTCCGGACGGACGCCCTCGGCGTCCGCGGGAACGGGCAGCGGGCGGACGCCCGAGGCCCGGGCGATGGCCAGCAGGCCGGGGTACGTGGGGGACTCGACCAGTACGGGCGCGCCGGGGGCGGCGAGCGCGCGCAGGGCGGTGGTGAGGGCGCTCTGGCCGCCGGCCGTGACCAGCACGTCGGCTGCGGTGACCTGGCCGCCCACCTCGCGGGCGAACCAGTCCCGCAGCTCGGGGAGGCCCTCCACCGGGGGCCGGTTCCAGGCGCCGGGCCGGCGGCCCGCGCGGGCCAGGGCGGCGGCCATGGCGCGCTCCGGCTGCAGCGAGGGGTGGAGGTAGCCGCCGTTCAGCTCGATCACGCCGGCCGGCGGCGCGGACAGGCTGACCAGGACCCCCGAGGCGTCGACGGAGCGGGGTACCGCCTCCCCGGTGAGGTCCGCGCTGAGCGTGACCTCCTGCCAGGAGGTGTCGCCGGTCGCCGGGGACAGCGCGCGCGGCCGGGCCCGGAACACCCCGGCACCGGGCCGGGTGACCACCAGCCCCTCGGCGGCGAGCTGGGCCAGGGCGCGCGAGACGGTCACCGGGCTGACCCGGTACCGCTCGACCAGCGCCCGACTCGACGGCAGCTTTCCACCAATCGAGTAGCGGTTCAGTTCGGACCGCAGGGAAGCGGCCAGTTCGGCCACACTGCTACGCTGTTCCATGACAGCACAGAATAGCGCTACCCACCCCAGGACGATAGCGGTCGCCGGCTCCCACCGACCGGCCCCGATCCCGCGGACCGTGGCGCGCACCGGCACCCGCCGCGGCACCCTGCTCGCCGGCCTCGGGGTGACGGCCTTCTCGCTCACCTTCCCGGGCACCGTCTGGGGCCTGGACAGCTTCGGCCCGTGGTCGCTGGTGGCCGTCCGCAGCGTCCTCGCCGCGGCCCTCGCGGGCGCCTTCCTGCTCGCCCTGCGCGTCCCGCTGCCGGCCCGGGCCCACTGGGCCGGGCTCGCCGTGGTCGCCGCCGGTGTGGTCGTGGGGTTCCCGATGCTGACCACCCTGGCGCTGCAGACCTCCACCACCTCGCACGCGGCGGTCGTGGTGGGCCTGCTGCCGCTCACCACCGCCGCGTTCTCCGCCGTGCGCACCGGCGCCCGCCCCTCGCGGACCTTCTGGGCCGCGGCGGTGGCCGGCGCCGTGGTCGTGCTGGGCTTCACCCTCCGCGAGAGCGGCGGCACCCTGTCGGCCGGCGACGCCTGCCTGTTCGGCGCCCTCGTGGTGTGCGCCGCCGGGTACACCGAGGGCGGGCGGCTGGCCCGCGAGATGCCGGGCTGGCAGGTGATCGGCTGGGCGCTGGTGCTGTGCCTGCCGCTGTCGCTCGCGGGGGCGGCGATCGGGCTCGCGTACGAGCCGGTGCACCTGACCGCCAAGGGGCTGGCCGGCCTGGTCTGGGTGGCGGCCGGCTCGACCTTCTTCGGGCTGTACGTCTGGTACCGCGGCATGGCGGAGATCGGCGCGGCCCGGGCGAGCCAGCTCCAGCTCGCCCAGCCGCTGCTCACGCTCGTGTGGTCGGTGGCCCTGCTCGGCGAACACCTCTCCCCCGCCGCCCCGCTGGCCGCCGTCGGCGTCCTGGTGTGCATCGCGGTGACCCAGCGGGCGCGCACCTGACCACCGGCCGGTACGCCCCGGCAGGCCACCCCCGGCCACCGGATCCGGCCCCGGCATCCGGCCCCGGCCGGCGGGGCGGCGGCCGGGGCGCGGCGGAGCGACGGCCGGGGCACGGCCCGGCGGCGGCCGGGGGCGCGGCGGGCACGCCCGAACGGGCTCAATCACCCCAAACCGCCGTAAACTGCTGTCACCGATCCAGACCGCCTCCGAGGGAGGTCAGCACATGCGAGCGACCGAGGGCGACCAGCTGGTCCAGCACGGCAGAGTCGTGGGTCAGCACGACAAGGTGGGCGAGATCACCCAGGTGCTGGGTGAGAACGGCACGCCTCCCTATCGCGTCCGGTTCGAGGACGGTCACGAGGCAGTGATGTCCCCCGGCCCCGACTGCGTGGTACGGCATCCCGCCGAACCCCATCACTGAACCGCCCCGGCGGCGGCCCGGGTTCAGCGCGGCGGCACCGCCGTGGGGTAGTGGTCCCGGACCACCCGACCCATGGCCCCGAGACGGTCCGCGGTCACCTGCTTTCCCGAGAAGTAGACGTG
Organism: Streptomyces sp. NPDC101132; assembly: GCF_044759225.1. Classification (NCBI taxonomy): domain Bacteria; kingdom Bacillati; phylum Actinomycetota; class Actinomycetes; order Kitasatosporales; family Streptomycetaceae; genus Streptomyces; species Streptomyces sp. NPDC101132. Next base: position 222,428 of record NZ_JBIVYX010000008.1, read on the forward strand.
GCCGCGGACCTCGGCGTACCGGGCGGCCAGCGTGAGGTGGGCGGACAGCTCCCCCTCCTTGCGCCAGGCGGGCGTCGGGCTCTGCGCGTCGGCGCGGTAGAGGGCCTCCCCGATGTACAGGTCGGTCCTGGTGCCCTTGACCGCACCGGCCCACCAGGGCACCAGCTTGGCGTAGTCGGCCCCGGCGTTGCCGATGTGCCAGTAGACCTGCGGCACCACGTAGTCGAGCCAGCCGCGCCGGATCCACAGCCGGGTGTCGGCGTACAGGTCGTCGTACGAGCACAGGGCCGGCCCGCCGGGCGAGCCGAGCGGGTCGCGGTCCTTCGTGCGCCACACCCCGAACGGGCTGATCCCGAACCGGGTGCCGGGCCGGACCCGGGCGACCGCCTCGCTCATCTCCCTGACCAGCGTGTCGACGTTGTCGCGGCGCCAGTCCCCGCGCGAGTCGAAGCTGCCGCCGTACGCCGCGTACGCCGCGTCGTCGTCGAAGTACGCGCCCGCGGTGGGGTACGGGTAGAAGTAGTCGTCCCAGTGGACCGCGTCCAGCGGGTAGCGCGCCACGGCGTCGAGCATGGCCTCCTGCACGAAGGCCCGGACCTCCGGCAGCCCCGGGTTGTAGTAGAGCCGCCCGCCGTACTCCACCGTCCACTCGGGGTGCACCCGGGCCGGGTGCCAGGAGGCCAGCTTCCCGGGGTCGGTGTGGTTGGCCACCCGGTACGGGTTGAACCAGGCGTGCAGCTCCAGGCCCCGCGACCGGGCCTCCAGGACGGCCGTGCCGAGCGGGTCCCAGCCGGGGTCGCGGCCCTGCGTGCCGGTCAGGGAGGCCGACCAGGGCTCGTACTCCGAGGGCCAGAAGGCGTCCGCGGTGGGCCGCACCTGGAGGATCACCGCGTTCAGCCGGCGCCTGACCGCCGTGTCGAGGTACGCCACGAGTTCCCGGTACTGCTGCTGGGCGCTGAGCCCGGCCCGTGAGGGCCAGTCCAGGTTCGCCACGGTGGCCAGCCACATCCCCCGGAACTCGGGCCCCTCGCCCGCACGGCGGGACGCGGCGGGGGCGGCCCCGGTCCCGGGGCGGGCGGCCGCGGCGGCGGGCGTCCCCGCGGTCGCGGCGGCGGCCAGCGCCCCCACGGCACCGGTGAGCAGACCCCGACGAGCCATGTACGTCATGTGACACTCCGATTTCACACCGTAATGGAAGATCGTATCCGGACAGCATGCCCGCCCCGGCCCGCCGAGGCCCGGAGGGGCGGGAGTAACGTCGGGGGGCGTGGCGGGCGCCGGAACGCAGTAACCACTGACCACGGGGGACCCGCCGAGGATGAACAGCGAAAGGCACGATGTGACGGACCTCCCTACCGACATCGCACGCGTCGGCGTAGTGGGCTGTGGCCAGATGGGCGCGGGCATCGCCGAGGTGTGCGCCCGCAGCGGTCTCGAGGTCAAGGTCGCCGAGACCACCGGCGGGGCCCTGGAGATCGGACGTACCCGGCTGTACAACTCCCTGACCAAGGCCGCCGAACGCGGCAAGATCAGCGAGGAGGAGCGGGACGCCACCCTGGCCCGCCTCTCGTTCACCACCGACCTCGGCGAGTTCGCCGACCGTGACCTCGTCATCGAGGCGGTCGTCGAGAACGAGCAGGTCAAGACGGAGATCTTCCAGGTCCTGGACCAGGTCGTCACCCGTCCCGACGCGATCCTCGCGTCCAACACCTCCTCCATCCCGCTGGTGAAGCTGGCGGTCGCGACCTCGCGGCCCGACCAGGTGATCGGCATCCACTTCTTCAACCCGGCCCCGGTCCAGAAGCTCGTCGAGCTGATCCCGGCGCTCACCACCGGCGACGAGACCGTCAAGCGGTCCGAGGCCCTGGTGCGGGACGTGCTCGGCAAGCACGCGGTCCGCGCCCAGGACCGGTCCGGTTTCGTGGTCAACGCGCTGCTGGTGCCGTACCTGCTCTCCGCGATCCGGATGTTCGAGTCGGGCATCGCCAGCCGCGAGGACATCGACAACGGCATGGAGCTGGGCTGCGCCCACCCCATGGGCCCGCTGAAGCTGTCCGACCTGATCGGCCTGGACACCATCGTCTCGATCGCCGACTCGATGTACGCCGAGTACAAGGAGCCCCTGTACGCGGCCCCGCCGCTGCTGCAGCGGATGGTCGACGCCGGCCGCCTCGGCCGCAAGACGGGCTCCGGCTTCTACCCGTACGGCTGACCGGACCGCACAGCCGGTTCAGCCGTACGGACCAGCCCCCGCCGGCGTCCGGTTCACCCGGACGGGGGGCGGGGGTGGGGGCGGGGCCCGTCAGCCCAGCCGCAGGTGATGGAGCAGGAGGAGGCCGGCCGCCATGTTGGCGGCCGGTATCTCGCCCCGGGCGATCATGTCCGGCACCAGCTTGAGCGGCACCCACTCCCGGCGCGAGGACTCGAAGGCGTCCTCCGGGTGGCCGGTGTACTCCGCCTCCTCCGCCCAGTAGAGGTGGTGCCGGGCGTCGGAGAGCCCGTTGGAGGGCTCGACGGTCAGCAGGTGGCGCAGGGGGCCCGGGCGCCAGCCCGTCTCCTCCTCCATCTCCCGGGCGGCCGCCGCCTCGATGTCCTCGCCGTCCTCGACCACCCCGGCGGGCAGTTCCCAGCCCCAGCTGTCGGTGATGAACCGGTGCCGCCACAGCAGCAGCACCTCGTTGGCCGCGTTGACCGCCGTCGCCACCGCGACCGGCCGCAGCCGGATCAGGAAGTGGTCCAGGTGCCGCCCGTCGGGCAGTTCGACGTCGGCGAGGTTCACCTGGAACCACCGGTTGCGGTAGACCGTCTGTTCACTCAGGTTCGTCCACTGCACGGTTCTGCCACCTTCCGTTCGAATGGGTGGCAACATCGCAGCAGTTGGCCCCGGGCGGCGGAACCGACGACGGCCCCGGCGGCCCTTACAGCGGGACCCGCAGCGCCCCGTCGATCAGCTCCGCCGTCTCCTGGGCCCGCACGCTGCCGCTGCTCAGCAGCTGGGCCCGGACCGCGGCCAGCCGTTCGCGCAGCCGCCGGGACTCCATCCCCCGTGCCTTTTCGGCCATTTCACGCGCCGCCTCCGCCGCCCGGTCCGGCTCACCCTGCCGGAGCTGCACCTCGCACAGCATCGCCAGCCGGTGCACCCGCCCGCGGTCGTGCGCCGGGGTGTCCACGGCCGCCGCGGCCTGCTCGTACGCCGCGGGCAGGTCCCCCAGGCTCAGCAGCGCCTCGGCCACCTGGACGTTCACCAGACCCGGCTGTACGTACCCGGTCTCGGCCGGCTCGCTGCCCCGCAGGATCCGCCCCGCGGCGTCCTCCGCCCGGCGGATACAGGCCAGCGCCCCGGGGGCGTCGCCGAGGTGGGCGTACGCCTTCGCCTGCATCGCGTACAGGTCGGCGGCCAGCGCCGGGCTGATCCGGGACCCGGCGGCCCGCAGCGCCGCCTCCGCGAAGGCCACGGCCTGCCGGTACTCGCGCAGGTACAGCGACTGGTTGACGATGAGGGCGATCACGTACGCCCCCAGCCCCCGGTCCCCGCTGGCCTTCGCCAGCCGCAGCGCCTGGTGGAAGTAGCGCTGCGCGAGGCCGTGCGCGTCGGAGTCGTACGCGCAGATGCCGGCCACCGCCACCAGCGAGCCGGTGGCCCGGTGCAACTGCCGCCCCAGGGAGTCCGGATAGCTGCCCCGCAGGAGCGGCGCGGTTTCGCTGCCGAGGAAGGGCACGATCCTCGCCCGGGTCGCCATCCCGCCCGCCCGGCGGTACATCAGCTCGTAGTGCGCCCGCGCCGCGCGCAGCATCTCGATGTGCTCCGGGCCCACGGGCGTGGGCCCGGCCCGGGAGACGTCGGCGTCCTCGGGCGGGTTCTCCCACTCCCACACCGGGATCACCGCGGGGGTGCCGGTGAGCGCCACCGGCGAGAGCTGCCGGGTGCGGCCCTGGTCGTCCGAGCGCCACAGCGCGGTGGCCCGGTCCACGAAGCCGCTGAGCGGGGTGGCGCCCCCGGGCCGGCCCGGCAGTCCGAGGCCGATGTCGTCGAGGGTGACCGGGCGGTCGAGCCGGTCCGCCAGCACCTCGCAGATCAGGTCCGGCACCCGGCCGCGCGGCCGCTGGCCCTTCAACCACCGGGCCACGGCGGTGTGTTCGTACCGCAGGGCCAGTCCCCGCGAGCGGCCCGCGAGGTTCACGCGGGCCGCGAGGCCGGCGTGTGAGATGCCCGCCTCGTCGAGGAGGGCGTCGAGCAGGGCATTGGGCTGCATGGGCCCCTCCAAGGGCTCGTCGGAGTCAGCCTAGTGGCCCGGAAGTTCACACGGGGTGTGAATCGAGTGCGCGCATAAATGCGCGGCGCACCCTGCCGCGGCGGGGCCCGGACCGGTTGACTGAAGCGCCTCGCCAAGAGGCAGCCCGGGCCGTCGGCTCCCCCTCGTACAGTGCGACGGCCCGTACCAGCGCCGCCCGCCCTGCTGTCTGCCCGACACTCCGCGGCAGGGCGGGCGGCGCACCTGCGGCCGCCGCCATGAGGGCCCGCTCTCGGGACCTGTCAGGTCCCGTGCGGGCTCGCTGCCCGGCACACCGCCTGCCCGTTCGGTTGCACGGGCACCAGGCGGCGGTCGTTGCGCACCACCAGCAGGGCGACGTCGTCGGCGAGCCGCCCGCCGGTGTGGCGCAGCAGCGCGGCGTGCACGTCCGCGACCAGGCCCGCGGGCGTGCACGCCGTACCGGCGGCCGAGGTGAGGGCGCCGCGCAGCGGGAAGTACCGGCCGTCCCGGTCCCGCGCGTCGGCGACGCCGTCGGTGTGGAGGAAGAGGGAGTCGCCCGGACCGAGCCAGGTGCGCAGCTGCGGCGGCAGGCGGTCGGGCAGGGGCAGCACGCCCAGCGGCGGCAACGTCTCGGCGCCGGTGACCGGTTCGGCACGGCCCGGACCGTCCAGGGCGGGCCCGCGGAGCCGATAGGGCCAGGGGTGGCCGCAGTTGAGGGCCCGGAGGCAGCCGTCCGCGTCGATCTCCAGCAGCAGTACGGTGACGAACTCCTCGGCGGCCGGCGCATCCGGCTCGGCCGGGCAGGCGGCCGGGTGCTCGGCGCGGGACCGGTCGCGCAGGTGACGGCCCAGGGCGCGCTCCATGCGCCGGAGCACCCCGCCCAGGGTCGGCTCGTCGTACGCCGCCTCGCGGAAGCTCCCCAGGACCGCGGCGGCGGCGCCCAGCGCGGGCAGCCCGTGCCCGCGGACGTCCCCGATGACCACCCGCACCCCGTACGCCGTCGGCACCGCGTCGTACAGGTCCCCGCCCACCGAGGCGCCCCGGCTCGCGGACACCTGGGTGGAGGCGAGGGCCAGGCCGTCCATCCGCGGCGGCAGCGGCCGCAGCAGCACCCGCTGGGCGGCCCCGGCGATCTCCTGGGTGCGGCGCAGCTCGCCCAGCAGCCCCTGCCGGATCGACAGCGCGGCGCCGGTGGCCAGCAGCAGGAAGGCGGCGCAGGTGGCGAGGCGCGGCAGCAGCGGGCCGGCGGAGGCCGGCGAAGCCAGTTCCCACAGGACCGTGGCGGCACCCCAGGCGAGGAGGCACGCCCGGCGCACCCGGGGGACGTCACCGCGTGCCGGGCCGGCGACCCGCGGGGCCAGCCAGGCCCGGATTCCCATCATGCCGCCGGCCTCCCCGGAACCTGAGGTAGAGGGCCGGTTGCCCCACGGCCGGATCGATTGTGTCCACCGGCCGGAATCCCTCAAGGCCCTGCGGGACAGAACTCACCCGAATGAGTGAGGCCCCCGCCCGCAACCCACAGAAGAGGGGCGCATCCGTCTCCGGATGCGCCCCTCTTTCGCGGCTCGGTTCGCCTACGGGCCGCTTGGAGCCGAGCTCACAGGGCCGCAGCCCTTCGGCTCACTCGCCGGCCGTGGCTTCGGCAGACCTACGCTCCGCGCAGCACGGCCCCGGTGCGCTCGGCGGCCAGGGCGACCGCCGCGTCGCGGGCGGCCGTGGACTCCTCGGCCGTCAGCGTGCGGTCCGCGGCACGGAAGCGCAGCGCGTACGCGAGGGACTTCTTGCCCTCGCCCACCTGCTCGCCCGTGAACACGTCGAACAGCCGCAGCGACTCCAGCAGTTCACCGGCGCCCTTGCGCAGCGCGGCCTCCACCGTCGCGGCCGGGACCGAGGCGTCGACGATCAGCGCGACGTCCTGGGTGGCCACCGGGAAGGTGGAGATGCGCGGCGCCTGGAGCGCCTCCCCGCCGGCCCTCTGCAGCCGGTCGAGGTCGATCTCCATGGCGCAGGTGCGGGCCGGCAGGCCCAGCGCCTTGGTCACGCGCGGGTGCAGCTCGCCGGCGTGGCCGATGACCTGCTCCACCCCGTCGAGGGTGACCAGCAGCTCGGCGCAGCGGCCCGGGTGCCAGGGGCCGTACTGGCCCTGGCGGACCACCAGCGGGGTGCCGGCCTCGCGGGCCAGGGAACGGGCGGCCTCGACGGCGTCGGCCCACTCCGCGGGACGGCCCTTGCCCCACCAGCCGGCCTGCTCGCGCGCACCGGCCAGCACGACCGCGGCGTGCCGCGGCTGCGCGGGCAGCGCCGCGTTGAGCGTGGCCACCTCGTCGTCGGTGGGACGGCGGTCGACGGGCAGCCGCACCGCGACGCCCGGCTCGGTGCCGGCCCGGAAGACCAGACCGGTCTCGAACAGCGCGAGGTCGTGGCTGCCGCGGCTGTCGTTCCGGCGCAGCGCCTGGAGGAGGCCCGGCAGCAGCGTGGTGCGCAGCGCCGGCTCCTCGTCGGAGAGCGGGTTGACCAGCCGGACGACCTGCCGGCTCGCGTCGTGCGCGGGCAGCTGGAGCTGGTCGAAGACGCCCTCCCCGATGAACGGGTAGTTCAGCGCCTCGACGTAGCCGGCGCCGGCCAGCGCGCGGCCGACCCGGCGGTGCAGCTGCTGCCGGGCGGTCAGGCCGCGGCCGGTGGGCACCTGCGGGAGGGTCGACGGCAGGTTGGCGTAGCCCTCCAGCCGGATGACCTCCTCGGCGAGGTCGTTCGGCTCGGCGAGGTCGGGACGCCACGACGGGACGGTGACGACGAGCTCGTCCTGGCCGTAGACGTCGCAGCCGATCTCCTGGAGGCGGCGTACGACGGTCTCGCGGCCGTAGTCCATGCCGGCCACCCGGTCCGGGTGGTCCGCGCGCATGGCGACGGTGCGCGGGGCGACCGGGGCGGTCAGCTCGGTCACGCCCGCCTCGGCGGTGCCGCCCGCGAGCAGCACCAGCAGGTCGACGGTCCGCTGCGCGGCGGCCGCCGCGGCCTGCGGGTCCACGCCGCGCTCGAAGCGCTTGGAGGCCTCCGAGGACAGCTTGTGGCGGCGGGCCGTGCGGGAGATCGTGATCGGGTCGAAGTGCGCGGCCTCGATCACGACGTCCGTGGTGCCGGTGACGACGCCCGTCTCCGGGTCGGTGACGGAGTCGGCGATCTCGGTGTTGGCACCGCCCATGACACCGGCGAGGCCGATCGGCCCGCTGTTGTCGGTGATCACCAGGTCCTCGGCGTCGAGGGTGCGCTTGACGCCGTCGAGGGTGGTGAACGCCTCGCCCTGCTCGGCGCGGCGGACGCCGATGGGGCCGTCCAGGCGGGAGCGGTCGTAGGCGTGGAGCGGCTGGCCGAGCTCCAGCATCACGTAGTTCGTGACGTCGACGGCCAGCGAGATCGGGCGCATGCCGGCCTTCTGGAGGCGGCGCTTGAGCCAGATCGGCGACTTCGCCTCGGGGTCGAGACCCGTGATGGTGCGCGCGGTGAAGCGGTCGCAGCCGGTCGGGTCGGCGACCTTGACGAGGTAGCCGTACGAGTTCGGGGCCGGCACGTCGAGCAGCGCCGGGTCGCGCAGCGGCAGGCCGTACGCGGTGGCGGTCTCGCGGGCCACGCCGCGCAGGGACAGGCAGTAGCCGCGGTCCGGGGTGACGGCGATGTCGAGGACCTCGTCGACGAGCTCCAGGAGCTCGATCGCGTCGGTGCCGACCTCGATCTCCGGGGGCAGCACGATGATGCCGCCGGAGCCGTCGTCGCCCATGCCCAGCTCGTCGCCGGAGCAGATCATGCCGTGGGAGGTCTTGCCGTACGTCTTGCGCGAGGCGATCGCGAAGTCGCCGGGCAGGACGGCGCCGGGCAGGACCACGACGACCTTGTCGCCCACGGAGAAGTTGCGGGCGCCGCAGACGATCTCCTGGGGCTCGCCGGTGCCGTTGGCCCCGCCGACGTCGACGGTGCAGAAGCGGATCGGCTTCTTGAACTCCGTCAGCTCCTCGATGGTGAGCACCTGACCGACGACCAGGGGGCCCTTGAGGCCGGCGCCGAGCTGCTCGACGGTCTCGACCTCGAGACCGGCGTCGATGAGCTTGGCCTGCACGTCGCGACCGGTCTCGCCCGCAGGCAGGTCGACGTACTCCCGCAGCCAAGAAAGCGGGACCCGCATCAGATCTCCATCCCGAACGGCCGGGTGAACCGGACGTCACCCTCGACCATGTCTCGCATGTCTTCCACGTTGTGGCGGAACATCAGCATCCGCTCGATGCCGAACCCGAAGGCGAATCCGCTGTACTTCTCCGGGTCCACGCCGCAGGCGGTCAGCACCTTGGGGTTGACCATGCCGCAGCCGCCGAGCTCGATCCAGCCCTCGCTGGAGCAGGTGCGGCAGGGGCGGTCGGGGTTGCCCACCGAGGCGCCGCGGCACACGTAGCACTGCATGTCCATCTCGGCGGACGGCTCGGTGAACGGGAAGAAGTTCGGGCGCAGCCGGGTGGTCATGTCCGGACCGAAGAGCGCCTGGACCATGTGGTCCAGGGTGCCCTTGAGGTCGGCCATGGTCAGGCCCTCGTCGACGGCCAGCAGCTCGATCTGGTGGAAGACCGGGGTGTGGGTGGCGTCGAGCTCGTCCGTGCGGAACACCCGGCCCGGGCACACCACGTAGACCGGCGGCTCCCGGTCGAGCAGCGAGCGGGCCTGCACCGGGGAGGTGTGGGTGCGCAGCACGACACCGGACTCGTCGCCCTCGACGCCCTCGGGGCCCTGGACGAAGAAGGTGTCCTGCATCTGCCGCGCCGGGTGGTCGGGCGTGAAGTTGAGGGCGTCGAAGTTGAACCACTCCGCCTCGACCTCGGGGCCCTCGGCCACCTCGTAGCCCATGGCGACGAAGACGTCCGCGATGCGGTCCATCAGCGTCGTCAGGGGGTGGCGTGCGCCGGCGGGGGTGCGGTCGTACGGCAGCGTGACGTCCACCGCCTCCTCGACCAGCACGCGCTCGTCGCGCTCGGCCTCCAGCTGCGCGAGGCGCTCCGCGAACGCCTTGTTCACGGCGCCGCGGGCCTGGCCCACGCGCTTGCCCGCCTCGGCCTTGGCCTGGGGCGGCAGGGCGCCGATCTCGCGGTTGGCGAGGGCGAGCGGCGAGGTGCCGCCGGTGTGGGCGGTCTTCGCCTGCGCCAGTGCGTCGAGGTCGCCGGCGGCCGCGAAGGCGGCGAGCGCCTCGTCCCGCATGCGCTCGATCTCTTCCGGTTTCAGTGCCTCGACCTCGACAGGGTCGTACGACTTGTTCGGTGCCGACATCTCTTCCCGTACTTCCGATGGGCTGGCTGGTGGTCCCCGCTCCGACCGGTTGAGTTCGTCAAAGGGACGCAAAGGTGCCAAAGGACGAGTCTACGGGGCGGGCGGGCGTGAAGGAGCCCGTGGGCCGCCTGGCGAGACTCTCGGGATGGTCACGAGAGGTAGGCAGGCGCGCCCACGGGCAGGGTAAATCGGAACTCGGCGCCGCCGCCGGGTCCGCGGCCGACCGTGATCGTGCCGCCGTGGGCCTCGACGATCCCCTTGACGATGTACAGGCCCAGCCCGGTCCCGCCGCGCTTGCTGCCCCGCCAGAAGCGGGTGAACACGCGGCCCATGGACTCCTCGGGGATGCCGGGGCCCTCATCCGTCACCGTGACCGCCGTTCCCTTCTCGTTCTTGGTGTGCGCGGGTGCCACGTCGATGGTGACGGTTCCCTCGCCGTGCCGCACCGCATTTTCGAGGAGGTTGCCGAGCACCTGGTCGATCTTGTCGGGGTCGGCCCACAGGTCGGGCAGCGGCCGGCCGATGCGGACCAGGAAGCGTTCGGGGGCCTGGCCGTTCGCGGTGAGGGCCTGGACGTGCCGGCCGACGGCGGTCGCGATGTCGACGGGCTGGCGGCGCACCTCCAGGCGGCCGGAGTCGATCCGGGAGATGTCGAGCAGCTCGGCGATCAGCCGGGTGACCCGGTTCGCGTCGGCGTCGACGGTCTCCAGCATCAGCCGCTTCTGGTCGTCGGTGAACCGCTCCCACTTGGCCAGGAGCGTCGCCGTGAAGCCCTTGACCGAGGTCAGCGGGGAGCGCAGCTCGTGGGCGACGGTGGCGATCAGCTCGGCGTGGCTGCGCTCGGTGCGGCGGCGGGCCTCGGTGCCGCGCAGGCTCACCACGAGGCTGCTGAGGGGCCCGGTGGGGCGGGTGCGGACGTACCGGGCGGAGACCAGGACCTCCCGGCCGCCGGGCAGGAGCAGGTTCCGCTCGGGCTGGCCGCGGCGGGTGGCGAGGCCGCCGTACGGGTCGGTGAGCGTCCACCAGTGGCGGCCGTCGAGGTCCTCCAGCGGGAGGGCCTGCTCGATGCGGCTGCCGAGGGCCCGTGCGGGGTCGGTGGCGGTGAGGCGGGCGGCGGCCCGGTTGAAGCAGACGACGCGGCCGGCGGCGTCGGCGATGACCAGCCCGTCGGGCAGGTCGTCCGGGTCGACGGCGGGCCGCGCCCCGGCGGCGGGGCCGGGCTGCGCGGGGACGCCCGGCGCGCCGGGCGGCAGGTCCCCGGGCTGCGCGGCGGGCAGGGGCGGAGTTCCGTCCGCCCCTGCGGCCCTCGGTGAGCTGTTCGTCCCGACGGTCATGTCCCCGTACCCCACATCTCCGAGGAGCGCAGTGGGCCCCCGGGGCGTCACATTACTAGCTGGGGGTCACGGAGCGGCACCCTCCGGGAGCCCGCTGTGCACGCGCGGACGCGTACAGGCACACGGCGGCGGCCGTGGCGAGGTTCAGGCTCTCGGCCTTGCCGTGGATGGGGACCCGCACGACCGCGTCGGCCAGGGCCCGGGTCTCCTCCGGCAGGCCCCAGGCCTCGTTGCCGAAGACCCAGGCGGAGGGGCCGCCCATGGTGCCGGCGTCGAGCTCGGCGTCCAGGTCCTCCCGGCCGGCGCCGTCGGCGGCCAGGATCCGTACGCCCGCCTCGCGGAGGCCGGCCACGGCCTGCTCCACCGGGACGCCGACGGCGACCGGCAGGTGGAAGAGGGAGCCGACGGAGGCCCGTACGGACTTGGGGTTGTAGAGGTCGACGGAGGCGTCGGTGAGGATCACGGCGTCGGCGCCCGCGGCGTCGGCGCAGCGCAGCACGGTGCCGGCGTTCCCGGGGTCGCGGACGTGGGCGAGCACGGCGACGAGCCGGGGCCGGCTCTTGATGATCTCCTCGAAGGGCGAGTCGAGGAAGTGGCAGACGCCGACCAGGCCCTGGGGGGTGACGGTCTGGGAGACCTCGGCGAGCACCTCGTCGGAGGCGTGGTGGACGCGGGCGCCGGCGGCGCGGGCCGCGTCGATGATGTCGGCGTACCGCTCGGCGGCCTCGGCCGTCGAGAACAGCTCGATCAGGGTGGGGCCGTGCTCGCCGCGGTGGGCGACGGCCTCGCGCACGGCCTGGGGGCCCTCGGCGATGAAGCGGCGCTCCTTGGTGCGGAAGTTGCGCCGGGCGAGCCGTCTGGCGGCGGCCACGCGGGGGGATCGCGGGGAGATCGGCTCGGCGGGGGTGCTCATGACGCGGCGGTCTCTCTGGTCGGGGGCGCCGGCGGCGGGCGGCCGGGGCCGGGATGCGGTCCGGTCCCGCCGGGCGGCCGGACGACGGTACGTGTGAACGCACACGGACCCGCAGGCATGTCGCCTGCGGGTCCGTGACTGCCGGCCGGGAATGCGGCCGGCGAGGCCTTACGCGGCGGCCTTCGGCGCGTTCACGTCGGCCGGGAGGGCCTTCTGCGCGACCTCGACCAGCGCGGCGAACGCGTTGGAGTCGTTGACGGCCAGCTCCGCGAGGATCTTGCGGTCCACCTCGATGTTGGCGGCCTTCAGACCCTGGATGAGGCGGTTGTAGGTCATGCCGTTCTGACGGGCAGCGGCGTTGATGCGCTGGATCCACAGCTGACGGAAGTCGCCCTTGCGCTTCTTCCGGTCGTTGTAGTTGTAGACCAGCGAGTGGGTGACCTGCTCCTTGGCCTTGCGGTACAGGCGCGAACGCTGACCGCGGTAGCCGGAGGCCGCCTCGAGGATCGCCCGGCGCTTCTTGTGGGCGTTTACCGCCCGCTTGACGCGTGCCACTTGTTAACTCCTTGTAGCGGGGCCGTGGTTGTCCTCACACGGCCCGGAAATTCGATTGGGTCCCGGTCCAGACGTCTCCGCTCCCGGCAGGGGGAGCGGCTGACGTCACTTGCCGAGAAGCTTCTTGATCTTCGCGGCGTCGCCCGGGGCCATCTCGGCGTTGCCGGTGAGGCGACGCGTCAGCTTGGACGACTTGTGCTCGAGCAGGTGGCGCTTGCCGGCGCGCTCGCGGAGCACCTTGCCGGAGCCGGTGATCTTGAAGCGCTTCTTGGAACCGCTGTGCGTCTTGTTCTTCGGCATAGCGCCGTTATCTCCTCGTCGGTGGCGCCCCCACCGGTCCTCGCGGACCGGCGAGCGGGAGCGTCATGTTGTGTCGGTTGATCCGGGGCAGGCTGCTCCGGAATCAGGCCTCGGCGGTCTCCTCGGCGGAGGCCTCGGCCGGAACCTCGGCGGACTCCGCGGCGGGCTGACCCTGGCGCTCGGCCTTGCGGGCGGCCTGCGCCTCGCGGGCTTCGGCCATCGCCTCGGTCTTCTTCTTGTGCGGACCGAGGACCATGATCATGTTTCGGCCGTCCTGCTTCGGGTTCGACTCGACGAAACCGAGGTCCTGGACGTCCTCAGCCAGGCGCTGCAGCAGTCGGTAGCCGAGCTCCGGCCGGGACTGCTCGCGACCACGGAACATGATCGTGATCTTGACCTTGTCGCCCTGCTTGAGGAACCGGACGACGTGACCCTTCTTGGTGTCGTAGTCGTGCGGGTCGATCTTCGGCCGGAGCTTCATCTCCTTGATGACCGTGTGCGCCTGGTTCTTGCGCGCCTCACGGGCCTTCATGGCCGACTCGTACTTGAACTTCCCGTAGTCCATGAGCTTGCACACGGGCGGACGGGCGTTCGCCGCGACCTCGACCAGGTCGAGGTCGTACTCCTGCGCAAGCTCCAGGGCCTTGGCAAGCGGAACGATTCCGACCTGCTCGCCGCTGGGACCGACAAGTCGCACCTCGGGAACGCGAATCCGGTCGTTGATGCGGGGCTCGGCGCTGATGGATCCTCCTCGGTAGCACCACACGACTGCCTGGGGGGCAGCCGCGGACGTCTGTTCTGTACGACCTGAACCGCGCCGGGACATGAAAAATGCCCCGGTACGGACACAGGCGGGAGCTCCTCATACAACCGGAGCACCGCCGTATGAACCACACGGGGCGCAGACTCGGGCGGCTTTCCATCGTCCGTACGGAACGATGGATGCCACCTGACCGGTGACCCGCCGTCCCGGAGGACGGTCAGGTGGGAGTGCGGAGCCTCCACTTGTGGGCCGGTTACACACGTATCCGGCCGGTCGTCACACAAGGTTAGCAGGAGGACGGCCCGGGTGCGAACCGGGTGGCCGGAACCGGTCGGGGACGGCGGCCGGAAGTCGTCGGGGCCCTGGGTTCCGCGGCCCCGCCGGGTGGGCGTCGTCCGCCTCCGTCCGTCCGGCTTATCGTGTGAGGCATGACTGACGCGACGCCCTCCCCCGCCCCCGAGGCCTCCGGGTCCCCCGAGGCTCCCGACTACGACACCCTGACCCGTGACATCGCGGACGTGCCCGCGGTCGAGGTGATCACGACGGTGGCGGTGCACCTGCTGAGCGCGGCCGCGGTCAACCTGGGCCTGGACAAGCCGGACTCCGAGCACAAGGACCTCGACGAGGCCCGCAAGCTGATCACCGCCCTGGCCGGGCTGGTGACCGCGAGCGCCACCGAGATCAGCTCCTTCCACGCGGCTCCGCTGCGCGACGGCCTGAAGTCGCTGCAGCTGGCCTTCCGCGAGGCCTCGGTCGTGCAGGACGAGCCGGGCCAGGGCCCGGGCGAGAAGTTCACGGGCCCGGTCTACGCCTGACCGCTCCCGCCGTACGGCACCGAGAGGGGCCCGGGGTTCTCCCCGGGCCCCTCTCGCGCGTTCCGCGTCCCGGCGTGCGCAGAGGTCCCCGCGTACGCAGAGGTCCCGGCGTCCGCAGAGGGCTCAGCGTACGAAGAGCGGCTCGCCCGGCGCGGCGGCGTCGGCCGGCAGCAGCGCGAGGTCCAGGCCCCGCACCAGCCGGGCCCGCAGGGTCTCGTCGGCCGCCAGCGCCTCCGCCACCCGGCGGGCCGCCTGCGGGACCGCGTCCGCGGGGGCGTCCAGGACCACGGCGAGGACGCCGTCCGCCGCGGGCCCGCCGGGCAGCAGGTGGGCGCGTACCACCGCGGGCTCGGCGGCCACCACCGCGCGGACCGCGCCGGTGACGGCCGGGTCCCGGAGCGGGTCGGCGGTGGTGCGGCCCTCGGCCAGGGCCAGCAGGGCGGAGCCGGTGAGCTGGTAGGGCACGGGGCCGGCGAGGTCGATGACCACGGTGTCGGCCTTCTCGTGGGCGGCCGCGCGCAGGGCCTGGTGCAGGGGCACCGCGACCGGGCGCGCCTTCGGGTCCCACAGGGCCAGCGAGGCGAGGGAGGTGAAGGCGGGCAGGGCCCTGCGGTCGCCCGCGGTGAGGGTGGGCACGGCCATGTCGCTGGTCTTCTCGCGGCGCAGCCCGGTCTCGGGGTCGGTCTCCACCTCGCCGAGCACGGCGACGACGGGCACCAGCAGGCGGGCGTCCTTGAGGGCCTCCAGCAGGAGGGGCTCGGCCGTTCTGTCCTCGGCCCAGGCGGCCAGGGCCGCGCTCAGCCGGGGGTCGGCGGAGCCGTCGTCGTCGGAGAAGCCGGGGTCCGGGATGTTCTTTTCGTGCGCCACAATCCCCCGACCCTATCCGGTGCTAGCGGGCGCGCCGCCGCCGCCCGAGGACGAGGCCGGCGGCGAGCAGGGCCGCCCCGGCGGCCGCGGCGGCGGGGGCGACGAGCCTGCCGCGCTGCTCCCGTGGGCGGGCCGGGTCGGGTCCCGGCCCGAAGTGGGCGGCGGGGAACCGGGACGGCACCGGGACCGCGGGCTCGGGGGTGAGGTCCTCCGCGGCGGCGAGCGCGGCGGCGGGGTCGACCAGGCCGTGGCCGCGGGCGTCGTCGCGGCCGCCGGCGGGGGCGTTGCGGGCGGTGTCCGCGAGCAGCCGCTTGATCTGTGCGGGGCTGAGTTCCGGGTGGGCGGCGCGGACCAGGGCGACGGTGCCGGAGACCCAGGCGGCGGCCGCGCTGGTGCCCCAGCCCTCGTAGTAGCTGCGGTCGGGGTCGGCGATCACGATGTCGACGCCGGGGGCGCTGACGGTGGCGTACCAGCGGCGGGTGGAGAAGGGGGCCTTGGTCCCGTCGCGGTCGACGGCCGTGACGGCGATCACGCCGGGGTAGGCGGCGGGGTAGGAGGCCCGGTCGCCCTGCTCGCCGCCGTTGCCCGCGGAGGCGACGACCACGACGCCCTTGGCGAGGGCGTACTGGACGGCCTCGTCCTCGGCGGCCTCGTGGTGGGCGGACTCGCTGTCGTCGCCGAGGGAGAGGTTGATGACGTCGGCGCCGTGGTCGGCGGCCCAGCGGATGCCCTGGGCGAGCGCGCCGCCCTTGTCGGCGCGGGCCTTCTCCCGGCCCGGGTCGCCCTCCTCCAGGATCACGCGTACGGGCAGGATGGTGGCGTCGGGCGCGATGCCGAGTACGCCCTGCCGGCGGCCGGTGCCGTGGCCGCGGCCCGCGATGATGCCGGCCATGGCGGTGCCGTGGCGGGCCCAGGAGCGCTGGCCGCGCTGCGCGCCGAAGCCGATGAGGTCGGTGCCGGGCAGCACCGCGCCGCGCAGGTCGGGGTGGGTGCCGTCGACCCCGGTGTCGAGCACGGCGACGGTGACGCCCTGGCCGCGGGTGGTCTCCCAGGCCCGCTTGGCGTGCAGCGCGCTCAGCCCCCACTCCCGGTCCCGGATCCCATCGGCGTGGGCGGCCCCGCTCCCGGCCCCGAGAACGACCGCGAGGCCGAACGCGAGGACGGCCCCGCCCCTCCGCGCCATCCCCCACCGCCGGTCACCGCGCCCGCGCCGGCCCTCCGACGCGGAGCGCCCGGGGCCGGCGGCGGTGCCGAGGCGGTGGGGTCCGCCTCCGGGGACCCCCAACGGCCCGGGACCGCCGGCCCGACCGGCCGACGCGCGCCCGGAAACACCGGGAACTCGGTCCGACGGCCGAGGGACCGGCACCACGCGCCGCGACGTCAAGGCCAAGGCCCCGACACCCCGGGCGGAGCCCAACCCACCCCCGGCGGAACCCGGAACGGTCGGCGGCACGCGCCGCGGGGCCGGCGCCGAGGAGCCGGGGTCCGGGGCGGAGCCCCGGGGAACGGTGGAAGGGCGGGTAGGGGACCAGCCCCGCAGGGCAACGCCACCCGCAGCCGGGCCCGCACTCGCAGCCGTACTCCGGGCCGGAGCCACATCGGCGGCGCCGGGCCCGGCGGAGGGCGCGGGGGTGCCGCGGGTCACCGCGCACCCCCCGTGCCCGCCGGCCGCGCGGCGTCCCGGCGGAGGGCGCGCTCCAGACGGTCCGCGACCGCCTTCGCCTCGTGGCCGAGGCCCGCCTGGGCGACGGCGCCGGTGTCGTCCGGGGACATCGCCGCGGCGGCCGGGGCCGGGGTCGGGACCGGGCGGCCGTCGGCGAAGCCGGACACCGCGTAGACCACCACCGGCGCGTCGGTCAGCACGGACACCGTCCAGCCCGCGCGCTGCCGGTCGTCGAGCCCGTACGCCGGCGGCAGCGGCGGCCGGGTGCCGAGCCGGTTCCGCAGCGCGCCCATCGTCGCCGCGTCGGCGGGCGTGAAGACCAGGCCGACGCCGATCACGGAGCTGCGCGTGGCGTCGGTGTAGGTGGCCCGCAGCTCCCGGTCGCAGCCCGCGGGGGCCAGCACCCGGGTCCAGGTCCCGCACCCGGTTCCCGGGTCCACCGCGATCCGCGTCCAGCGCCGGTCCGCGCCGCCCGGCCCGGCGCCGTCGCCCACGAGCACGGGCGGGAAGAGGGTGTCGACGGTCGCCGACCGCCACAGGACGGCGGCCTTGCGGTACGCGGCGTCCACCGGCGGCACGGCCTCGGCCCGGCCGAGCAGCCAGGTGCCCGCGACGGCCCCGCCGATCAGCCCGACCCCGAGCACGCTGCACACCGCCGCGGCCACGCCCCCCCGGGGCCGCCCGCCGGACGGAGCCCCGTCCGCCCTGCCCGGCCCACCGGTCGTGCCCGGCACACCGGTCGCGCCCGGTACACCCCGCCCGCCCGGGATCCCCGGCACGCCCGGCCGCTCCGGCAGGTCCGCCAGGTCCGGTTCGACGGCCATACGGCTTCGCACACCCCCGCTCGACGGCGCGCCGCCCGCGCGCACTGGCCGTACTCTACGGGCTCGATCATTCCCCTACCCCCGGGTAATCCGGTCTGGCAAGCTGCGCCCATGACGACTCCGGTGACCTCACCCGCCGCTGACCGGGCCCGCTACGACCGGGCCACCGCGCACCTGGACGCGCCGCTGGCGATCGTCGATCTGGCGGCCTTCGACGCCAACGCGGACGACCTGGTGCGCCGGGCCGGCGGCAAGCCGGTGCGGGTGGCGTCGAAGTCGGTGCGCTGCAGGGCGCTGCTGGAGCGGGTGCTGGCCCGCGAGGGGTTCGCCGGGATCATGTCGTACACGCTGGCGGAGTCGCTCTGGCTGGCCCGCTCGGGGTTCGAGGACGTGCTGCTGGCCTACCCGTCGGCGGACCGGGCCGGCTTCGCGGAGCTGGCGGGCGACCCGAAGCTGGCCGCGGCGGTCACGGTGATGGTCGACGACCCGGCGCAGCTGGACCTCGTCGACGCGGCCCGGGCGGGCGGGCGCGAGGAGATCCGGGTGTGCCTGGAGCTCGACACCGCGCTTCACCTGTTCGGGGGGCGCGTACGCGTCGGCGCGCGCCGCTCGCCGCTGCGCGAGCCGGCCCAGCTGGCCGGTCTGGCCCGGCAGATCGCCCGCCGCCCCGGCTTCCGGCTGGTCGGCCTGATGGCGTACGAGGGGCACGTCGCCGGTGTCGGGGACGCGGTGCCGGGCCGGCCGCTGCGCTCCCGCGCGATCCGGCTGATGCAGGCCGCGGCGCGCCGGGAGCTGGCGGCGCGGCGGGCCGAGACGGTGCGGGCGGTCCGGGAGGTGGCGCCCGGCCTGGAGTTCGTCAACGGGGGCGGCACCGGCAGCGTGCAGACCACGGCGGCCGAGGACGCGGTGACGGAGATCGCGGCCGGTTCCGGGCTGTACGTGCCGCGGCTGTTCGACAACTACACCTCGTTCTCCGGCCGCCCGGCCGCCCTGTTCGCGCAGCCGGTGGTGCGGCGGCCCGGGGTGGGCGTGGTGACGGTGCTCGGCGGCGGCTACCCGGCCTCGGGCGCCGCCGGCGCGGACCGGCTGCCGGTGCCGTACCTGCCGGAGGGCCTGCGCTACGACCCCCAGGAGGGGGCGGGCGAGGTGCAGACCCCGCTGCTGGGGGCGCCGGCGGACGACCTGCTGATCGGGGACCGGGTGTGGTTCCGGCACGCCAAGGCGGGTGAGCTGTGCGAGCGGTTCGACGCGCTGCAGCTGGTCGAGGGCGACCGGGTGACGGCCACGGTGCCGACGTACCGGGGCGAGGGGAAGACCTTCCTGTAGACGGGCCTCCGGCGGACGCGCCCCGCTGAACCGGCCCCGGCGTACGGGCCTCCGGCCGGTCAGGCGCCGGTGCCCCGGCGGACCAGCAGGGTGACGGTGATGCCGGTGACGCTCTCGCCGCGGTCCGCCGCGTAGCGGAGGCGCAGGGCGCTCGCCTGGTCGGGCGACAGGGCGTTCAGCGGGTCGGGGTCGCCCACGCCCTGCGTCACCAGCCAGACGCGCTCCTCCGGGCCGAGGCAGCTGACGGAGGGCGTGCAGGGCACCACGTAGAGATCGTTGATCTCGACCGGCCGCCGGGCGCGGAAGACGTCGCGCATCCGCACGTCGGGCGGGAGGTAGTAGGTGACTCCCCCGTCGAGCTGCCAGGTGTTGTCCCGGTCGTACACGACGGCGTCGCCCGGCTGGTACTGCCGCGTGATGAGCCGTGCCGCCGCCGCGTAGTCCAGCGGCACCGGGACGTCGTGCTCGAACCGCCCCCGCATCTGCCGCTGGTCGACCCACGTGAGGACCGCGAGGACGGCCAGGACGGCCGCGACCGCCTTCCTGGACCGGGCCACCGCGGCGAGTCCCGCTCCGGCGAGCACGGCCCAGAACGGCAGGGTGAACAGGACGTACTGGTGGCGGACGTAGGACACCTCGCCGTGCGACCCGAGCCAGACCACGACCGGGGGCAGCACGGCCAGCACCGCGCACGGCACGACGGACGCCGTCCGCTCGCGCCCCGCGGGGACGGAGAGGGCCGCCACCAGCGCGAGCGCCGTGACCGCACCGGCGCAGAACACCGAGGCGAAGACGTCCCGTTGCAGGGCGAACAGCGCCCAGAGGTCCGGCGCCGGCACCCAGTACAGCTGGCGGTGCGCGTGGGACCGGCCCAGCACGGCGAGCGGAGCGGTACACGCGCCGACCGCCACGAGCACCGCGGCGTACGTCCACGGGAGGGAACGGTCCCGCCGCCGGACCGCGGCGACGGCGCAGGCGTGCCCGAGCACCGCGCAGAGGGCGATCAGGTGGAGCAGGCCGACGCCGGCCATGGTGAGCGCGTACCCGACCCAGCGCAGCGGCTTCCGGGGCTCCTCCAGCGCCCGCAGCAGCAGGAGGGTGGCGAGGGCCACCAGGAAGACGACCAGCGCGTAACTGCGGGCCTCCTGGCCGTACCGGCTGGCCGCGGGCAGCAGCGCGAACAGCATTCCGCCGGTGATGCCGGCGCGCCGGCCGAACATCCGGTTTCCGATGAGGGCCACGACGGCGGCGGTCCCGGCGGCCGCGAGGACGGACGGGACGCGCAGGGCGGTCACGGAATCGCCGGACAGTGACACCCAGAAGTGCATCAACAGGTAGTAGGCCGTGTGTACGGCGTCGACGTTCCGCGCGGTCGCGAGGATCTGGCCGGTGGTCCGGTTGACGACGTCCCAGGTCACGAGCTCGTCCCGGCCCAGCAGCGGCTCGGCGAGCCCGTACGTGGTCAGGG
This sequence comes from Streptomyces sp. NPDC101132, assembly GCF_044759225.1. Classification (NCBI taxonomy): domain Bacteria; kingdom Bacillati; phylum Actinomycetota; class Actinomycetes; order Kitasatosporales; family Streptomycetaceae; genus Streptomyces; species Streptomyces sp. NPDC101132. Next base: position 242,813 of record NZ_JBIVYX010000008.1, read on the forward strand.
CGAGCGCGACGAGCGAGGGCCACAGCCACAGTCCCGGGCCGGTTCTCCCCGGATCTGCCTTCCGGTCGCTCGTGGCCTCGTCGCGCGCGGAGGGAATGGAGGCGGCGATCGTCAAAGGGGGCTCCCGTGCCGTGGGCGTCGGACACCGAACTGCTCCCTTATACCGACGCGCGGAGGGGCCCCCGCCGCAGGCTGGTCGGCCGGTCGCCTGATCGGACGTGGGCCGGCGGTACCCGCCCCGGCGTGCGCCGCCCGGCGGCCCGGCGGCCCGGGACGGCCGGGCGGCGCGCACGGCGGTCCCGGGACGGCCGGGCACCGTCCGGCGGACGGGACCGCCCCGTACGGCGCCCGGCACCCAGCACCCAGCGCCCGGCGGCGGCCCTAGAACACGGTGTCCTGCTGGTCCGGGACGACGCTGCCGTCCCCGCGCAGGACCGGGCCCGGGGTGCCGTCGGCGCCGGTGTAGCCGGTGGTGGCGCAGGGGTAGGGGGCGGTCTTCTGCTTCTTCGGCTCGATGAACATCGGGTTGACCAGCCACCTGCCGTCGCTGTTGTCGTAGGCGCGGCACATCAGTTCGTTCTTGTTCCGGTTGACGACCAGCCGGAGGGCCGTGGCGTCGCGGAGGAACGTCACGTCGGTGTCGGAGTCGCCCGCGGCGAAGACCTGGCGCCGCGCCGCCGGCAGCACCTTTTCGGCGGCGGCGCCGCGCACGCCGTAGACGACCTTGTTGATCCAGCACCGCTTGCCGTCGATGTACGTGATCATCGTGTCGGCCCCGTCGGCGACGCCCCCGCAGCCCTGGAGGCGCGGTGTGAGGACACCGTGACGCGTGACGTTGCGGATGCCGATCACCCGGTCCGGCGCGATGCCCGCTCCCCCGGCCCAGGCCTCGACCACGGGCTGCGGGGAGGCCGAGCTGATCCAGACGTCGAAGCCGGCCCGACGGAGGGTGCCGATCAGGTCCTTCTGCTGGTCGTAGTAGCGGACCCAGCCGGTGGCGGTGGTGCTGCCCACCTGCTGCTTGGCGCCGATGGGCGCGGCCAGGTTCTCGGTGCGGGCCGCCGCGGCGAAGGAACGTATCTGCGCAGGGGTCCAGCCCTGCGTGAGCTGGGCCAGCCAGGCGTACCCGGGCTCGGTGGTCCGCCGGTTCCAGCCGGCGAAGGCGGGCTCGGCCGCGGTGGTGGCGCCGGTGCCGTAGACCGCGTTCAGCTCGTCGGCGCAGCGGGTGCCGGCCGGGGTGCCGGTGGGCAGCGGCCGGCCCGGCTCGGCGAGGGCGTCGCAGGCGGCCGCGAGGGCGCTGGCGGCGGCCGGGGTGAGGTGGCGGCTGGTGGTGGTCCAGTCCCGCCCGGCGGGCTGGCGCACCTTGCCGTTGCGCAGCAGCCAGAAGAAGGTCGCGTCGCCGACGTCGTTCTTGACGACGGTGTTGTCCCAGTCGAAGACGGCCACCGGCCGGGTCCGGCCCGGCCGGTGGGGGGCGCAGGTGCCGTGGGTGTCGATGAGTTCCTGGAGGCGGGCCCGGTTCTGCCCGTACCAGCCGTCGGTGACGGTCAGCCGGGGGCAGTGCGCCGCGTCCCGCGGGGCGGACGGGCCGGCCTGGGCGGGGGTGGCGGCGGCGAGGCCGCCCGCGGCGAGCGCGACGGCGGCCGCCGCGGCGGGGAGGCGACGGCCGCCGGCTCCGGTCACTCTGATCACGTGGGTCACTCCTGTCATACGAGGGTCGTCGCGGACGGTGGAGCAGGACAGCCGGGCGTCGTGCGACGCCCGGCTGCCGGTGTGGGGGGGAGAGAAGGGGAGACGGTGCTCCGGCGGTCCTACAGCGGCGTGACGTACGCGCCGGAGATGCCGCCGTCGACGAGGAAATCGGTGGCGTTGATGAAGGAGGAGTCGTCGCTGGCCAGGAAGGCCACGGCGGCGGCGATCTCGTCGGCCTCGGCGAACCGCCCGACCGGGATGTGCACCAGGCGGCGCGCGGCGCGCTCCGGGTCCTTGGCGAACAGCTCCTGGAGCAGCGGGGTGTTGACGGGGCCCGGGCACAGGGCGTTGACGCGGATGCCCTCGCGGGCGAACTGGACGCCCAGCTCGCGGGACATCGCCAGCACGCCGCCCTTGGAGGCGGTGTACGAGATCTGGGAGGTGGCCGCGCCCATGATGGCCACGAAGGAAGCGGTGTTGATGATGGAGCCCCGGCCCTGGCGCTGCATGTAGGGGAGGGCGGCCTTGCAGCACAGGTACACGGACGTGAGGTTGACGTCCTGGACGCGCTTCCAGGCCTCCAGGCCGGTGGTGAGGATGGAGTCGTCGTCGGGCGGCGAGATGCCCGCGTTGTTGAAGGCGATGTCGACGGATCCGTAGGTGTCGAAGGCGACCTTGAAGAGGTTCTCGACCTCCTCCGGGTCGGTGACGTTCACCTTCACGAAGGTGCCGCCCACGGCCTCGGCCGCGGCCTTGCCGGCGGTCTCGTCGATGTCGCCGCAGACGACGTTGGCACCCTCGGAGGCCAGGCGGCGCGCGGTGGCCAGTCCGATGCCGCTGCCGGCGCCGGTGATGACCGCGGTACGGCCGACCAGGCGGCGGCAGACGGCCTCGGACGTTGCTTCGGTGCTCATGGGGTTCAGGCCTCCGTGCTGATGAAGACGTTCTTGGTTTCGGTGAAGGCGGTGAGGGCGTCGGGGCCCAGCTCGCGGCCCAGGCCGGACTGCTTGTAGCCGCCGAACGGGGTCCAGTAGCGGACGCTGCTGTGGGAGTTGACGGAGAGGTTGCCGGCGGCGACGGCGCGGGACAGGCGCAGCGCGCGGCCCACGTCCCGGGTCCAGATGGAGCCGGAGAGGCCGTACTCGGTGGCGTTGGCCAGCCGTACCGCGTCGTCCTCGTCCTCGAAGGGCAGCACGACGGCGACCGGGCCGAAGACCTCTTCGGTGGCGACGGGGGCGGTGGGGTCGACCCCGGTGACGACGGTGGGCGGGAACCAGAAGCCCGGTCCCTCGGGGGCGCTGCCGCGGACCATGGCGAGGTCGTCCGTGACGTAGGAACGTACGCGGTCCAGCTGCGCCCGCGAGATCAGCGGCCCCATCTGCGTCCGCTCGTCCATCGGGTCCCCGACCACGACCTCCTTGACGGCCGGCTCCAGCAGCTCCATGAACCGGTCGTAGGCGGAGCGCTGGACCAGGATCCGGGTGCGGGCGCAGCAGTCCTGCCCGGTGTTGTCGAGGAAGGACATCGGCGCCGCGGCGGCGGCCGCCTCGACGTCGGCGTCCGCGAAGACGATGTTGGGGCTCTTGCCGCCGAGTTCGAGGGTGACCCGCTTCACCCGGTCCGCGCAGGCGGCCATGATCTGCTTGCCGACCCGGGTCGAGCCGGTGAAGACGATCTTCGCGACCCCGGGGTGCTCGACGAGCGCGTTCCCGGCGACCGGGCCGGCCCCCGGCAGCACCTGGAACAGGTGCTCGGGCAGTCCGGCCTCCAGCGCCAGCTCCGCCAGCCGCAGCGCGGTGAGCGGGGTGGTCTCGGCCGGCTTGAGCACCACGGCGTTGCCCGCGGCGAGCGCGGGCGCGGCGCCCCAGGCGGCGATCGGCATCGGGAAGTTCCAGGGGGCGATCACGCCGACCACACCGAGGGGTTCGAGGATGGTCACGTCCAGCCCGCCCGGCACCGGGATCTGCCGGCCGGAGAGCCGCTCCACTCCCCCGGCGGCGAAGTCGAGCAGGTCGCGCACGTTGCCCGCCTCCCAGCGGGCGTTGCCGAGGGTGTGGCCGGCCTCGCGGACCTCCAGCAGGGCGAGTTCCTCGCGGTGGTCGTCGACCACGGAGGCGAACCGGCGCAGCAGCCGGGCCCGGTCGGCCGGTGCCGCGGCGGCCCAGCCGCGCTGGGCGGCGGCGGCCCGTACGACGGCCGCGTCGACGTCGGCGGCCGTGGCGGCCGGGACGGTGGCGACGACCTCCTCGGTCGCCGGGTTCAGGACCTCGTGCACGGTCTCGGACAAGGGGTGCCTCACAGACGTTCGAAGGAGCGGCGCAGTTCCCAGTCGGTGACCGCGGAGTCGAAGGCGTCGAGCTCGACGCGCGCCATGTTGCGGTAGTGGGCCACGACCTCGGGCCCGAAGGCCGCCTTGGCGACGGCGCTGTTCTCCCAGAGCTCGGCCGCCTCCCGCAGGGTGCCGGGCACGTGCTCGAAGTCGGCGGTGTACGCGTTGCCCGGGCAGGGCTCCGGCAGTTCGAGCCGGTTCTCCACGCCGTACAGACCGGCGGCGACCATGGCCGCGACGGCCAGGTACGGGTTGACGTCGCCGCCCGGCACCCGGTTCTCGAAGCGCGTGGAGCGGCCGTGGCCGACCACCCGCAGGGCGCAGGTGCGGTTGTCCCGGCCCCAGGCGACGGCGGTCGGCGCGAAGGAGCCGGGCCGGAAGCGCTTGTACGAGTTGATGTTGGGCGCGTACAGCAGGGAGAACTCCCGCAGCGCGGCCAGCTGTCCGGCGAGGAAGTGCCGCATCAGCTCCGACGTCCCGCCGGGGCCCTCCCCGGCCATGGCGTTGCGGCCGTCGGCGTCGGCGAGCGAGAGGTGGATGTGGCAGGAGTTGCCCTCGCGCTCGTTGAACTTGGCCATGAAGGTGAGCGACATGCCCTCCTGGGCGGCGATCTCCTTGGCACCCGTCTTGTAGACGGAGTGCTGGTCGCAGGTGACCAGGGCCTCGTCGTAGCGGAAGGCGATCTCGTGCTGGCCGAGGTTGCACTCGCCCTTGGCCGACTCCACGACCAGCCCGGCGCCCGCCATCTCGTTGCGGATGCGGCGCAGCAGGGGTTCGATGCGGCCGGTGCCGAGGACCGAGTAGTCGATGTTGTACTGGTTGGCGGGCGTCAGGTCGCGGTAGTTCGCGTCCCAGGCCTGCTCGTAGCTGTCCTTGAAGACGATGAACTCCAGCTCGGTGCCGACCTGGGCGGTGAGGCCGAGTTCGGCGAGCCGGTCCAGCTGGCGGCGCAGGATCTGGCGCGGGGCGGCCACGACGGGCGAGCCGTCCTCCCAGGCCAGGTCGGCCATGACCAGGGCGGTGCCGGCGTTCCAGGGCAGGCGGCGGAGGGTGGCGAGGTCGGGGTGCATGGCGAAGTCGCCGTAGCCACGGTCCCAGGACGACATCTCGTAGCCGTCGACCGTGTTCATGTCGGTGTCGACGGCCAGCAGGTAGTTGCAGCCCTCGGTGCCGTGCGCGAGGACCTCGTCGAGGAAGAACGGTGCGGCGAACCGCTTGCCCTGGAGCCGTCCCTGCATGTCGGGGAAGGCCAGGACGACCGTGTCGATCTCGCCGCTCGCGACGAGGGCGCGGAGCTCCTCCGTCGTCAGCGGCGGTGTGCGGTCTACCACGGGATTCTCTCCTTCGGTGAGCCGAGAGCGCCTAAGGTATGCGGGAAGACCATTGCTTGGGAAGGGGCGATTTCCAGATGACACCGGAAAGCGGTAACGACGACCTGCTCGGCCCGGTGCTGCGTCAGGTGCGGGCCGGGAACGGCTTCGAGGAGGCGCTCCAGCAGATCCTGCGGATCGTCCGCCTCGGCCTGGTCGCCGGCGGCGAACGCCTCCCCCCGGAGCGCGAGTTGGCCGACCGGATGGGGATCAGCCGGGTCACCCTGCGCGAGGTGCTGAAGGTGCTCCAGGACCAGGGTCTGGTGGAGAGCAGACGCGGCCGGTACGGGGGTACGTTCGTGCTCCCGCGGCCCGACACCCCGGCCGGCGGCGCCGAGGAGGAGCTGCGCCGCCGGGTCGCGGGCGTCGACATCGAGGACGTCCTGCGCTTCCGCGAGGTGCTGGAGACCGGGGCGGCCGGGCTGTGCGCGGCCCAGGGCCTCACACCGGAGGGCGCCAGGCGGCTGCGGGAGGCCCTCGCCGCCACCCAGGACGCGCCCCTGAGCGAGTACCGCCGGCTGGACACCCTGCTGCACCTGACGCTGGCGGAGCTCTCCGGCTCGGCGACGCTCACCGCCCAGTACGCGGCGGTCCGGGCCACGGTCAACGACCTGCTGGACTGCATCCCGCTGCTGGTGCGGAACCTGGAGCACTCCCAGCGCCAGCACGCGGCCCTGGTCGACGCGATCCTGGAGCGGGACGCCGAGGCCGCCCGGGAGCTGATGCGCGAGCACTGCTGCGGCACGGCGGCCCTGCTGCGCGGGTTCCTGGCATAGGGCGGCGGCGGGCGGCAGGGGCGACGCGGCGGAAGGGCGGCGCGGCGGGAGGGGCGACGCGGCGAGGGCCCCCGGGGGCGGCGGGGCGTGAGGGGCCGCAGAGGCGGCGGGGGCGGAAGGGGCGGCGGTGCAGGGCGCGGCCGCCGGCCGCTCGTAACACCCCTTTTACTCCAGGGGCTTGCGCTCACCACCCCTCTAGGGCAAAGGTATCGCCTCGAACCATTGCTTGCCGCCCCCGTCCCCCCTCGATGCAGGAGCGCACATGGCCGACGACACCGAGGCGCGCACCGCCGCCGTCCCCCCTCCCACCGCCTCCCCCGAGGGCACCGCCCCGGACGGCGACGCCGCCTACCTGGAACGGCGCACCCTGCGCCGCGGCAGCGCCGGCTGGCTGCTGCTGACCGGCCTCGGCGTCGCGTACGTCGTCTCCGGCGACTTCTCCGGCTGGAACACCGGCCTGGCGCACGGCGGCTTCGGCGGACTCGCCCTGGCGACCCTCCTCATGGGCGCCATGTACGCCTGCCTGGTCTTCTCCCTCGCGGAGCTGTCCGCCATCCTCCCCACGGCGGGCGGCGGCTACGGCTTCGCCCGCCGGGCGCTCGGCACCTGGGGCGGCTTCCTCACCGGCACCGCGATCCTCATCGAGTACATCCTGGCCCCGGCGGCCATCGCCATCTTCATCGGCGACTACGTCGAGTCCCTCAACCTCTTCGGCCTGACCTCGGGCTGGCCGGTCTACCTGGCCTGCTTCGTCGTCTTCATCGGCATCCACCTCTGGGGCGTCGGCGAGGCCCTCCGCTTCAGCCTGGTGGTCACCGCGATCGCCGTGGCCGCGCTGCTGGTCTTCGCGGTCGGCGCGTTCACCGAGTTCGACGCCGGACGCCTCGACGACATCGCCGTCGACACCTCCGCGCTCGGCGCGAGCTCCTGGCTGCCCTTCGGACTGCTGGGCATCTGGGCGGCGTTCCCCTTCGGCATGTGGTTCTTCCTCGGCGTCGAGGGCGTGCCGCTCGCCGCGGAGGAGGCCAAGGACCCGGTCCGCTCCATGCCCCGCGCGCTCGCCATCTCCATGGGCATCCTCGCGCTGCTCGCCCTGATCACCTTCCTCGCCTCGACCGGCGCGCGCGGCGCCGACGCGATCAAGGACGCCGGCAACCCGCTGGTGGTCGCGCTGGAGGGGACGCCCGGCCTGTCCTGGCTGAAGACCTTCGTCAACTACGCGGGCCTGGCGGGCCTGATCGCCTCCTTCTTCTCCCTCATCTACGCGGGCTCGCGGCAGCTCTTCGCCCTCTCCCGGGCCGGTTACCTGCCGCGGTTCCTCTCCCTCACCAGCAAGCGCAAGGCCCCGTACCTGGGCCTGCTGCTCCCCGGCGCCCTCGGCTTCGCGCTCGCCGCCGGAACCGGCGACGGCCCCCGGATGCTGAACATCGCCGTCTTCGGCGCCACGATCAGCTACGCGCTGATGGCCCTCTCCCACATCGTGCTGCGCCGCCGCGAGCCCGGCCTGGCGCGCCCCTACCGCACCCCGGGCGGGGTGGCGACCTCCACCGCCGCCTTCGTCCTCGCCCTGTCGGCCCTGGTCGCCACCTTCCTGGTGGACAAGGACGCCGCGTTCATCGCGCTCGCCGTGTACGCCGTCGCCCTCGCCTACTTCGCGTTCTACAGTCGGCACCGGCTGGTGGCCTCCGCGCCGGAGGAGGAGTTCGCGGCGCTCGCGGCGGCCGAGGCCGAGCTCGACCGCGACTGACCACGTACGCCCGTACGCCCCGCTGGTTCTACGGAAGGCCCCACCGTGCCCAAGCCGCTCATCGGCATCACCACCTACCTGGAGAAGTCCGCCCGTTACGGCCCCTGGGACGTCCCCGCGGCGCTGGCGCCCTCGGGATACCACCAGTACGTGCAGGCGAGCGGCGGCACCGCGGTCCTGCTGCCGCCCGACGACCCCGAGACGGCGGAGGAGCTGCTGCCCCGGCTGGACGGCCTGGTCATCGCGGGCGGCCCGGACGTGGACCCGGCCCGGTACGGGGCGGTGCGCGACGCGCGTACGGGCCCCCCGGCGCCGGAGCGCGACGCGTGGGAACTGGCCCTGATCCGGGCGGCCCTGGCCGAAGGCCGGATCCCGCTGCTGGGCATCTGCCGGGGCATGCAGGCCCTGAACGTCGCCCTGGGCGGCACCCTGGTCCAGCACATCGAGGGGCACGTGAAGGCGCCGGGCGTGATGTCCGAGCACCGGGTGCTGCCGGTGGCGGGGACGCGGTACGGGGAGATCGCGCCGGAACCGACGGACGTGCCGACGTACCACCACCAGGCGGTGGACCGCCTGGGCCGGGACCTGGTCGTCTCGGCCCGGGCCCTGGACGGCACGGTGGAGGCCGTCGAACTCCCGGGCCCGCAGTGGGTCCTGGGCGTGCAGTGGCACCCGGAACGGGGCCGCGACGTACGCGTCATGCGGGCGCTCCTGGCGGCCACGGCCCTCACCCCCACCCGAGTCGCCTGACCCCGGCCACACGCCGGGCCGGCGGAGCCATGCCGTCGCCCGCGCGGCACCCGGACCCTCCCCCCGCCCAGCCCCGGACCGGACCCGGACCCCGCCCTCGTCCACGCGGGCCCCGGACCCCGGCCCCACCCGGACCCGGACCCCGCCCGGACCCCACACGAACCCGGGCGGGACTGGGGTTCCCGTGGCGGGGTGGTGTCCCTGGGGTAGTCCCCAGCCCCAGGGCCGCCACCCCGCCGCTGCGCGGAGCCGTTCCCCCACCCCGCCCCTTCCCGAAACCGGAGCTCCGCCCCGGACCCCGTCCAGCCCTCAGCACCGGACGGGCCGAGGCCCCCCCGTGCTCCGCCCCGCCCCCTCCCCCAGCCACCGCTGGGGACCCCCACGCCTCAAACGCCGGCGGGGCTGGAATTCACTGCGCGAACCGAGCCCCCGCCGCCACATCCCACACCACAGGCCCATCCCATCCCTCCGGCGTTCGAGGAGCGGGCCCCAGCAGCAAATGGGGAGCGCCCGGGGGCAGCCACGAAGGCTCCGGGCCCACCACGGGCAACGGGTCCGGGGGCACACCGACCGCGAGGGGCGCAGCCCGCGAAGCGAGTCCTGGGCGAGCCCCGAAGGCTCCAGGGCACAGCCGGGGAACGGATCCAGGCACAGCCCGGAAGACGCTGGACACAGCCCCCAGAACGAGTTCGCGCCGAGCTCGGGGAAGAGTCGGGACGCAGCGCGGGGCACGGGTCCGGGCGCAGCCCGGGAACGGGGTTCGGGCGGAGCCCGGGAACGGGGTTCGGGCGCAGCCCCGGAACGGGTCCGGGCGCAGCCCGGGAACGGATCCGGGCACAGCCCGGGAACGGGTCCGGGCGCAGCCCCGGAAGGGGTCCGGGCACAGCCCGGGAACGGGTCCGGGCACAGCCCCGGAAGGGGTCCGGGCACAGCCCGGGAACGGGTCCGGGCGCAGCCCCGGAAGGGGTCCGGGCACAGCCCGGGAACGGGTCCGGGCGCAGCCCCGGAAGGGGTCCGGGCACAGCCCGGGAACGGGTCCGGGCGGAGCCCGGGGAATGGTGGAAGGGCGGGTAGGGGACCAGCCCCGCAGGGCAACGCACCCGCACCCCAACGGCGCCGCACCGCAGCCCGTACGGCACCCGGCACCGGGCGGAGCCGGCACCGGCACCCGGCACCCGGCACCGGACGAAGCCGGCGCACCAGCACCCGGCACGGGGCAGGGCAGGGCCGGTACGGGGCGGGAACCGCGCGGGGCGCGACCGGTACGGAGCGGTACGGGGCGCGACCGGTACGGGAGGGAAGCCCCCCAGGGCAAGGGGCGGCGCCCCTCGCCGTCAGCCGCGCGTCAGGGAGAGGAGGTCCCGCGCCGGCCCGGCCGGCCTCGCACCCGAGGGCCACACCGCCCGCAGCACCCGTTCCAGCGCGGCCCCGCCCACCGGCACCGAGACCAGCCGCCGCGCCCCCAACTCCTCCCCCACCGCCAGCTCGGACAGCACGCACGGCCCCGCCCCGCTCACCGCCGCCGCCTTCACCGCGGTGGTGGACGCCAGTTCCAGCAGGGGCTCGGCCAGCCCCCCGTACGCCGCCAGCGCCGCGTCCAGCACCTGCCGCGTCCCCGACCCCCGCTCCCGCAGGATCAGCGGGGTGGCCGCCAGCTCCCGCCCCGTCACCCCCGACCGCCGCCGCGCCCACGGGTGCCCCGGCGCCACCGCGACCACCAGCCGGTCCCGGGCCACCGCGGCGCTGTCCAGCCCGTCCGGCACGGTCAGGCCCTCCACGAACCCCAGGTCGGCCTCCCGGGCCAGCACCGCCTCCGCCACCGCCACCGAGTTGCCGGCCCGCAGGGACACCGCGGTGTCCGGCCGCTCCGCGCGCAGCGCGATCAGCCAGCCGGGCATCAGGTACTCCGCGATGGTCAGGCTCGCCGCCACCCGCAGCCGGGAGTCCCGCCGGCCCCGCAGCGCCTGCACCCCCGCGTCGAAGGCCCCGGCCGCCTCCACCACCCGCTGCGCCCAGTCCGTGACCAGCGCCCCCTGGGCGGTGAGCCGGGAGCCGCGCGGCGAACGGTCCACCAGTGCCACGCCCAGCCGCGTCTCCATGGCCCGGATCCGGCTGCTCGCGGCGGGCTGCGTGATGCCCAGCTCCCGCGCGGCCGCGCCCAGACTGCCCAGCCGGGCCACGGCCAGCAGCAGTTCCAGCGACCCCAGGTCCGGCACCCGGTGCGCCAGCGGGGACCCCTGCTCAGCGTCCACGACACCCACCCGCCCGCACCCCACCGCGCACCCCACCGCACCCAGCACTCATAAATCCAGTTTATGACCCCATAGGAAGATCACCCCTACGAAGCCGCCCGGCCCCGCGCGAGGCTGAGGTCATGGCCACCCTCGCGCACCCCCGACCCCTCACCCACCCCCGCCGCAGCACCGGCACCGGCCGCCGGCTGCCCGCCCTGCGCCACCTCGGCCCCAACTGGTACGCCTCCGTCATGGGCACGGCGATCATCGCCAACGCCGGCGCGGGCCTCCCGTACCACTTCCCGGGCCTGCGCGTCTTCGCCGAGGTCATGTGGGTCCTGTCGGCGGTGGCCCTGGCCACCGTCCTCACCGCCCGCACCGGCCACTGGCTGCACCACCGCGACCAGGCCCGCGCCCACCTCCTCGACCCCGCCGTCGCCCCCTTCTACGGCTGCCTCGCCATGGCCCTGCTCGCCGTGGGCGGCGGCACCCTGACGGTCGGCAAGGACCTGATCGGGGAGGGCGCGGCCGTGGCCGCCGACGCCGTCCTCTTCACCGCCGGCACCGTGACCGGCCTGCTGGCCGCCGTGGCCGTGCCCTACCTGATGGTCGTGCGGCACAAGGTCGAGGCCGGTTCCGCCAGCCCCGTCTGGCTGCTGCCCCTCGTCGCCCCCATGGTCTCCGCCGCCCTCGGCCCCCTGCTCATCCCGCACCTGCCCGCCGGCCAGCCCCGCGAGGCGATGCTGCTGGCCTGCTACGCGATGTTCGGGATCAGCCTGCTGGCCACCCTGCTGATGCTGCCCCTGATCTTCGGCCGGCTGATCGTCGGCGGGCCCCTGCCCCTGGCCCTGACCCCCACCCTGTTCCTGGTGCTCGGCCCGCTCGGCCAGTCCACCAGCGCCGTCAACCAGCTCGCCGACCAGGCCGCCACCTCCATCGGCGCCCCCTACGCCGCCGGCCTCGGCGCCTTCGCGGTGGTCTACGGCGTCCCGGTGATGGGCTTCGCCCTGCTGTGGACCGCCCTCGCCGTCGCCCTGGTGGTCCGCGCCGCCCGGCAGGGCATGGGCTTCGCGATGACCTGGTGGGCCTTCACCTTCCCCGTCGGCACCTGCGTCACCGGCTTCGAGGGCCTGGCCCGCCACACCGGTCTGGTCGCCCTCCAGTGGCTGGCCCTGGCGCTGTACGCGGCCCTGGTCGCCGCCTGGCTGGCCGCGGCGGCCCACACCGTACGGGGCCTGGTCAGCGGAAAGCTGCTCGCAGCGCCCCGCTGAGCACCGCGGGGGCCTCGCCCAGCGAAGGCCCGTACCAGGTCAGATGGCGGCCGCTCACCAGGGCGGCCGCCGTCGCGGGGAACGCCTCGGGGCCGTCGCCCGCGTGGAAGGCGTACGGCTCGTCGGGCAGCACCACCAGGTCGGCGCCCGCGGCGTCCAGCTCCGCGAGCGGCACCCTCGGGTACCGCTCGGCGTGGCCGGCGTACAGGTTGCGCACCCCCAGCCGGGCCAGCAGGTCGCCGGCGAAGGTGTCCCGGCCCAGCACCATCCACGGCCGGCGCCACACCGGGACCACGGCCCGCAGGTCGCCCACCGGCTCCACCGCGGCCCAGGCCTCCTCGGCCGCGTCCAGCCAGGCCGGCCGGGCCAGCCCGCACCCCGTGACGAGCACCCGCTCCAGCTCCCGGAAGGCGCCGGGCAGGTCCCGCACCTCGGTCACGAGCACCCGGAGCCCGGCCGCGCGCAGCGCGTCGAGGTCGGGCAGGCGGTTCTCCTCCTCGTTGGCGACCACCAGGTCCGGGCGCAGCGCGACGACCGCCTCCACGTCGGGGTTCTTGGTGCCGCCGATCCGGACGACGTCCAGGTCCGCGGGATGGCTGCACCAGTCGGTGGCGCCGGCCAGCAGCCCCGGCTCCGTGGCGGCGACCGCCTCGGTGAGGGAGGGCACCAGCGAGACGACCCGCATCAGCCGGCCCCCGCCCCGCGCGCGACCCGCATCAGCCCGCCCCCGCCCCGGGCCCCGCCGTACGGCCGCATCAGCGCCCCGGCGGTTCGGTGACCGCGTCCACGTGGTCGCCGACGGCGACCACCAGCAGCCGGGTGCCCTCGCCCGTGGCCCGCCAGCGGTGGCGCACCCCGCCGGACAGGAACAGCGAGTCGCCCGCCTCCAGCCGGTACGCCCGGCCCTCGGCCTCGACCTGGCAGGACCCCTCGACCACGTACATCAGCTCGTCGTTGCGGTGCTGGTACTCGCGCCCGGCGTCCTGCTCGCCGGTGAACTCCAGCGCGTGCAGCTGGTGGTGGCCGCGCACCAGCGGGCGCACCCCCGCGGCCGGGGCCAGCCCGGTGTCGTCCCCGGCGCGTACGAGGTCCACGGTGCGGGCGCTGTCGGAGGCCGCGAGGAGTTCGACGGCGGTGGTCTCCAGGGCGTCGGCGACGCGTTCCAGGGAGCGCATGCTCGGCCGGGCCCGCTCGTTCTCTATCTGGCTCAGGAACGGCACCGACAGCCCGCTGCGCGCCGACACGGCGGCGAGGGTGAGCTTCAGCGCCCTGCGCCGCTTGCGCACCGCGGCGCCCACCCGAAGCGGGTCCTTGCCGTCCCTTTCCTTGTCCTTGTCGTCCATGGCCGGGGCTGCCCTCCCCTTGGTCCGGTCGCACATGGATGTGCTGTAAGCACCTTACGCAGCTTCCGCCCCCCGTTTCGCGCTCACGGCCCAGCCGCTCTACGCCCCCGGTGAACGCCTGTGCCCCCACCGTCACCGTCGGTGGGGTGCGGCATCATCGTCAGAATGACCCGACGTCTGATGCTCCTCGACACCGCTTCCCTGTACTTCCGCGCGTACTTCGGTGTGCCGGACTCCGTGCGGGCCCCGGACGGCACTCCGGTCAACGCCGTCCGCGGGCTGCTCGACTTCATCGCCAGGCTGGTCCAGGACCACCGGCCCGACGAGCTGGTCGCGTGCATGGACGCCGACTGGCGGCCGCACTGGCGCGTGGAGCTGATCCCCTCGTACAAGGCGCACCGCGTCGCGGTCGAGACCCCGGCCGGTCCCGACGAGGAGGAGATCCCGGACACGCTCTCCCCGCAGGTCCCGGTGATCGAGGCGGCGCTCGACGCCTTCGGCATCGCGCGGATCGGCGTCGCGGGGTACGAGGCGGACGACGTGATCGGCACCCTCGCCGGCCGGGCCGCGGGCCCGGTGGACATCGTCACCGGCGACCGCGACCTCTACCAGCTGGTGAGCGACGCCCGGCAGGCCCGCGTGCTCTACCCGCTCAAGGGCGTCGGCACCCTCCAGATCACGGACGAGGCGGTGCTGCGCGAGAAGTACGGGGTGGACGGCCCCGGGTACGTGGACCTGGCGCTGCTGCGCGGCGACCCGAGCGACGGCCTGCCGGGCGTGCCCGGGATCGGGGAGAAGACGGCGGCCAAGCTGCTGGACGCCTTCGGCGACCTGGACGGGATCATGGCGGCCGTCGACGACCCGGCGTCGAAGCTGACCCCGTCGCAGCGCAAGCGGCTGGACGAGGCGCGGGCGTACGTGGCGGTGGCCCCCAAGGTCGTCCGGGTGGCGTCCGACGTGCCGATTCCCCCGTTCGACGCAACGCTGCCGAAGACTCCCGCGCACCCCGAGGCCCTGGCCGACCTGGCCCGGAACTGGGGTCTCGGTGGAGCCGTGGACAGGCTTGCCTCCACACTTCGCGCCTGAGGTGCTAGGTTAGGCAAACCTAAGTGACACGTCTGGGGAAACGGGGTACCACCGTGGCAGAAGGAGTCGCCCTCAAGGAGGCTCGTACTCGCATGGTTGGCACGGCCACGGTCGTACACACCGAGCGGCTCAGCCCGCACATGGTGCGGCTGGTGCTGGGCGGCCCGGAGCTGTCCGGGTTCGCCGCGGGCGAGTTCACCGACCACTACGTCAAGCTGCTGTTCCCCGCCGACGGAGTCACCTACGCCGAGCCCTGGGACATGGAGCGGATCCGCGCCACGTTCCCCCGCGAGCAGTGGCCGCGCCAGCGCGCGTACACCGTGCGGAACTGGGACCCGGTCCACCGCGAGCTGACGATCGACTTCGTCGTGCACGGCGACACGGGCCTCGCCGGCCCGTGGGCCCTGCGCGCGCAGCCCGGCGAGCGCGTCCACTTCCTCGGCCCCGGCGGCGGCTACGCCCCGGACCCGGTGGCGGACTGGCACCTGCTGGTCGGCGACGAGAGCGCCCTGCCGGCGATCGCCGCCGCCATGGAGCGGATGCCGGCCGGCGCGGTCGTACGCGCCTTCGTCGAGGTCGAGGGCAAGGCGGACGAGCTGAAGGTCACCACGCCCGACGGCGTGCAGCCGGTCTGGCTGCACCGGGCCGGCCGCCCGGTCGGCGAGGCCCTGCTGGAGGCCGTCACCTCCCTGGAGTTCCCGCTGGGCTCCGTGCACGCCTTCGTCCACGGCGAGGCGGGCTTCGTCAAGACGCTCCGCCGCCACCTGCGCCTGGAGCGCGGCGTCCCGCGCGAGCGGCTGTCCATCTCGGGCTACTGGCGGCTGGGCCACACCGACGAGGCCTGGCGCGAGACCAAGCGCGCCTGGAACGCCCAGGTGGAGGCCGAGCAGGAGGGCTGACCCGGCCCGTGCACCCACGACGCCGGCGGGGCCGCGAGCGCGGCCCCGCCGGCGTTCCCGTTCCCCGGCTCCTCCCCAGGCGGGCGCCGTGGGACCGTCGTTCAATGGACGTATGCGACGCAACAGCAAGCGCAGGGGGCTGTCAGTCGCCGCCGGGCTCGCCCTGGTGGCCGGAGCCGTCGCCGCCGCACCGTCGCCGAGCCCGAGCCAGGGCGACTTCGACGTGCAGGCGGCCCTCGACCAGCTTGACGCACAGGTACAGGACGGCATGAAGCGCACCGGCGTGCCCGGTGTCGCCGTGGCCGTGGTCCACGACGACAAGGTCGTCTACCAGAAGGGCTTCGGCGTCCGCGACACCGACTCCCCGGACAAGAAGGTCAGCCCGGACACCGTCTTCCAACTCGCCTCGGTCTCCAAACCGGTGGCCACCACCGTCGTGGCACAGGCGATCGGCGCCGACGGCTTCGACGATCCGCTGAAGGGCGTCACCCTCAAGGACCCCTGGGTGAGCTCGCACGTCACGGCGGCCGACCTGCTCTCGCACCGCTCGGGCCTGCCCGACCACTCCGGGGACCTCCTGGAGGACCTGGGCTACGACCAGGCGTACATCCTGTCCCACCTGCGCTTCGAGCCGCTCACCCCGTTCCGGACCAGCTACGCGTACACCAACTTCGGCTTCACCGCGGCGGCCGAGGCCGTCGCCAAGGCCGAGGGCGTGCCCTGGGACAAGCTCTCCGACGACCTGCTGTACAAGCCGGCCGGGATGACGCACACGAGCTCCCGCTTCAGCGACTACGAGAAGACGGCCGACCGCGCCCTGACCCACGTCAAGACCGCCGACGGGACCTGGAAGCCGCTGTACGTCCGAGACGCCGACGCACAGACCGCCGCGGGCGGCGTCAGCTCCAACGCCAAGGACATGGCCCGCTGGCTGCGCCTCCAGATGGGCGGCGGGAAGATCGACGGCAAGCAGGTCATCAACGGCGAGGGGCTGGCCGAGACCCACGTCCCGCACAGCATCAGCCATCCCCCCGCCGAGCCGAACGCGCAGCCCGGCTTCTACGGCCTGGGCTGGAACGTGCGCTACGACGAGAACGGCCGGCTGCGCCTGAGCCATTCCGGCGCCTTCGCGCTCGGCGCCAACACCAACGTCACCATGGTTCCCTCCGACAACCTCGGCATCGTGGTGCTCACCAACGGCGCCCCCTCGGGCCTCCCCGACACCATCGCGCTCAACTTCTTCGACGTCGCCGAGCACGGCAAGCCCACCCGGGACTGGCTGCCCATCGTGGCCAAGTCCTACGAGGAGCAGCTCAACCAGGGCGGTTCGGACACGGACTACACCAAGCCGCCGGCCACCGCGAAGCCGGCCCAGGCGGACAGCGCGTACACCGGCACGTACACCAACCCGTTCTACGGCCGGGCCACCGTCACCACCGGCCAGGACGGCGGACTGGTCCTGCACCTGGGCCCGGAGCCGCAGAACTACCCGCTCACCCACTACGACGGGAACACGTTCAGCTTCCAGACCGCCGGCGAGAACGCGGTCGGCCGCACCGGGGTGTTCTTCACCGACGGCGCGATGCGCGTGGAGTACCTGGACGAGAACGGCCTGGGCACCTTCCAGCGGCAGCAGTGACGGCGGGGGCCGGCGGCCGCCCGGAACCGGGCGGCCCGGCCGGTGCCGCGTACGCTGGGCCCCACGATGAGACGCACCGCGCACCCGCCCCCCTCGCCCCTCCCCCAGCGCCTCGGCATCGACCCGGTCCGCCTGCGGCTCCCCGAGGGCGAATGGCCCGACCTGGGCAGCTACCTCCGGGCGCACTACCGCGGCGGCGCGGGCGAGGCCGCCATCGACCGGCTGCTGCGCGACGGCCGGGTGTACGGCACCGAGGGCCCCCTCACCGCGGACGCGCCGTACCGGCCGGGCGACCACGTGTGGTTCCACCGGGAGCTGCCGCCCGAGGCGCCCGTGCCGTTCCCGCTGCGCGTCGTCCACCGCGACCCGCACCTGCTGGTGGCGGACAAGCCGCACTTCCTCGCCACCACCCCGCGCGGCAGCCACGTCACGCAGACCGCCCTCGCGCTGCTCCGGCACCGGCTCGGACTGCCGGAGCTGAGCCCCGCGCACCGGCTGGACCGGCTCACCGCCGGCCTGGTGATGTTCAGCGTCCGCCGCGAGGACCGGGGCGCCTACCAGCAGCTGTTCGCCGGCCGCCGGGTCGGGAAGGAGTACGAGGCCCTGGCCCCGTACGAGCCTTCGCTCGCCCTCCCGCGCACCGTCCGCAGCCGCATCGAGAAGACCCGCGGCGTGATCGCCGCCGCGGAACTGCCCGGTGAGCCCAATGCGGAGAGCCGCGTCGAACTCCTGGAGCACCGCGGCGCGCTCGGCCGCTACCGGCTGACCCCGGCCACCGGCCGCACCCACCAGCTGCGGGTGCACATGAACTCCCTGGGCCTGCCGATCCTGGGCGACCCGGTCTACCCGGAGGTCACCGACCCGGCCCCGGACGACTACCGGCGCCCGCTCCAACTGCTGGCCCGGGTACTGGAGTTCACCGATCCGGTGACGGGTGCGGCGCACCGCTTCGAGTCCGGCCGGACCCTTCAGGCCTGGGACGACCCCGAGGGCTGGGCCGGCGGGAACCCGCAGGAGACGCCCTGAGTCAGGCCCGCTATCCGCAGCGCCGCGTCGGCCGTGGCCTCGGCGAACTCCACGGCGGAGCGCCCGGGATCGGAGCCGCGGATCAGGATCACTCCCTCGATCAGCCCGAAGACGAGGTCGTTGCGCAGCGTCAGCTCGTCCTCGTCACCGGCGAGTTCCGCCCCCACCGGGGTCAGCCGCAGCAACTCGCGGTAGGCGTCCTTGAGTTCGCCGCGGATCCGGCGGAACCCGGCGAAGCTCTCGCCCCGCACCTCGGGCAGCAGGTAGAGGGCGCCCAGGTTGTGCCGTCCGCCGCAGAGCAGCAGCACGTCCGAGCGGCACAGCTGCCACAGCCGCTCGGCGGCCGGGCGCGTGGTGTCGGCCACCATCCGCCGGGCCACCGCGAGGGAGGGACTGACCGTCGACTCCAGCAGCTCGACGAGGAGTTCCTCCTTGCCGCCGAAGTAGTGGTACATCGTGGCCTGCCGCATTCCGGCCAACTGGGCGACGGCCCGGGTGGTGGTGGCCGCGTACCCGCGGCGGGTGAACAGTTCGGCCGCCGCCCCGAGGAGTTCCTCCCGGGGCGGCACCCCGCTGTCCGCGCGCTGGTCGGCGCGCGGACGCCCGACGCGACGACCAGTTGAGTTCATGGCCCGATCGTCGCACAACGCACGGAAGACGGATCATGACAAGAGCACCATCAGGCCATTCTCCGATTCGGAGGAACAGCCGAAGGGGCTCAGCCCACCGAGCTGTAGGCCACCACACCCCGCAGCAGCGCGTCGACGGCCTTGCGGGCGTTCCTGGCCACCGTGGAGCCCTCGGCGGGCGCCGCGGCCGCGATCTGGCCCAGGACGTCGATGACCTGCTTGCACCAGCGCACGAAATCGCCGGCCGGCATCTCCGCCTCGCGCAGCACTTCGTCCAGGCTCTTGTCCGAAGCCCACTGGTACGCGGCCCACGCGAAGCCCAGGTCGGGCTCCCGCTGGCCCACGCCTTCGGCCTGATTGATCCGGTGCTCCTCCTCCAGGGCGTCGAGCCGCCCCCAGATCCGCACCATCTCGCCCAGCGCCGCCTTCGCGGCCCCGCCCGGCACCTTCGGGGCGACGGCGTCGTCCGACTGCCGCGCCTCGAAGACCAGCGCCGAGACGCAGGCGGCCAGTTCGGCCGGGTCCAGGCCCTCCCAGACACCGGCGCGCAGGCACTCGGAGGCGAGCAGGTCGAGCTCGCCGTAGAGCCGGGCCAGCCGCCTGCCGTGCTCGGTGACCTCGTCCTCGCGCAGGTAGTCCAGCTCGGTGAGCAGGGCGTGGATCCGGTCGAAGGTGCGGGCGATGGTGTTCGTCCGCCCCTCGATCCGCCGCTCCAGCTGCCGGGTGTCGCGCTGGAGGCGGTGGTACCGCTCCGCCCAGCGGGCGTGGTCCTCGCGCTCGTCGCAGCCGTGGCAGGGGTGCGCCCGCAGCTCGGCGCGCAGCCGGGCGATCTCGCGGTCGTCCGCCGCGGCCGCGCGCCCCCGCTTGTGGCGGTCCGGCACGATGTGCCCGGCCTTGGTGCGCAGGGCCGACGCGAGGTCCCGGCGGGACTGCGGGGAGCGGGGGTTGAAGGACTTCGGGATCCGCATCCGCTCCAGCGCCTCGACCGGCACCGGGAAGTCGATGGACGCGAGCCGCTTGACCTGCCGCTCGGCGGTCAGCACCAGCGGGCGCGGGCCCTCCTGGTACTCGAAGCCGCGGTGGCCGTTGGACCGCCCGCCCGGCACGCCCGGGTCCAGCACCAGCGCGAGCCCGGCGAACTTGCCGGTGGGCACGTGGATGACGTCGCCCGGCTTGAGCTTCTCCAGGGAGGCGGCGGCCTGGGCGCGCCGCTGGGCGGCCCCCTGCTTGGCCAGTTCGGTCTCGCGGTCCTTGAGGTCGCGGCGCAGCCGCGCGTACTCGGCGAAGTCACCGAGGTGGCAGGTCATGCCCTCGCGGTAGCCGGCCAGGCCCTCTTCGTTGCGCTGCACCTGCCGGGAGATCCCGACGACCGATCGGTCGGCCTGGAACTGCGCGAAGGAGGTCTCCAGCAGCTCCCGGGACCGGTGCCGCCCGAACTGCTGCACGAGGTTGACGGCCATGTTGTACGAGGGCTTGAAGCTGGACCGCAGCGGGTACGTGCGGGTGCCCGCGAGGCCCGCCAGGGCGCCCGGGTCCATGCCGCGCTGCCAGAGCACCACCGCGTGGCCCTCGACGTCGATGCCGCGCCGGCCGGCGCGGCCGGTGAGCTGGGTGTACTCGCCCGGGGTGATGTCGGCGTGCTGCTCGCCGTTCCACTTGACGAGCTTCTCCAGGATGACCGTGCGGGCGGGCATGTTGATGCCCAGGGCCAGGGTCTCGGTGGCGAACACGGCCTTCACCAGGCCGCGGACGAACAGCTCCTCCACGACCTCCTTGAAGGTGGGCAGCATGCCCGCGTGGTGGGCGGCGATGCCCCGCTCCAGGCCCTCCAGCCACTCGTAGTAGCCGAGCACGTGCAGGTCCTCGGCGGGGATGGAGGCGGTGCGCTCCTCGACGAGCTCGCGCACCTGCAGGCGCGCCGCGTCGTCGTTCAGCCGCAGGCCCGCGTACAGGCACTGCTGTACGGCGGCCTCGCAGCCGGCCCGGCTGAAGATGAAGGTGATGGCGGGCAGCAGGCCCTCGCTGTCGAGGCGCTCGATGACCTCGGGGCGGCCGGGGGTCCAGATGCGGCTGCGGGAGCGGCGCTCCCGCTCGCGGTCGGCCTCGCGGACCATCTTGCCGCGGCGCCGGTCGCGCGGGTTGTACGTCCTGCTGTTCTCCATCCGCGCCATGCGCAGCAGGTCGGGGTTGACCTCGCGGCGGGCGGAGCCGCGGCCGCCGTGGTCGCTCTCCTCCTCGAAGAGGTCGTAGATCCGGCGTCCGGCCATCACGTGCTGCCAGAGCGGGACCGGCCGCTCCTCGGAGACGATCACGGCGGTGTCGCCGCGCACCGTGTCGAGCCAGTCGCCGAACTCCTCGGCGTTGGAGACGGTGGCGGAGAGCGAGACCAGGGTCACCGACTCGGGGAGGTGGATGATCACTTCCTCCCAGACGGCGCCGCGGAAGCGGTCGGAGAGGTAGTGCACCTCGTCCATGACCACGTATCCGAGGCCGAGCAGCGACTGGGAGCCCGCGTACAGCATGTTGCGCAGCACCTCGGTGGTCATGACCACGATGGGTGCTTCGCTGTTGACGCTGTTGTCGCCGGTGAGCAGGCCGACCTTCTCCGCGCCGTAGCGCTTGACCAGGTCGGCGTACTTCTGGTTCGACAGGGCCTTGATCGGGGTGGTGTAGAAGCACTTGCGGCCCTGGGTGAGGGCCAGGTGCACGGCGAACTCGCCGACGATGGTCTTGCCAGAGCCGGTGGGGGCGGCGACGAGCACGCCCTTTCCGGCCTCCAGGGCCTGGCAGGCCTCGATCTGGAAGGGGTCGAGCCCGAAGTCGTAGAGCTCGCGGAAGGGGGCCAGGGCAGTGGCCTCCTCTGCGGCGCGGATCCGGGAAGCGGCGTACCGCTCGGCGGGTGAGAGGTCCTCTGTCATCTTGTCTCCGAGCCTACCCGGCACCTCTGACACGCGGCGCGATCTTTATTGAAGGGGTGACGAACCATGACGAAGGGCACGGACGGTTCGTGGAAAACCGTCCGTGCCCTCTGCGTACCCGTACCGTGGCGGGCCCTCACCCGTCGGTCACCGCTCGTTCGGGCGGTGCCGCCGGGGTCCCGGCTCAGGTCGCGTCGTCGTACCCGTTGATCCGGCTCCGGCCGCCGTCCGACTGCTCGGGCAGGGCGGCCGGCGCCCCGACCGACTCGACCTCCCCGATCGTCTCCGGGGTGAGGTCCAGGTGCGAGGCCTCGTCGTCGTCCAGGCCGGCGTCGGGGTTGTTGCGCCGCCGCCGCCGGTCGTTGAGCAGGCAGACGCCCAGCGCGACGAAGTACAGGGCGACGATGGGTGCGGCCAGCGAGAGCATGGTCAGCGGGTCGCCGGTCGGGGTGGCGAAGGCCGAGAAGACCGTGATGCCGATCACCATGGCGCGCCACCATCCCGCCAGCCGCCTGGCGGTGAGCACCCCGGTGAAGTTGAGCAGGATCAGCAGCAGCGGCAGTTCGAAGGCCAGGCCGAAGACCACGACCATGCGCGTGACCAGGTCGAGGTAGTCGTCCACCGGCAGCAGGTTCCGCGCGTGCTCGGGCGTGAACTCGAGCAGGATCTCCGCGGTCTGCGGGAGGATGTTGTACGCCAGGACCGCGCCGCCGAGGAAGAGCGGGGCGCCGACCAGCACGAAGCTGATCGCGTACCGCTTCTCGTGGCCGTGCAGGCCGGGGGCGATGAAGGCCCACAGCTGGTACAGCCAGACCGGCGCGGACAGCACGACACCGGCCGCGAGGGACACCTTCAGGGCGATCGAGAACGGTGCGATCAGACCGTTGACGGTCATGTCGGCGCACGGTCGCCCGTTGCGCTGGGTGACCACGCCGTCGGTGCAGCCGACCGACTCCAGCATCGGCCGGAGCATGAAGTCGATCAGGTCCTTGTAGAAGACCGCGGCGACCACCGTGATCACGAGGATCACCAGGACCGACTTGAGCAGGCGGTTCCTCAGCTCGCGGAGGTGCTCCGCGAGGGGCATCCGCCCCTCGGCGTCCTTCTCCTGCTTCTCCTGCTTGCGGGCAGACTTGAGCAACCCACGTCCCTCGTCTCGTGCGCGGCCAACAGCTGGGTGGAGCTGCGGTGTCAGCTCTGGGCGGTGCGGTTCGGCTCGCTGACCGGGCGGGAG
This sequence comes from Streptomyces sp. NPDC101132, assembly GCF_044759225.1. Taxonomy (NCBI): domain Bacteria; kingdom Bacillati; phylum Actinomycetota; class Actinomycetes; order Kitasatosporales; family Streptomycetaceae; genus Streptomyces; species Streptomyces sp. NPDC101132. Next base: position 265,756 of record NZ_JBIVYX010000008.1, read on the forward strand.
CTGGTGACGTCACCGGGCGCGGCCTGGATGGTGCGCGGGGCGGCCGGCTGCGCGGCGGACGGGTCGGCGGCCGGCTCGGCGGGCGCCTCGTCGTCCTTCTTCATGGCCTTGGCCTCGCTCTTGAGGATGCGGGCCGACTTGCCGAGGGAGCGGGCCATCTCCGGGAGCTTCTTGGCGCCGAACAGCAGCAGGATGACAGCGATGATCAGAACGATCTCGAGGGGCTTCAGATTGCCGATCATGTGTGGCTTCCTTCTCACCGGGGCGGCTGGAGTGGTGCGGCCGCCGGTCCGGACGGGCGTCCGGGAGCGGCGCACTGTGAAGGATCGTAACCCGCACCGGTGAACGCCTTGCAATCCCCCGGCGTCTTCCCGATTGCGGGGCGCGTTCCGTGAACCGCCGGATCCGCAGGTCAGGAGAGGGTGCCGCCCGCCCTGGCCAGATCGGCCGTCGCGCTCTCCAGGTCGCCCGCGGCGCCGGCGATGCGGCGGCTCGCGTCGTCCACCTGCCGGGCCAGCCGCCGGACCTCCACGTACACGCGGACGGCGAGGACGCCCAGGACGGCGAGTCCGAGGAACCCGAGGGCAATTGCGAGCATCGGCCAGAGCATGCGCTGAGCCTAACCGGCCCGGCGGCCCGTCCCGGCCGGGCTACACGCTGCGCAGCGTGCTGACCCCGCCGCCCGTGAGGAGCTCGACGATCCGCTCGCCGGCCGGCTTGCGGACGGCCACCCCGCACTCGGGGCAGGTGAAGGAGTAGAAGGTGCTCCGCTTGCTGCCGCCGATGGCCAGCCGCAGGGCCCCGGCGTGGAGTTCGAAGCGGGCCCGGCAGTCCGGGCAGGCGGCCTTGAACAGCACCTGCTCGACCGCCGCGGACAGCGCGGCCACCCCCGGCATTCCCGGCGTCATCCGCGGTTCCCCCTCCGTGTCCTTCTCGGTCGTGTTCGGTGTCGTGTCCGGCGTCGTGTCCGGCGTCGTGCGGTGTCGCACCGCGTCCGTGCGGTCCCGCGTGCCGCCCGCCGGTCGGCGCGCCGGCCGGCCACCGCGCGCCGGGCCGCCGTACCGGGTGCGCCTCCGGCCCCGGTCCCGGCCGGCCTCTCGCCGGGCCGGCCCGCGGGGGCCGGCCCGCGGTGCCGGGTCAGTGCGCGTCGTACGCGGCGAGAGCCTCGGCCGCCGCCCGCCGGGCGCTGTCGGCCAGCTCCGCCGGGGCGACGATCCGCCCGTCGGCGCCGAGCCGCAGCGCGAGCCGGCGCAGGGAGGCCGGGTCCGGGGTGCGCAGGGTGATCCGCAGGCCGCCGTCGGGCAGCTCGCGGGCGCTGTCGTGCGGGTAGTACTCGGCCACCCAGCGCCCGCCGGGACCGACCTCGACGACCACCTCGGGGTCCTCGGCCGAGGGCTGCACCAGCCCCTCGGACAGGTCCCGCGGCTCGATGGCCGGCGGCTCGGCCCGCTCGTCGAGGAGCCGGATCTCCGCCACCCGGTCGAGCCGGAAGGTGCGCCGGGCCTCGGAGAGGTGGCACCAGCCCTCCAGGTACGTGTGGCCCACGGCGAACAGCCGGATCGGGTCGACCTCCCGCTCGGTCAGCTCGTCCCGGGCCGGCGAGTAGTAGCGCAGCCACAGCCGGCGCCGCTCGGAGATCGCCCGGTCCACGTCGGCGAAGACCCCGCCCTCGGACTCGAAGGTCACGTTCAGCCGGGCGCTCGCCCCGGCCGCCTCACCGGCGGCCCCCTCCAGCTTCGCGGTGGCCCGCAGCAGGGCGTCCCGGTCGCTCTCGCGCAGCCCGGGCAGGGTCGCCACCGCCCGCGCGGCCACCAGCAGGGCGGTGGCCTCGTCGGCGGCGAGCCGGAGCGGCTCGGCGGTGGACTCGCCCGAGGCATCGGGATTGCGCCACCAGATCCGCTCGCCGTCGGTGTCGATGTCCAGCAGGTCCCCGCCGCGGAAGCTGGTCCCGCACATGGGCAGCACGTCGAGGTCCGAGATCAGCTCGTCCTCGCTGATCCCGAAGGCCCGGGCGACGTCCGCGATCCGCGCCCCCGGGCGCTCCCGCAGGTACGTCACCAGCGACAGCATCCGGCGCGTCTGGTCGATGGCGTTGGCGGCCATGTCGTACGAGTCCCCCTCAGCCCTTGGCGACGGCGCGCAGCCGGTCCACCACGTCCGCCCGCAGGTCCGCGGGCTCCAGCACGATCACGTCCGGCCCGAACTCGACCAGCCAGGCGTCCAGTCCGTGCCCGTACGGGATCTCCAGCTCGTCCCAGCCCCCGCCGGCGTCCCGCACCGCCGTGGCCCTCGCCCGCAGCGGGTAGCCGGCGCCCTGCCGCAGCCGGATCCGCGCCGAACGGTCGGCGGTCTCCCCGGCCCAGCCCGCGACGGTCTCGCGCACGGTCACCACGTCGGGCACCTCGGCCGTGTACTTCCCGGCCCGCGACTTCACCTTGCCGGTGATGCGCGACAGCCGGAACACCCGCTCCGCGCCGCGCTCCCGGTCGAAGCCGGCCAGGTACCACTGGCCGCGCCAGCACTCCAGCGCCCAGGGCTCCACCTGCCGCTGCTCCGGGCGCACCGCGTTGGACTTGCGGTAGTCGAAGGTGACCGGCCGCCGGTCGCGGCAGGCCAGCATCAGCGGCTCGAACGCCGCCTCGTGGACCGGGATCCGCGGCTCGATGGCGCTGTGCTGGCCCTCGTACGGGTCCTCCGCCTCCGGCATCCCCGCGGCGCGCAGCTTCTGCAGCGCCCCGGACGCGGCACCCGCCAGCCGGGCCTGCTGCCACACCTTGGCCGCGAGCCCGAGCGCCGCCGCCTCCTCGGCGTCCAGCGACACCGGCGGCAGCCGGTTGCTGTCGCGGCGGGCCAGGTAGCCGATCTCCCCGTCCAGGGCCTCGACCGTCTCGATCACCAGGCCCAGCTCGCGCAGGTCGTCCTTGTCCCGCTCGAACATCCGGTTGAAGGAGTCGTCGTTGCCCGCCTCCATGTAGGCCTCGATGGAGCCGCGCAGCTCCCGCTTGCTGAGCGGTCGGCGGGTGCCGAGCAGGCACAACGCCAGATTCATCAGCCGCTCGGCCTTGGCAATCGCCACGACGCCCCTCGCCCCTCTCATCGTGCTTGTGACCGTTGACCGTACCGCCCCTTCGGCCTGGGACAAAAGCGAGGGACCCCCGCCGTAAGGCAGGGGTCCCACAACGGTCGCGAACGAACCGATCAGACGGCGACCAGGTCGCAGACGAAGATCAGCGTCTCGCCCGGCTTGATCACGCCACCGGCGCCGCGGTCGCCGTACGCCAGGTGCGCCGGAATGGTCAGCTTGCGACGGCCGCCGACCTTCATGCCCTGGACGCCCTGGTCCCAGCCGGCGATGACCTGGCCGACACCGAGCTGGAACTGCAGCGGCTGGCCGCGGTCCCAGGACGCGTCGAACTGCTCACCGGTGGAGAAGGCCACGCCCACGTAGTGGACCTTGACGACGTCCTTGGCCTTGGCCTCGGCGCCCTCGCCGACCCAGATGTCCTCGATGACGAGGTCGGTGGGCTCGGGGCCCTCCGGGAAGTCGATCTCGGGCTTCTCGATGCTCACAGCACTTGCTCCTCAAACTTGCGAACCGGTCAACCGGGACAGTCTGCCATCCCGGCGGCCCCGCTACTTGATCTGCAGGATGTCCAGCGCGAAGACCAGCGTGGAATTCGCCGGAATGCCGCCCTGCTCCTTGTCACCCAGGCCCTGGTCCGGCGGGATGACCAGCAGGATGCGGCTGCCCTCCTTCTTGCCCGCGATGCCGTCCTTCAGGCCCTTCAGCGTCAGCTGGCCCAGCGGGAAGGTCTGCGTGGTGTTCTGGGCGTAGGTGCTGTCGAAGACCTTCCCGTCCTTCCACAGCTTGCCGACGTACTTCACGACCACCGTGTCGGTGGGCTTCACGGCCGCGCCGGAACCCTCGATCACGTAGTTCGAGACCAGCTTCTTCGGCGGGTCGTTCTTCGGGATGTCCAGCGACGGCGCCTTGCCGTCGGTGTTCGTGCCGACCTGCGGCAGCGTCTTGTCGTCCTGCGGGACGACCGTGCCCTTGGCGGACGGCGGGACCGGCTTGGGCGTCTTGGCCTCCAGGACGTCCACCACGAACACCAGCGTGGCGTTGGGCTTGATGTCGCCCTGGCCCGAGGCGCCGTAACCCATGTCCGGCGGGATCACCAGCTCGACGCGGCTGCCGACCTTCTGGCCCTCGAGACCCTGGTCCCAGCCCTTGATGACGCTGCCCGCGCCGATCGCCAGCGCGAACGGCTCACCGCGGTCGAAGCTGTTGTCGAAGGGCTTGTCCTCGTCCCACTCCTGGCCCAGGTAGTTGACCTTGGCCTCGTCGCCCTTCTTCAGCTTCGGGCCCTTGCCCTCGCTGATGACCACGACCTTCAGGTCCTTCGGCGGAGTGCCCACGCCCTTGGCGAGGGTGGGCTTCTCCCCGAACTTGGCACCGGCGGTGATCGCGGGCACCCCGTTCGTGCTCTCTACGGTGGCGGAGTCGGAGCCCTTGTCGTCACCGCACGCCGCTGTCGACAGCAGCAGGAGGGGGACGACCAGCAGGCCGGCAAGTCGGCGCACGTGTTCCTCAGATCTCTAACGGCACATCGGTCGCCGCCACTCTAAGGCGTAGCAAGGGCCCCGTACGAGGAAGCTACGGGGCCCCGGCGCCGCGACCCGGCCGCCCGGCCGGCCTACATCCCGGCGATCAGCTTCTCCACCCGGTCGTCCACCGACCGGAACGGGTCCTTGCACAGCACGGTGCGCTGCGCCTGGTCGTTGAGCTTCAGGTGCACCCAGTCGACCGTGAAGTCCCGGCGCTGCTCCTGGGCCCGGCGGATGAAGTCGCCGCGCAGCCGCGCACGCGTGGTCTGCGGCGGCACCGACTTGCCCTCGAAGATCTTGATGTCGTTGCAGATCCGGGCGGCCTGGCCCTTGCGCTCCAGCAGGTAGTACAGGCCCCGGCGGCGGTGGATGTCGTGGTACGCGAGGTCTATCTGCGCCACCCGCGGGTTGGACATGGTCATGTTGTGCTTGGCGCGGTACCGCTCGATGAGCTTGTACTTCATGACCCAGTCGATCTCGGTCTCGATCCGGTCGAGCTCCTCGGCCTCGATCGCGTCGAGGGTACGGCCCCACAGCTCCAGCACCTGCTCGACCGTGCCCGTACGGATCCCGCGGCGCTCGACGAAGTCGACCGCCTTGTCGAAGTACTCGCGCTGGATCTCCAGCGCCGAGGCCTCCCGGCCGCTCGCCAGCCGGACCTTGCGCTGACCGGTGATGTCGTGGCTGACCTCGCGGATCGCCCGGATCGGGTTCTCCAGCGTGAGGTCGCGCATCACCGTGCCCGCCTCGATCATCCGCAGCACCAGGTCCGTCGCGCCGACCTTCAGCAGCATCGTGGTCTCGGACATGTTCGAGTCGCCCACGATGACGTGGAGCCGGCGGTACCGCTCGGCGTCCGCGTGCGGCTCGTCGCGGGTGTTGATGATGGGCCGGGACCGCGTGGTCGCGGAGCTGACGCCCTCCCAGATGTGCTCGGCCCGCTGGCTCACGCAGTACACGGCGCCGCGCGGGGTCTGCAGCACCTTGCCCGCGCCGCAGATGAGCTGCCGGGTCACGAGGAACGGGATGAGAATGTCCGCGAGCCGCGAGAATTCCCCGTGCCGCGCCACCAGATAGTTCTCGTGGCAGCCGTACGAGTTCCCCGCCGAGTCCGTGTTGTTCTTGAACAGGTAAACGTCGCCCGCGATTCCCTCCTCGTGCAGGCGGCGCTCTGCGTCGACGAGCAGGCCTTCGAGAATGCGCTCGCCCGCCTTGTCGTGGGTGACCAGTTCGGTCACGTTGTCGCATTCGGGAGTTGCGTATTCCGGATGCGAACCCACATCGAGATACAGGCGGGCGCCGTTCCGCAGGAAGACATTGCTGCTGCGGCCCCATGACACGACACGGCGGAAGAGGTAGCGCGCCACTTCGTCAGGAGACAGTCGGCGCTGTCCCCTGAACGTGCACGTGACGCCGTACTCGTTCTCCAGCCCGAAAATGCGGCGGTCCATGTCTGAACATTACGCCTTCAGCCGTGCTCGCAAACCGGGTTCGGCGGCGGCGTTCCGATCATTTTCGGATCAGCCCGCGGAAACGCCCGCCTCCGGGCCCACCGGCTCCTGCGCAGCCGGGCCCGCCGGCGAGCCCGCGACCCGCCGTGCCCGCCCCGGACCGCCCAGCACCCGCTGAGTGCCCATCAGGACCAGGAACGCCGCCGCGCCTCCGGCCACCGCCACGCCGAAGCTCGCCGCCGTGCCCGCCAGTTCCACCACCGGGCCGGCCGCGGCCGTGCCGATCGCCGCGCCCACCCCGAAGAAGGTCACCAGCCACGAGAAGGCCTCCGTCACCGTGCCCGCCGGCGCGTGCCGGTCCACCACGACGAAGGCACAGGCCAGCGACGGCGCCAGGAACACGCCCGCCAGCGCCGAGAGCGCCGCCATCGGCACCGGCCCCGGCGTCAGCAGCAGCGGCACGTACCCCAGCGCCAGCAGCCCCACCAGCACGGTCAGCCGGCGCTCCGCGGAGCCGGCCCACTGCCGCGCCCCGTACGCCACCCCGCCGACCAGGGCACCGAGCCCCAGCGCGGCCATCAGCCAGCCGTACACCGCCTGGCCGCCGTGGTCGTCGGCGTACGCGACACCCGCCACGCTGATCGAACCCAGCGCCGAGCCCACGAAGAAGAACGCCGCCAGCAGGGCCAGCAGCCCGCGCGACCGCAGGGCCCCCAGCCAGTGCGCCTCGCGCGGCTCCGAGCGCCACGTGCGGGCCGGTTCTGACGTCACCACGGCCAGCGCGCCCAGCACGCCCAGCACGTTGATCACCATCAGCGCGGCCGCCGGGGACCAGACCGCGACCAGCAGCGTCACCAGCAGCGGACCGACCGTGTACATGATCTCCTGGGCCACCGCGTCCATCGCGTACGCGGCGTGCACCTTGTCCTCGCGGCCGCCCAGCACGCTGGGCCACAGCGCCCGCAGACCGCCCTCCAGCGGCGGCGTGAAGAGCCCGGCCACGATGGCCGCCACGTACGCCAGCACCAGCGAGCTGGTCCCCGAGAGCGCCAGCACCCCCATCGCGAACGCGGAGACCAGGGCGGCCGGCAGCTGGATGCGCGGCTGCCCGTACACGTCCACGGCCCGGCCCAGCAGCGGCTGGCCGGCGGCCGTGGCCAGGCCGTACGCGGCCGCCAGGGCGCCGGCCAGCGTGTAGCTGCCGCCCTCGGCGCGGATGAACAGCACGATCGCGATGTTCGCCGTGGCGGTGGGCAGCCGGCCGACCAGCGTCCCCGCCAGCAGCCGTGCCGCGTGCCGCGTCCTGAGGAGTTCCGCGTATCCCGCGGCCATGTGTGCGTCCCTTCCGCCGGGAACACCCCCGGGGTTTTACGTATAACGTCTCCCGTTATACGTACCATGACGGCAGCCGCGGGTCCACCTCGCGCACCCCACCACCAGGCACGACGGAGGCACGACGTGACGAGGCCCACCAGCCGGGACGTGGCCGCCCACGCCGGCGTCTCCCAGGCCACCGTCTCCCTCGTCCTCGGCGACAAGTGGACCGGACGCGTCTCCCGCCGCACCGCCGACCTCGTCCGCGCCGCCGCCGAGGAGCTCGGCTACCGCCCCAACCTCGCCGCCCGCAGCCTCCGCCTCGGCACCACCCGCACCGCGCTCCTCGTCGTCCCCGCCCTCACCAACGAGTTCTTCGCCCGCGTCTACACCGGCGCCGCGGCCGTCGCCGCCGAACACGGCTTCGGCGTCGTCCTCTACCCCTCGCCCGACGGCACCGGCCCCGCCCGCGACCCCTTCGCCTCCGCCCGCGCCGCCCTGGACGGCGTCATCGCCTCCTCCATGGCCGCCGGCGCCCTCGAAGCGATCAAGGGCGCCGACCTCCCCCTCGTCATGCTCGACAGCGACCCCGCCGACGGCGCCGCCGCCCACGTCAACCTCGCCATCGCCGACGGCGTCCGCCAGGCCGCCGGACACCTCCTCGGCCTCGGCCACCGCCACCTCCTCCACCTCGCCTCGGCCATCGACACCTGGACCTTCCGGGTCCGCGCCCGCGCCCTCGCCGACACCCTCCGCGACACCCCCGGCACCCGCCTGCACACCGCCCGCGCCCCGCTCTCCGTCGACGCCGCCCGCGCCGCCGTCGAGACCGCCCTCACCGGCGCGGGCCCCGGCCGGCCCACCGCCGTCGTCTGCGACGACGACATCCTCGCCGCCGGCGCCTGCAAGGCCGCCCGCCGCCTCGGCCTCCGCGTCCCCGACGACCTCTCCGTCACCGGCTACGACGACCTCTCCCTCGCCACCGCCGTGGAACCCGAACTCACCACCGTCCGGCTCCCCGCCGAACAGGTCGGCCAGGAGGGCATGCGCGCCCTCCTCGCCGTCCTCGACGGCCGCCCCTGGGAGACCCCCGAACTCCCCGTCGACCTGGTGGTACGCGGCTCCACGGCCCCGCCCCCGGCCCGCTGACCCGCCGCACGCACCCGGTCCCGCGGGCCCCACGACCCGGCCCGGCCCGTCCCCGGACACGACGGAGCCCCGGCCGCCCATCGCGACCGGGGCTCCCCCGCACTCACACCACACGGGCCACCGCGGCTACTCGGCGTCCTCCGGGTCCTCGTCCTTGGACACCGCGTCCGCCTGGACCTCGGCCGGCACCTCAGGCTCCAGCAGCCGCGCCAGCTGCCGGCCCCGGATCCGCTTGAACTTCCGCTGCTGGGTCCGCGTACGGTCCAGCACCGCCACCTCCAGCCGGTCTGCGGGGATCTCCCGGTCCGCGCCGTTGGCCTGGTTCGACAGCGCCTGCACCGCCAGCTTCAGCGCCTCCGGCAGCGTCATCCCGTCACGGTGACGCTGGTCGAGGTAGCTGCTGATCTGCTCGGCGTTGCCGCCGACCGCGACCGAGCCGTGCTCGTCCACGATCGAGCCGTCGTGCGGCAGGCGGTAGATCTGGTCGCCCGCGGCGGTGGTGCCCACCTCGGCGACGACCAGCTCCACCTCGTACGGCTTCTCCGCCGCGCTCGAGAAGATCGTGCCCAGCGTCTGGGCGTAGACGTTGGCCAGCCCGCGGGCCGTCACGTCGTCGCGGTCGTACGTGTACCCGCGGAGGTCGGCGTAGCGCACGCCGCCGATGCGGAGGTTCTCGTACTCGTTGTACTTGCCGGCGGCCGCGAAGCCGATCCGGTCGTAGATCTCGCTGAACTTGTGCAGCGCGCGGGACGGGTTCTCACCGACGAACACAATGCCGTCGGCGTACTGCAGCACGACAAGGCTGCGGCCGCGGGCGATGCCCTTGCGGGCGTACTCCGCCCGGTCGGCCATGGCCTGCTGGGGTGACACATAGAACGGCGTCGACACCGGCTATCCGTCCCTTCCTTCTCAGTGACGAAATCAGTGACGAACGGTCAGAGCAGCGCGGCGCGCGGCCCGTCGGGCTCCTGGAGGCGGCGGTCGGTCACCCGGCGGGCGATCTCCGAGGACTCCTGGTCGGTGAGGCGTCGGAAGCCCTCGTCAGTGATGACGGTGACGATCGGGTAGATGTTCCGGTACAGGTCCGGCCCACCCGTCGCCGAGTCGTCGTCGGCGGCGTCGTAGAGGGCCTGCACGACCAGCGTCGTGGCCTGCTCCTCCGTCAGGTCCTCGCGGTACAGCTTCTTCATGGAACCGCGGGCGAAGATCGAGCCGGAGCCGGTGGCGGCGTAGCCGTGCTCCTCGGAGCGGCCACCGGTCACGTCGTACGAGAAGATCCGGCCCTTCTCCCGGCCCTCGTCCCAGCCGGCGAACAGCGGCACCACGGCCAGGCCCTGCATGGCCATGCCGAGGTTGCTGCGGATCATCGTGGAGAGGCGGTTGGCCTTGCCCTCCAGGGAGAGGGTGGCGCCCTCGACCTTCTCGAAGTGCTCCAGCTCCAGCTGGAACAGCTTGACCATCTCGACGGCCAGGCCGGCCGTGCCCGCGATGCCCACCGCGGAGTACTCGTCGGCCGGGAAGACCTTCTCGATGTCGCGCTGGGCGATCATGTTGCCCATGGTGGCGCGGCGGTCACCGGCGAGGACGACGCCCCCCGGGAACGTCGCGGCCACGATGGTGGTGCCGTGCGGGGCCTCGACGACGCCGTCCGGCAGCCGCCGGTTGCCCGGCAGCAGGTCCGGCGAGTGACTCCCCAGGAAGTCCATGAAGGACGAGGACCCCGGCGTCAGGAAGGCTGCCGGCAGACGCCCTGTGCTGTGAATGTTGGCTTCCACAGGTTTCCTTCCACGTATGCGGCTGCACGCCCGATGACGTCCGGCCGATCCTTGAACTGGCCAATGCGGCATTGCAGCTGAAGCAGAGTTACGCCTCGGACCTTACCCGTCCGATGATCGCGATCAACATGTTCCGGGATTGCATCGGGGCGGACGGACCGTCCGGCACGGTGGCCTCGTGGTGCCCTGGGGCCGGCCACGCGCTCGCGGACGACTCCGCCCACCCCGATCTCGGATTCGAAGGCTTCGCGGCTCAGGCGGCCGCTACTCGCCACCCTTTTGCACGAAGCTCCGCACGAAGTCCTCGGCGTTCTCCTCGAGCACGTCGTCGATCTCGTCGAGGACGGAGTCGACGTCGTCCGAGAGCTTCTCCTGGCGCTCCTTGAGGTCGGAGCTCGCTTCCGCGGTCTGCTCCTCAACCTCTTCGGTGGAGCGCGTGGCCTTCTGCTGCCCGCCGCCGGTGTCCTTGGTCGCCATGTCTACCTCACCCCGCTACTCGGTTCGAGATCTCAAGATCAGACCCTGCTCAGACCCTACAAGGAGGGTCCGACTTTCGGTCCCGTACTTTTCGAAGGTCCGGGAGTCTCTTCCATGATTCCCGGACGCGCCGGCTTTCAGCCGCGATCGGCTGCGGTCAGCCGCCGGACAGCACCCGGACCAGGTCCTCGGCGGTCCGGCAGCGGTCCAGCAGTTCCTTGACGTGGTTGCGGGTACCCCGCAGGGGTTCCAGGGTCGGCACCCGCTGGAGCGAGTCCCGGCCCGGCAGGTCGAAGATCACCGAGTCCCAGGAGGCCGCCGCGACGTCGTCCGCGTACTGCTCCAGGCAGCGGCCCCGGAAGTAGGCCCTGGTGTCCTCCGGAGGCTTGCTCTCGGCGCGCTCCACCGCGTCCTCGGTCAGCAGGCGCTTCATCTTCCCGCGGGCCACCAGGCGGTTGTACAGGCCCTTGTCGGGGCGTACGTCCGAGTACTGGAGGTCCACCAGGTGCAGCCGGGCCGCGTCCCAGTCGAGGCCGTCCCGGCGGCGGTAGCCCTCCAGGATCTCCCGCTTGGCGATCCAGTCGAGCTCGCCGGCCAGGCTCATGGGATCGCTCTCCAGCCTGCCCAGCACGTCCTCCCACCGCGAGAGGACATCCTTGGTCTGCTCGTCCGCGTCGGAGCCGAAACGCTCTTCGACGTACTTCCGTGCGAGCTCGAAGTACTCCATCTGGAGCTGTACGGCGGTCAGCGTGCGGCCGCTGCGGAGCGTGATCAGGTGGGTCAGCCCGGGGTCGTGGGAGACCTGGTGCAGGGTGCGCACCGGCTGGTCCACGGCGAGGTCCACGGCGATGAAGTTGTCCTCGATCATCGACAGCACCAGTGCGGTGGTGCCGAGCTTGAGGTAGGTGGAGATCTCGGAGAGGTTGGCGTCCCCGATGATCACGTGGAGGCGCCGGTACTTCTCGGCGTCGGCGTGGGGTTCGTCGCGGGTGTTGATGATGGGGCGCTTGAGGGTGGTCTCCAGGCCCACCTCGACCTCGAAGTAGTCCGCGCGCTGGCTGATCTGGAAGCCGTGCTCGCGGCCGTCCTGGCCGATGCCGACGCGTCCGGCGCCGGTGACGACCTGGCGGCTGACGAAGAAGGGCGTGAGGTGGCGCACGATGTCCGAGAAGGGGGTCTCCCGCTTCATCAGGTAGTTCTCGTGCGTGCCGTAGGAGGCGCCCTTGTTGTCGGTGTTGTTCTTGTAGAGGTGGATCGGCTGGGCGCCGGGGAGCTGGGCGGCGCGTTCGGCGGCCTCGGCCATGATGCGTTCGCCGGCCTTGTCCCAGAGGACGGCGTCGCGGGGGTTGGTGATCTCCGGCGAGCTGTACTCGGGGTGGGCGTGGTCGACGTAGAGCCGTGCTCCGTTGGTGAGGATGACGTTGGCGAGGCCGATGTCCTCGTCGGTGAGCTGGCTGCTGTCGGCGGCCTCGCGGGCGAGGTCGAAGCCGCGGGCGTCCCGCAGCGGGTTCTCCTCCTCGAAGTCCCAGCGGGCGCGTCGCGCCCGGTGCATCGCCGCCGCGTAGGCGTTGACGATCTGGGACGAGGTGAGCATGGCATTGGCGTTCGGGTGGCCGGGGACGGAGATCCCGTACTCCGTCTCGATCCCCATTACTCGCCGTACGGTCATGCGGCCCTCCTTGCCCGGCGGCGCTCCCCTCCGGGAGCGGCGCTCAAGTACCGCTGGTGCTCCGGTGCGTGTGCGGTGCCCGTCCCCGCACTGCGCGCCCGGCGGTACGGAAGAGCCTAGAGCGGCTCCGCGCTGGTGGGGAGATCATTTCAGTCATTGCCGGTGGTCCGTTTCGGGTCGCTGTGGGGGCTTCCCGGGCGGGAATGCAGTCGGCTGCGGGTGCCCCCGTGGAGGGCACCCGCAGCCGCCCTGATTTTCAGAGGTACTGACCGGTGTTCGCCACCGTGTCGATGGAGCGTCCGGTGTCCGCGCCCTGCTTTCCGGTGACGAGGGTGCGGATGAAGACGATCCGCTCGCCCTTCTTTCCGGAGATGCGGGCCCAGTCGTCCGGGTTGGTGGTGTTGGGCAGGTCCTCGTTCTCCTTGAACTCGTCCACGCACGCCTGGAGGAGGTGGGAGACCCGGAGGCCCTTCTGGTTGTGGTCGAGGAAGTTCTTGATCGCCATCTTCTTCGCCCGGTCCACGATGTTCTGGATCATGGCTCCGGAGTTGAAGTCCTTGAAGTACAGGACTTCCTTGTCGCCGTTCGCGTACGTGACTTCGAGGAAGCGGTTCTCCTCGGACTCGGCGTACATCTGCTCGACGACGGTCTGGATCATGCTGGCGACCGCGACCTGGGGCGATCCCTGGTGCTCGGACAGGTCGTCCGCGTGCAGGGGCAGGGAGGCCTTGAGGTACTTGGCGAAGATGTCCTTGGCCGCTTCGGCGTCCGGACGCTCGATCTTGATCTTCACGTCGAGCCGGCCGGGGCGCAGGATGGCCGGGTCGATCATGTCCTCGCGGTTGGAGGCGCCGATGACGATGACGTTCTCCAGGCCTTCGACGCCGTCGATCTCGGCGAGCAGCTGGGGGACGATGGTGTTCTCCACGTCCGAGCTGACGCCGGATCCGCGGGTGCGGAAGAGCGATTCCATCTCGTCGAAGAAGACGATGACGGGGGTGCCTTCGCTGGCCTTCTCGCGGGCCCGCTGGAAGACCAGGCGGATGTGCCGCTCGGTCTCGCCGACGTACTTGTTGAGGAGTTCGGGGCCCTTGATGTTCAGGAAGTAGGACTTCCCGGCGGGCTGGCCGGAGACCTCGGCGACCTTCTTGGCAAGGGAGTTGGCGACGGCCTTGGCGATGAGCGTCTTGCCGCAGCCGGGGGGCCCGTACAGCAGGACGCCCTTGGGCGGCCGCAGTTCGTGCTCCTTGAAGAGGTCGGGGTAGAGGTAGGGGAGCTCGACGGCGTCGCGGATCAGCTCGATCTGGTTGCCCAGACCGCCGATCTTGTCGTAGTCGATGTCCGGGACCTCTTCGAGGACGAGTTCCTCGACCTCGCTCTTGGGCACGACCTCGTAGACGTAGCCGGAGCGGGCTTCGAGCAGGAGGGCGTCCCCGGGGCGGAGGACGGCGTCGAGCAGCGGCTCGGCGAGCCTGACCACCCGCTCCTCGTCGGTGTGCCCGACCACCAGGGCGCGCTCGCCGTCCTCGAGGACTTCCTTGAGGGTGACGATGTCCCCGGCCCGCTCGAATTCCATGGCCTCGACCACGTTGAGCGCTTCGTTGAGCATGACCTCCTGGCCGCGCCTGAGGTCTTCGGGCTCGACACTGGGGCTGACGTTCACGCGGAGTTTCCGGCCTCCGGTGAAGATGTCGACGGTGCCGTCCTCATTGGCCTGCAGGAAGACACCGAAACCGGCCGGCGGCTGTGCGAGCCGGTCGACTTCCTCCTTGAGCGCGACGATCTGGTCGCGGGCCTCACGGAGCGTATTGGCGAGCCGCTCATTCTGAGCGGAAACGCCCGCCAGATTCGTCTGCAGCTCGACGATCCGCTCTTCGAGAATCCTCGTGTGTCGCGGAGAGTCGGCGAGCTTGCGGCGCAGGACGGCGATTTCCTGCTCGAGATAGGCGACCTGGCCGGCGGGGTCGTCGGACCCCCGCCCCGGCCGGATGCCGCGGTTGATGTCGTCGTCGTGGGCTGCCACGGTCCTCACCTCCTCCAAGGGGAGCTGGACGCTTCCTGACCCTACCTGGGCTGGTGGTGATTGAAACCCCTAGATCACAAAGACGGTAGGGGTGTGTCCGATCTTCACCCTTGCGTACTCCCTCACGCCAAGGAAATACCCACCCATCAACATCTGAAAGCGGCCGGTTGTAAGGTCGAACTGTTCAACACCCGTCAGGGCTGGCGCGACTTGCGTCAGGTTGGATCAGAGCGCGCAGGGAAGAGCGGGAGATATGACCGTGCAGCACGAGGTGCCCACGGGGGCGGCCGGCGAGAGCCAGGAGCCCCTGGAGGTCTGGATCGATCAGGACCTGTGCACCGGGGACGGGATCTGCGCGCAGTACGCGCCCGAGGTCTTCGAGCTGGACATCGACGGCCTGGCGTACGTGAAGAGCGCCGACGACGAGCTGCTGCAGGAGGCCGGGGCGACCACGCCGGTGCCGCTGCCGCTGCTCCGGGACGTGGTGGACTCCGCCAAGGAGTGCCCCGGCGACTGCATCCACGTGCGCCGGGTTTCGGACGGCGTCGAGGTCTACGGCCCCGACGCGGAGTGACGGATCACACACCGTCCGGCGTGGCCGGTACCGTGCGCTCCTCCTCCAGGAACTTGCCTCCCGCCCAGCGCCATTCGGTCCGGCGGTGTACGTCGGGGCAGCAGCGGGGAACCTCCGGGGAGGAGTAGCCGAGCAGCTCGGCGCGCACGGTGCCCGCGGTGACCGCGAGCGCGGTCACGCTGCGCCGCCGGGCGGGTGCGAGGAGTGTGGCGACGACCCGGGGGCGGGCCGCCGGGGTGGTGTCGCGGGTCAGGACGTAGATGCCGTGCGGCGGCGTGCCGGAGCCGGCGTCGCAGCGTACGGCGGCCACGGTCTCGGGGCGGCCGTCGCCGTCGAGGTCCCCCTGGGCGCGGGCGGTGACCCTCTCGGGGGCGCCGTGGCAGTCGAGGGGGAAGTCGGTGCCCGCGGGGTCCGGCGCGGCCGCCGCGGGCCCCAGTGCGGCCTTCGGGGTGCCGGCGGCGCGGTCGGGCTGGAGCAGTCCGGCGGTGGCGACGACGGCGGCCATGGCGGCCGCGGTGGCGAGCCAGTGGACCGGCCGGGTGCGGGAGTGCGCCAGTTCCGGGAGTACGGGGTTCTGCACGCGGGGTGTCTCCTGTGCGGTTCGCTGGCCGTGCTGAGGGGGAGCCAGCATCGTGCCACACGTCACACCGGGGCGGAACGGGCGGGTCCACGGGCAACGAAAAGGCGCCGTGGGGGCGGTGGCCCCCGGGGGGGGGGGGGCAGCGCCGGCGGGGGGGGGGGTTTGGGGGGGGCGGGGGGGGGGGCGGCCCCGTACGGGGGACCCCCTCGGACC
>NZ_JBIVYX010000008.1:281598-300969 GCF_044759225.1 Streptomyces sp. NPDC101132
GGGGGGGGGGGGCCCCCCCTTGCGCCCCCCCCCCCCCCCGGGGGGGCGCGGGGGGGGCCGGGGGGGCCGCCCCCCGCCGGGGGGGGGGGCCCCCCGGGGGGGGGGGCCCCCCCCCCCCGCCGCGGGTGCGTTGTGCGGGGTCGCGGCGGGGCGTCAGCCCCGTTCGGAGCTCCCCTGGCTTCGCTGGGAGGCGCCTCCACCGGACTGGCTGCCGGGGCCCTCGTAGTCCTCGCCGTACGCGCCCTTGGCGGGGCGGCGGCGGCGCAGCGGGGGCTCGACGCCGTCGGCGAGACGGCGGGCGGTGACGAGGAAGCCGGTGTGGCCGATCATCCGGTGGTCCGGGCGGACGGCGAGGCCCTCGACGTGCCAGTTGCGGATCATCGACTCCCACGGCTGCGGCTCGGCGAAGCAGCCTGCCTCGCGGATGGACTCGACGGTCCGGGCGAGCTGGGTGGTGGTGGCCACGTAGCAGCAGAGGATGCCGCCGGGGACGAGGGCCTTGGAGACGGCCTCCAGGCACTCCCAGGGGGCGAGCATGTCGAGGATGACGCGGTCGACGTCGGTGTCGGACAGGTTGTCCTGGAGGTCGCCGACGGTGAGCTGCCAGGCGGGGTGGGGGCCACCGAAGTAGCGCTCCACGTTCTCCTTGGCGATCTCGGCGAAGTCGGCCCGCCGCTCGTAGCTGTGCAGCATGCCCTGGTCGCCGACGGCGCGCAGCAGGAAGCTGCTGAGCGAGCCGGATCCCACTCCCGCTTCCACGACGCGTGCGCCGGGGAAGATGTCGGCGAAGGCCAGGATCTGGCCCGCGTCCTTCGGGTAGACCACGGCGGCGCCGCGGGGCATGGACAGGACGTAGTCGGGGAGCAGGGGGCGCAGCGCGAGGTACGCGACGTTCCCGGTGGTACGGACAACACTGCCCTCGGGAGCGCCGATCAGCTCGTCGTGCGGGAAGGAACCCTTGTGGGTGTGGAAGTTCTTCCCGGCTTCGAGCGTGAACGTGTAGTGGCGTCCCTTGGGGTCGGTGAGCTGGACCTGGTCCCCGACCTTGAAGGGCCCGCGACGGCGGGCGGCACCGGTCGGTTCGGACATGTGACCAGAGTACCGGGGTTATGCGGAGGGCCGTGCCATGGCCCGGACGAAGGCCTGCTCGACGTCGGTGGTGGCCAGGACGCCGTAGACGGCGCCGGTTTCCTCGACGACGAGGTACTCGGTGGCGGGGGTGGTGCGGAGGGCGTCGAGGAGTTGCTCGCCTTCGAGGGCGGCGGACAGCCGCATGCCGTCGGTGAGGTCCTGGGCGAGGGTGCCGGCGGTGACCCACGGGCGGCGGTGTTCGGGTACGGCGGCGATGGCGCTCTCGCGGACGAGGGCGGTGGGCTCGCCGTGGCCGTCGACGACGACGAGGGCGCGGGCGCCGGCCTCGTTGGCGCGGCGGAGGGCCTCGGAGAGGGGGGTGTCGGCGGGGACGGGGAGGGCGCGGCGGGTGAGGGTGCGGGCGCGCAGCTCGGGGAGGTGCTCGCGGAGGCGGGCCATGCGGAGGCTGTTGCCGGCGCCGGTCCAGATGATCGCGGCGAGGATGGCGGCGAGCAGGGCGTCCATGACGGTGTCCATGCCGACGGTGTCGGCGGGGGCGTTGCCGAGGAGGCCGGTCTGGGTGAGGACGGGGAGGCCGAGGAGGACCGCGACGGCGAGGGCGCGGCCGACCCAGGCGGCGGCGACGGTGCCGGCCATGGGCTTGCCGGTGATGCCCCAGACGACGGCGCGGAGCATCCGGCCTCCGTCCAGGGGGAGGCCGGGGAGGAGGTTGAAGGCGGCGACGATCAGGTTGGAGATCATCAGGCCGGCGAGGAGGACGCCGGGGACGGTGCCGGGGTCGACGGCCTGCATGCCGGCGTAGAAGAGGCCGGCGAGGACGAGGGAGAGGAGCGGGCCGACGAAGGCGAGGACGAATTCGCGGCCGGGGGTCTCGCTCTCCTTCTCGATCTCGGAGACGCCGCCGAAGAACTGGAGCCTGATGCGGCGGACGGGGAGCTTGAAGCGGAGCGCGGCGACGGTGTGCGCCAGCTCGTGGACGAGGACGGAGCCGTAGAAGGCGATCGCGAAGAAGAGGGCGACCAGGTACCTGAGGAGGCCGAGGTCGGGCAGGACGCGGTCGAGCTGGCCGCCGAAGACCCAGGTGATGAGGGCGGCGACGAGGAACCAGCTGGGCGAGACGTACACGGGCACACCGAAGGGGCGGCCCATCGGGAGGCCGCCGCCGGGTCCGGGGCGGTGCTGTCCGCGGTCTCCGTCGTCCCCGGCTGTGTCGCTGTCGGCCACGGCTGCCCTTCTGTCGGAATGTGATGCTTCGATCATGCAGTGTGAGGGGGGTCGCCGTCGATGGTATGCGCGGCGCGTGCCGCGCCGGCGCGGGGGCGCCCCGTCGGCGGGGTCCTCCTGTCGGCGCGGGGCCGTACTGTTCTGTGTCATGACGACTCCTCCCGGGCCTGTGCAGGCCGAGCCCGAGGCCGCGCGGCCCACGTCGCTCTCCCCGTCCCGGGCGAGCGACTTCATGCAGTGCCCGCTGCTGTACCGGTTCCGGGTGATCGACCGGCTGCCGGAGAAGCCCAGCGAGGCTGCTACCCGCGGAACGCTGGTGCATGCGGTGCTGGAGCGGCTCTTCGACCATCCGGCGGCGGAGCGTACGGCTCCGCGGGCGAAGGCCCTGATCCCGGGCCAGTGGGACCGGCTGCTGGAGTCGAAGCCCGAGCTGTCGGAGCTGTTCGCCGGGGACGGCGGCGGGGAGCGGCTGGCGCAGTGGCTGGGCGAGGCGGAGTCGCTGGTGGAGCGGTGGTTCACGCTGGAGGACCCGACGCGGCTGGAGCCGGTGGAGCGGGAGTTCTTCGTGGAGGCCGAGCTGGAGTCGGGGCTGCGGCTGCGCGGGATCATCGACCGGGTGGACGTGGCGCCGTCGGGCGAGGTGCGGATCGTCGACTACAAGACGGGCAAGGCGCCGCGGGCGGAGTACGCGGACGGCGCGCTGTTCCAGATGAAGTTCTACGCGCTGGTGGTGTGGCGGCTGCGGCAGGTGCTGCCGCGTCGGCTGCAGCTGGTGTACCTGGGCAGCGGGGACGTGCTGACGTACGACCCGGTGATGGGCGACCTGGAGCGGGTGGAGCGGAAGCTGCTCGCGCTGTGGGAGGCGATCCGGGAGGCGACGGACTCGGGCGAGTGGCGGCCGCGGCCGACGAAGCTGTGCGGCTGGTGCGACCACCGGGCGGTGTGCCCGGAGTTCGGGGGCACTCCCCCGGTGTACCCGCTGCCCGTGGTGCGGCGGGACGCGACGGAGGGTGCCGCGGGCGGGGCCGCGGCGGAGCGCCCGGCCGGGGACTGATCGCGGGCGCAGGGCAGAATGGCACGGTCCAGCGAAAGCGCCGACTGCGAAGAGGTACTCCGTGGCG
Organism: Streptomyces sp. NPDC101132; assembly: GCF_044759225.1. NCBI lineage: Bacteria > Bacillati > Actinomycetota > Actinomycetes > Kitasatosporales > Streptomycetaceae > Streptomyces > Streptomyces sp. NPDC101132. The sequence continues at coordinate 285,036 of NZ_JBIVYX010000008.1, forward strand.
ATCCGTGTCCTGTTGGTCGACGACCAGCCGCTGCTGCGCACCGGTTTCCGGATGATCCTGGAGGCGGAGGCGGACCTGGCGGTGGTGGGTGAGGCCGGGGACGGTCTGCAGGCCCTGGAGCAGGTGCGGGCGCTGCAGCCGGACGTGGTGCTGATGGACATCCGGATGCCGCGGATGGACGGGGTGGAGGCGACCCGGCAGATCACGGGTCCGGACCGGTCGGGTCCGGCGAAGGTGCTGGTGCTGACCACGTTCGACCTGGACGAGTACGTGGTGGAGGCGCTGCGGGCGGGGGCGAGCGGCTTCCTGCTGAAGGACGCTCCGGCGGCCGAGCTGGTGCAGGCGATCCGGGTGGTCGCGGCGGGTGAGGCGATGCTGGCGCCGAGCATCACCCGGCGGCTGCTGGACAAGTACGCGGGACACCTGCCGTCGGGTGAGGAGCGGGTGCCGGACACGCTGGGCACGCTGACCGAGCGCGAGGTCGAGGTGCTGAAGCTGGTGGCGCGGGGGCTGTCGAACGCGGAGATCGCGGCGGACCTGTTCGTCAGCGAGACCACGGTGAAGACGCACGTGGGGCACGTGCTGACGAAGCTGGGGCTGCGGGACCGGGTGCAGGCGGCGGTGTACGCGTACGAGAGCGGGCTGGTCCGGCCGGGCGCCCAGTAGGACGCCGGTCCGCCCGGCGCGGCCCGGCGGGATGCGACGGAGGGCCGGGCCCGCCGCTGGTGCGGTGGGCCCGGCCCTCCTGCCTGTCCGGGGCGGTGCTCCGGTCGGCCCTCGCCGATCAGCCCTTGCTGATCTCCCAGAAGCGGAAGACGGTCGAGGCGTCGAGGGACCACTGGAGGCCCTGGACGTTCTCGCGCGCGACGGCGTACTGCTTGCCCTGCCAGAGCGGGAGGACCGGCAGTTCCTGGGCGACGATGTCCTGGAGCCGGGTGAAGTCGGCCTCGGTGGAGGCGCGGTCCGCGGCGGCCGCGGTCTTCGGGATGATCGTGCCGGTGATGGTGTCGTTCTTGTAGCGGTTGCCGAGGACGTTGCCCTCGCCGAAGAACGGCTGGGTGAAGTTGTCGGGGTCCGGGTAGTCCGGGACCCAGCCCTTGACGTAGACGCCGTACTTGCCGGCGGCTATGTCCTTCTCGTACTGGGAGAACTCCACGGACTTCATGTCGGCCTCGAACAGCCCGCTGTCGGTGAGCTGCTTGGCGATGGTGGACATCTCCTGGTCGGTGGCGGGGCCGTAGCGGGACGGGGTCGACCAGAGGGTGATCTTGACCTTCTTGTCGATGCCGGCCTTGCGGAGGACCTGCTTGGCCTTGTCGGCCTGCGGGGTGCCGCCGTAGCGGTCGAAGAAGGGCGTGGTGTGGGCGGCGATGCCGGACGGGACGATCGAGTACAGGGGGCTGGCGGTGCCCTGGAAGACGTCGCGGACGAGGGCCTCGCGGTCGACGAGGTAGGCGATGGCCTTGCGGACGGCGAGCTGGCCGGCGACCGGGTCGTCCATGTTGAAGACCAGGTGCTCGACCTCGGCGCCGGTGCCCTGGACGACGTCGATCTGCCGGGTGCCGGAGGCGGCGCCGAGCGCGGCGACGTCCTTGGCGGCCAGGCCGCGGAAGGCGAAGTCGACCTCGCCCTTCTCCAGGGCGGCCTTCAGGGCGGCCTGGTCGTTGTGGAAGAACTTCATGGTCATGCCGTCGTTCTTCGGCTTGGCCTCGCCGGAGTAGGCGCTGTTGACCACGAACTTGGCGCCCTTGTCGTCGAAGGACTCCAGGGAGTAGACGCCCGAGCCGACGGCCTTGCCGTCGGTGCGGAGCTTGTCCGCCGGGTACTCGCGGTGGTCGACGATCGAGCCCGCGCCCGACGCGATCTTGCTGGGGAAGGTCGCGTCGGGCGTCTTGAGCTTGAAGACGACGGTCTTGGCGTCCGGCGTCTCGATGCTGTCGATCGACGCGAGCATGACGGCGGGGCCGTTCTCGTCGTTGATCTTCAGCGTGCGCTCGAAGGAGAACTTCACGTCCTCGGAGGTGAGGTCGTTGCCGTTGCTGAACTTCAGGCCGGAGCGCAGGGTGCAGCGGTAGACCTTGCTGCCGTCCTCGAAGGCGCAGCTCTGCGCGGCGTCCGGCTGCGGGGTGGTGCTGCCCTTGGGGAAGCTGAGCAGGGACTGGAAGACGTTGTTGAACAGCAGCCAGGAGCCCGGGTCGTAACCCGAGGCCGGGTCCGTGGCCTGGACGTCGTCGGAGATTCCCATGACGACGGTCGTGCCGTCGCCCTCGGAAGCGCCTTCCTGCGCACCGCAACCGCTGAGCAGGGCGGCTGCGGTCGCCGCTCCGAGCGGGGCCGCCAACCACTGGTTACGTCGTTTCACGGAACGTGCCTCACTGTCTTGACTGTGTGTCTTCCGGCCCGCGACGTCCGCTGCCGGTCGTGGGGGTGGGTCAGCCGCTGACGCCGCGGCCGAGCTCCCACAGCTGAAGGTCGGAGATGGAGTTGACGGACCACTCCACCCCGGTGATGCCGTCGCGGGCGGCGACGTACTGCTTGGCCTGCCACAGCGGCAGGACCGGCACGTCCTCGGCGACGATGTCCTGGATCTGGGCGAGGGCCGGGGCGGCGTCGGTGCGGTCGCCGGCGCGCCGCGACTCGGGCAGGAGCTTGCCGCGGACCGTGGAGTTGGCGTACGCGGTGCCGAGGAAGTTGTCCTTCTCCAGGAAGGGGCCGACGAAGTTGTCGGCGTCCTGGAAGTCGGGGAACCAGCCGAGGCCGTACGCGGCGTACTCGCCCTTCTTCTGGGCGGGGCGGAACGTGGACCACTCGGTGCCCTGGACCGTCACGTCGAACAGCTTGCTGTCGTTCAGCTGGGCCTTGAGGGTCTCGAACTCCACCGCAGTGCCGTCGCCGTAGTGGTCGGTCGTGTAGTCGAGGGTGAGCTTGACGGGGGTCTTCACGCCGGCGTCGCGCAGCAGGCGGGCCGCGGCGGCGGTGTCGCCGTCGCCGTACTTGTTGTAGAAGGAGTTGACGTGGCCGCCGATGCTGGAGGGGACCAGCGAGTACAGCGGGAGGGCGGACTTCCCGTACGCCTTGGTGATCAGCTCGTTGCGGTCGACGAGGGCGGCGACCGCCTGGCGCACGGCCTTCTGGTCGACCGGCTTGGCCTCGGTGTTGAAGGCGAGGTAGCGGATCTCCAGGCCGGGCATCGGGACGAGCTTGACGCCCTTCTTCGGGCTGGCGGACATCTGCTCGATCTGGTCCGGGGAGAGGGTGCGGGACATCATGTGGATGTCGCCGTCGTCCAGGGCCCGGCCCATGGCGGCGGAGTCCTCGAAGGTGCGCAGCTCGACCTTGCCGTTCTGCGGCTTGAGGTCGCCCTGGTAGTTCTCGTTCCTGGTGAAGACCGCGCGGACCAGCTGGTTGTCCTTGACCTCGGCCTTCATCGTGTACGGGCCGGAGCCGTCGACCTCGAAGCCCTCGCGCAGCTTGCGGGCGTCGTAGTCCTTGCTGTTGACGATGGCCGCGGCCGGGGTCGACAGCTTGTACGGGAAGGTGGCGTCGGGCGCCTTGAGGTGGAAGACGACCTGGTCCTCGCCCTTGGTCTCGACGGTGTCGAGGGTGGAGAGGAGGCCGACGGGGCCGTTCTCGTCCTTGATGGCGAGGACGCGGTCGATGGAGAACTTCACGTCCTCGGCGGTCAGCGCGTCGCCGTTGGCGAACTTCAGGCCGGGGCGCAGGGTGCAGCGGTAGCTCTCGTTGCCCTGGTCGGTGAAGCGGCACTCGGAGGCGGCCTCGGGGACCGGCTGGCCGCCGCCGCGCGGGACGTGCATCAGGGTCTGGAGGGTCTGGCGGAGGATGTTCCAGGCACCCGCGTCGTAGGCGTAGGCGGGGTCGAGCGGTGCGGGGGCGTAGTCGGCCGCCTCGTACCGGTCGGTGGTGCCGACGACGATCGCTCCGTCGCCCGCTCCTCCTCCCGTCGCGCTGCCGCACGCGGCGAGCGCGGGGGTGAGCAGAGCGGCCGCGGCCGTCAGCACCAGGGTCTTGCGGTTCATCCTCGAAAATCTCCCTCAACCGGCACTTGGTCAAAGCTGTGGTGAGGGCACTTCGCGGCGGCCGCCCGTTCGGGGCGGAACGATCGGGCCGGTGTGATGACGATCGGTCCACGCGGTCCGGCACAGGGGTGTGTGCGGAAGGACCACGGAAGGGGTGCGGCGAAGTGCCCGCGATGACGATAGTGGCCCCGGGTGGTCTGGCTGGAACTGGCCGGACTTGGGGTGTAATCGCACTGTGATGGGTGCGTATCCACTCCGTAGGGCCCGCTCCCCGGTGAAACGGTTCAGGAGCTGATCAATCCGGACACATGGGAAGGGTCCAGACCCCCTCAGGGCACCCCAGCGGGGCCATATCGGGTGACAAAGGTCACCTCGTCAACTGGCGGACCGACCGTGGAATTTCGGCCTCCGCATCCCTTGACGGCGGGGCCGTCAGTTCAGCGGGGCCATGAGGGAGCGCAGGAAGCTCAGGTCGACGTCCTCCAGCGAGGAGACCACGGTCCGGCCGGGGGCGGGCGCGATGGCCGCGACGGACGGTACGGCGACCACCCGGCAGCCGGCGGCCTCGGCGGCGGCCACGCCGGTGGCGGTGTCCTCGATGACGGCGCACCGGGAGGGGTGGGCGCCCAGCCGCGTGGCGGCCGTGAGGTACGGGTCGGGGTGCGGCTTGGTACGGGCGACCTCGTCGCCCGCGACGCTGAAGGCGAACCGCTCGGGGCCGAGCGAGAGCATGATCCGGTCGATGACCCGGCGGTGCGAGGCGGAGACCAGGGCGGTGGGCACGTTGTTGCGGGCCAGTTCGGCCAGCAGCCGCTCGGCGCCCGGCATCAGCGGCACGTGGTCGGCGATGCGGGCCTCGAAGCGCTCGTTGAGCAGCACGGTCAGCTCGGCCAGGGTGATCTCGGCGCCGGTGGCCTGGATGAGGTAGCCGGCGCTGCGGCTCATGGGGCCGCCGACGACGACGTCCCGCCACGACTCGTCGAGGCGGTGGCCCAGCCCGGCGAAGACGTCCACCTCGGCGTCCCACCAGAAGCCCTCGGTGTCGACGAGCGTGCCGTCCATGTCGAGCAGCACCGCGTGGAGGGCCGATCCGTCGGCGGTCCGGGCGGCGGAGGCGGGAACCGTGCTGGTCATACGGACTCCAAGGGACGAGAAGGCCGGTCACCTCTTCCCGCGGGCGTGCCCGGAGGAACAGGCGACCGGCCTGTGTGGGACCGACAAGTGTACGTCGTGTCCGGCTATCGCGCGTTGAAGTACTTCGCTTCGGGGTGGTGGATCACGATGGCGTCGGTGGACTGCTCCGGGTGGAGCTGGAACTCCTCGGAGAGGTGGACGCCGATCCGCTCGGGCTCCAGCAGGTCCGCGATCTTGGCACGGTCCTCCAGGTCGGGGCAGGCGCCGTAGCCCAGCGAGAAGCGGGCTCCGCGGTACTTGAGGTCGAACATGTCCTCGACGCGCGAGGGGTCCTCGGCGGCGAAGCCCAGCTCGGCGCGGACCCGCGCGTGCCAGTACTCGGCCAGCGCCTCCGCCAGCTGCACGGACAGGCCGTGCAGCTCCATGTACTCGCGGTAGGCGTCCGCCGCGAACAGCCGGGCGGTCTCCTCGCCGATCTTCGAACCGACGGTGACCACCTGCAGGCCCACCACGTCGACCTCGCCGGACTCCTCCGGGCGGAAGAAGTCCGCCAGGCAGAGGCGGCGGCCGCGGCGCTGCCGGGGGAAGGTGAAGCGGGTGCGCTCCGAGCCGTCCTCGTGCAGCAGGATCAGGTCGTCGCCCTTGGAGACGCAGGGGAAGTAGCCGTACACGACGGCGGCTTCCAGCAGGTTGTCGGTGTGCAGGCGGTCCAGGAGGCCGCGCAGGCGCGGGCGGCCCTCGGTCTCGACCAGTTCCTCGTACGTCGGACCGCCTGCGCGGGCCTGCTTCAGGCCCCACTGGCCCTTGAAGAGGGCGCCCTCGTCCAGCCAGGACGCGTAGTCCTTCAGACCGATGCCCTTGATCACCCGGGTGCCCCGGAAGGGCGGCTCGGGGATCGGGTTGTCGGTGGCCACGTCGGAGCGGACGGTGCCCTCGGGCTCGTCCACCTCCAGGAGGGCGGTCTCGCGCTTGGGCACGCGGCGCTGCTTGAGCTCGGGGAGGGCGGCGCCGGGGACGCCGCGCTTGACCGCGACGAGGGCGTCCATGAGGCGCAGGCCCTCGAAGGCGTCGCGGGCGTAGCGGACCTCGCCCTCGTAGATCTCGTGCAGGTCCTGCTCGACGTACGCGCGGGTGAGGGCGGCGCCGCCGAGGATCACCGGGTAGGTGGCGGCCAGCTTGCGCTGGTTCAGCTCCTCCAGGTTCTCCTTCATGATCACGGTGGACTTCACCAGCAGGCCGGACATGCCGATGACGTCGGCCCTGTGCTCCTCGGCGGCGTCGAGGATCGCCGAGACGGGCTGCTTGATGCCCAGGTTGACGACGTTGTAGCCGTTGTTGGAGAGGATGATGTCGACGAGGTTCTTGCCGATGTCGTGGACGTCGCCGCGCACGGTGGCGAGGACGATCGTGCCCTTGCCCTCCGCGTCCGACTTCTCCATGTGCGGCTCCAGATGGGCCACCGCGGTCTTCATGACCTCGGCGGACTGGAGGACGAACGGCAGCTGCATCTGGCCGGAGCCGAACAGCTCGCCGACGACCTTCATGCCCTCCAGGAGGGTGTCGTTGACGATGTCGAGGGCCGGTCGGGACTGCAGGGCCTCGTCGAGGTCGGCCTCCAGGCCGTTCTTCTCGCCGTCGATGATCCGCCGCCGCAGGCGCTCCTCCAGCGGGAGGGCCAGGAGTTCCTCGGCCTTGCCCGCCTTGAGGGACTTGGTGTTGACGCCCTCGAAGAGCTCCATGAGCTTCTGGAGGGGGTCGTAGCCCTCGGCGCGGCGGTCGTAGATCAGGTCGAGGGCGGTGGTGACCTGCTCCTCGTCGAAGCGGGCGATCGGCAGGATCTTGGAGGCGTGCACGATCGCCGAGTCCAGGCCGGCCTTGACGCACTCGTCGAGGAAGACCGAGTTCAGCAGGATCCGCGCGGCCGGGTTGAGGCCGAAGGAGATGTTCGACAGGCCGAGCGTGGTCTGGACGTCGGGGTGGCGGCGCTTGAGCTCGCGGATGGCCTCGATGGTGGCGATGCCGTCGCCGCGGGACTCCTCCTGGCCGGTGCAGATGGTGAAGGTGAGGCAGTCGATGAGGATGTCGGACTCGTTGATGCCCCAGTTGCCGGTCAGGTCGGTGATCAGCCGCTCGGCGATGGCGACCTTGTGCTCGACGGTGCGGGCCTGGCCCTCCTCGTCGATGGTCAGGGCGATCAGCGCGGCGCCGTGCTCCTGGGCCAGCCGGGTGACCTGGGCGAAGCGGGACTGCGGGCCGTCGCCGTCCTCGTAGTTGACCGAGTTGATCACGGCCCGGCCGCCCAGCTTCTCCAGGCCGGCCTTGATGACGGCGACCTCGGTGGAGTCCAGGACGATGGGCAGGGTGGAGGCGGTGGCGAAGCGTCCGGCCAGCTCGGCCATGTCGGCGACGCCGTCCCGGCCGACGTAGTCCACGCACAGGTCCAGCATGTGCGCGCCCTCGCGGATCTGGTCGCGCGCCATCTCGACGCAGTCGTCCCAGCGGCCGTCCAGCATGGCCTCGCGGAACTTCTTCGAGCCGTTGGCGTTCGTCCGCTCGCCGATCGCCATGTACGCGGTGTCCTGGCGGAAGGGGACGGTCTGGTACAGCGAGGAGGCGCCGGGCTCGGGGCGCGGGTCGCGGACGGCGGGGCTGAGGCCGCGGACGCGCTCGACGACCTGGCGCAGGTGCTCGGGGGTGGTGCCGCAGCAGCCGCCGATCAGGGACAGGCCGTACTCGCGGACGAAGGACTCCTGGGCGTCGGCCAGCTCGGCCGGGGACAGCGGGTAGTGGGCGCCGTCCTTGGTGAGGACCGGCAGGCCGGCGTTCGGCATGCAGGACAGCGGGATGCGGGCGTTGCGGGCGAGGTAGCGCAGGTGCTCGCTCATCTCCGCGGGGCCGGTGGCGCAGTTCAGCCCGATCATGTCGATGCCCAGCGGCTCCAGGGAGGTCAGCGCGGCGCCGATCTCCGAGCCCAGCAGCATGGTGCCGGTGGTCTCGACGGTGACGGAACAGATGACCGGCACGTTCACGCCGAGCGCGTCGAGGGCGCGCCGGGCCGCGATCACGGAGGCCTTGGTCTGGAGCAGGTCCTGGGTGGTCTCGATGAGCAGGGCGTCGGCGCCGCCGGCGAGCAGTCCCTCCGCGTTGGCCTGGTAGGCGTCGCGGATGGTGTCGTACCCGATGTGGCCGAGGGTGGGGAGCTTGGTGCCGGGGCCGATGGAGCCGAGGACCCAGCGCTGCTGCCCGGTGGAGGCGGTGAACGCGTCGGCGGTCTCGCGGGCGATCCGGGCGCCGGCCTCGGACAGCTCGTGGATGCGCTCGGGGATGTCGTACTCGGCCAGGGCGGAGTGGTTGGCGCCGAAGGTGTTGGTCTCGACGCAGTCGACGCCGGCGGCGAAGTAGGCCTCGTGGACCGAGCGGACGATGTCCGGACGGGTGACGTTGAGGATCTCGTTGCAGCCTTCGAGGTTCTGGAAGTCCTCGAGGGAGGGGTCCTGCGCCTGGAGCATCGTTCCCATGGCTCCGTCGGCGACGACCACGCGGGCGGCCAGTGCCGCTCGGAGGGCGTCGGCTCGGGTCTGGGTGTCTGCGGGCGGGTTCGGCAACGAGGCCATGGTTGAGCTCCCTGGGATGCGACGGCTGTCGGCTTTACACCCTTCTGACAAGGGCGTACGCGGTCAGGGTAACCGCGTATCTCGTCCCCCGGGTGGGGCGTCCCACGGAGCGGACGGCATCCTGTGCGCGGGACTGGCCTGTTCGGCGCGCTATTGACAGACTTTCCCAACAGTGCACGAGGTCGGCATCGACCGATAGTGTTCGTCATTGTCGAACCGAATTTGTACGCAGGCTTCAGGAGGCTGCCGATGGCACGGAACATCCAGTCGCTCGAAAGGGCTGCTGCGATGCTGCGACTGCTGGCGGGCGGCGAGCGGCGGCTCGGACTCTCGGACGTGGCCTCCGCGCTGGGGCTCGCCAAGGGCACCGCCCACGGCATCCTGCGCACCCTCCAGGCGGAGGGCTTCGTGGAGCAGGATCCGGCCTCGGGCCGCTACCAGCTGGGCGCCGAGCTGCTGCGGCTGGGCAACAGCTACCTGGACGTGCACGAGCTGCGCGCCCGGGCCCTGGTGTGGACGGACGACCTGGCCCGCGCGAGCGGGGAGAGCGTCTACGTCGGGGTGCTGCACCAGCAGGGGGTGCTGATCATGCACCACGTGTTCCGGCCCGACGACAGCCGCCAGGTGCTGGAGGTGGGGGCGATGCAGCCGCTGCACTCCACCGCGCTGGGCAAGGTGCTCTCGGCGTACGACCCGGTGGCGCACAGCGAGGCCCTGGAGGTCGAGCGGGACGCGTTCACCCCCCGTACGGTCACGGACCCGGCCGGCTTCGAGGAGGTGCTGGACCTGACGCGGGCCCGCGGCTGGGCGGCCGACGTCGAGGAGACCTGGGAGGGCATCGCCTCGATCGCGGCGCCGATCCACGACCGCCGGCGGATGCCGGTGGGCGCGATCGCGGTGGCCGGCGCGGTCGAGCGGGTGTGCGGTCCGGCGGGCGAGGTGCGGCCGGAGCTGATCGCCGCGGTACGGGACTGCGCCCGGTCGGTCTCGCGGGACCTCGGCGCGGGGCGGTTCTGAGCCACCCGACTCCCCCACCCCTTCCGACCTGGGCGAACGAGGGCCGGTGCGTCACGCACCGGCCCTTCGCGCTGCGTACACCTGTGCGGTTTCGGGCGTCTTACCCCGTGGTAACGATCCGGAACTTTGGCTTCGCCGACTCTTGACGTGCTCTTCACACGGGCGGAAAACTGCCGTTCATCGGTCGGCATTGTCGAACACCTACCGGCAATACGCGCTAGGGTGTGGCAAGGCCAGGGCCGAAAACGCACTCACCGAGTGCGCGGAAGGCCGGCGGGACCCGGCTTTCCGCCAACCCCCTGGACGTAGGCAAAGGAGTCGCGGGTGTCCAGCTCCGACATCTTCATCGGCGAGACCATCGGTACCGCCCTGCTCACTCTGCTCGGCGGAGGCGTCTGCGCCGCCGTGACTCTCAAGAGCTCCAAGGCGCGCAACGCCGGCTGGCTCGCCATCACCTTCGGCTGGGGCTTCGCGGTGCTGATCGCCGCGTACGTGTCGGCCCCGCTCTCCGGCGCCCACCTGAACCCGGCGGTCACCGTCGGCATCGCCATCCAGAGCGGCGACTGGAGCGACACCGGCGTCTACCTCGCCGGCCAGCTGCTCGGCGCCATGATCGGCGCGGCCCTGATGTGGGTCACCTACTACGGCCAGTTCCGCGCCCACCTCACGGACCCGGAGCTCAACGCCGACCCGAGCCAGCCGGCCGGCCCGGTGCTCGGCGTCTTCTCCACCGGCCCCGAGATCCGCAACGTCGTCCAGAACCTGCTCACCGAGATCATCGGCACCGCGGTGCTGGTCCTGGCGATCCTCACGCAGGGCCTCCAGGACAACGGCAAGGGCCTCGGCGTCATCGGCGTCCTGATCACGTCGTTCGTGGTCGTCGGCATCGGCCTCTCCCTGGGCGGCCCGACCGGCTACGCCATCAACCCGGTGCGCGACCTCGGCCCCCGTATCGTCCACGCCCTCCTGCCGCTGCCCAACAAGGGCGGCTCGGACTGGGGATACTCCTGGATCCCGGTCGTCGGCCCGCTCGTCGGTGCCGCCGTCGCCGGCGGTCTGTACAAGATCGCGTTCGTCTGATTCGTCTGTACAGCAAGAGCTGCACGAACCACCTCCGCCCCCCTCTCACGAGTTGCCAGGAGCAGACTCCATGACCACGAGCACCGGTCCGTTCATCGCCGCGATCGACCAGGGCACCACGTCTTCCCGCTGCATCGTCTTCGACCGCGACGGCCGCATCGTCTCCGTCGACCAGAAGGAGCACGAGCAGATCTTCCCGAAGCCGGGCTGGGTGGAGCACGACGCCACCGAGATCTGGGCCAACGTCCAGGAAGTCGTGGCGGGCGCCATCGACAAGGCGGGCATCACCGCCGCCGACGTCAAGGCCGTCGGCATCACCAACCAGCGCGAGACCACCGTCCTGTGGGACAAGAACACCGGCGAGCCGGTGCACAACGCGCTGGTCTGGCAGGACACCCGCACCGACGCCCTCTGCAAGGAGCTCGGCCGCAACGTCGGCCAGGACCGCTTCCGCCGCGAGACGGGCCTCCCGCTGGCCTCGTACTTCTCCGGCCCCAAGGTCCGCTGGCTGCTCGACAACGTCGAGGGCCTGCGCGAGCGCGCCGAGGCGGGCGACATCCTCTTCGGCACCATGGACACCTGGGTCATCTGGAACCTGACCGGCGGCGTCAACGGCGGCCGGCACGTCACCGACGTCACCAACGCCTCCCGCACCCTGCTCATGAACCTGCACGAGCTGGCCTGGGACGAGCGCATCCTCCAGTCCATCGACATCCCGGCCGCGGTCCTCCCCGAGATCCGCTCCTCCGCGGAGGTCTACGGCGAGGTCAAGGACGGCGTCCTGGCGGGCGTGCCGGTCGCCTCGGCGCTCGGCGACCAGCAGGCGGCCCTGTTCGGCCAGACCTGTTTCTCCGAGGGCGAGGCCAAGTCCACGTACGGCACCGGCACCTTCATGCTCATGAACACCGGTGACAAGATCATCAACTCCTACAGCGGCCTGCTGACCACCGTCGGCTACCAGATCGGCGACGAGAAGCCGGTCTACGCCCTGGAGGGCTCGATCGCCGTCACCGGCTCGCTGGTGCAGTGGATGCGCGACCAGATGGGCCTGATCAAGTCCGCGGCCGAGATCGAGACCCTGGCCTCCTCCGTCGACGACAACGGCGGCGCCTACTTCGTGCCCGCGTTCTCCGGCCTGTTCGCCCCGTACTGGCGCTCCGACGCCCGCGGTGTGATCGCCGGCCTCACCCGGTACGTCACGAAGGCGCACATCGCCCGCGCCGTGCTGGAGGCCACCGCCTGGCAGACCCGCGAGATCACCGACGCCATGACCAAGGACTCCGGCGTCGAGCTGTCGGCCCTCAAGGTCGACGGCGGCATGACCTCCAACAACCTGCTGATGCAGACGCTCTCGGACTTCCTGGACGCCCCCGTGGTGCGCCCGATGGTCGCCGAGACCACCTGCCTCGGCGCCGCCTACGCCGCCGGCCTGGCCGTCGGCTTCTGGCCCGACACCGACGCGCTGCGCGCGAACTGGCGCCGGGCCGCCGAGTGGACCCCGCGGATGCCCGCCGACCAGCGGGAGCGCGAGTACAAGAACTGGCTCAAGGCCGTCGAGCGGACCATGGGCTGGATCGACGAGGACGAGGACAACTGAGCCCCGGCTCAGGAGTCGACGCCGATCGCTGAGAGCTGACGAGGAGTAAGAGATGAGCAGCCTGCAGACCCTTCCCGCACTGGGGACGCACCCGACCGCCGGGGCCAACGCGAGCCGCGCCGAGACCAGAGAGCAGCTGGCGAAGGCCACGTACGACCTCCTGGTCATCGGTGGCGGGATCCTGGGCACCTCGGTGGCCTGGCACGCCGCCCAGTCGGGTCTGCGGGTCGCCATGGTGGACGCCGGCGACTTCGCCGGCGCCACCTCCTCGGCCTCCTCCAAGCTCGTCCACGGCGGTCTGCGCTACCTGCAGACCGGCGCGGTCAAGCTGGTCGCCGAGAACCACCACGAGCGCCGGGTGCTGGCCAAGGACGTGGCCCCGCACCTGGTCAACCCGCTCACCTTCTACCTGCCCGTCTACAAGGGCGGGCCGGTGGGCGCGGCCAAGCTGGGCGCGGGCGTCTTCGCGTACTCCGCCCTCTCGGCCTTCGGCGACGGCATGGGCAAGGTCATATCCCCCGCCCGTGCCGCCGCCGACAACCCCGGCCTGCGCACCGACAACCTCAAGGCCGTGGCCGTCTACTACGACCACCAGATGAACGACTCCCGGGTGGCGGTCATGACGGTCCGCGCGGCCGTCGAGTCCGGTGCGGTCGTCCTCAACCACGCCGAGGTCACCGGGCTGCGCATGACGCAGGGCCGGGTCTCCGGCGCCGAGCTCAGGGACCGGCTGGACGGCACCGAGTTCGGCATCGACGCCCGCGTCGTGCTCAACGCCACCGGCCCCTGGGTGGACCACCTGCGGCGCATGGAGGACAAGCACTCCATGCCGTCGATCCGGCTCTCCAAGGGCGCGCACATCGTGATGAAGCGGAAGTCCCCGTGGAAGGCCGCCATGGCCACCCCGATCGACAAGTACCGCATCACCTTCGCCCTCCCGTGGGAGGACCAGCTGCTCCTCGGCACCACCGACGAGGTGTACGAGGGCGACCCGGCGGACGTGCGCGCCACCGAGAAGGACATCCAGCAGATCCTGGACGAGGCGGCCTTCTCCGTGAAGGACGCCGACCTGGACCGCTCGCTGATGACCTACGCCTTCGCCGGCCTGCGGGTGCTGCCCGGCGGCCCCGGCGGGGTCGAGAAGGCCAAGCGCGAGACCGTGGTCTCCGAGGGCAAGGGCGGCATGCTGTCCGTGGCCGGCGGCAAGTGGACCACGTACCGGCACATCGGCCGCGTGGTCATGGACAAGCTCGCGAAGCTGCCCGGCGGGCCGCTGGCCGAGGACATGGAGCCGGTGAAGTCGCTGGTGCGCCGGGTGCCGCTGCCCGGTGTCGCCAACCCCAACGCGGTGGCCCACCGGCTGCTGGTGGACCGCGAGCCCGGCATGCGGATGGACCCGCTCACGGCCCGCCACCTGGCGACCCACTACGGCTCGCTGGCCTTCGACATCGCCCGCATGGTCAACGAGAACCCGGAGCTGGGCGAGCGCATCCACGAGGACGGCCCGGAGATCTGGGCGCAGGTCGCCTACGCCCGCGACTTCGAGTGGGCCCAGACGGTGGACGACGTGCTGCGCCGCCGTACGACGGTGACGATCCGCGGCCTGGACGACGAGGCCGTGCGCGGTCGCGTCGAGGAGATGCTCCGCCACGGGCAGTGACATCGCGGTGTGACATGTGACGGGGCGGTTTCCGGGAGGAAGCCGCCCCGTCCGGCATTGAAGGCCCCCGCCCCACCATGGGATCATTTGTACGAAAGGGCGACCAGGGGGGATGCGAAGGGGGCGGCCATGTCCGCCATCAGGGAAAGCATCGAGGTCTCCCGGCCTCCCGAGGAGGTCTTCTCCTACCTCACCGACCTGTCGCACCTGACCGAGTGGCAGGAGAGCGCGGTCGCCGTGAAGCCGGCCTCCGGCCCCCTGCACGTCGGCGAGCGGGTCGAGGTCAGGCGCCGGATCGGCAGGCGCGAGATCCAGACGGTGATGGAGGTCACCGAGGTGGATCCGCCCAGGAGTTGGCACCTGCACGGCGACGAGGGACCGGTCCGGGCCGACTTCCACGGCACCGTCGAGCCCCTCGGCGACGGCACCCGCTCACGGGTGACGCTCGACCTGGACCTGCGCGGCCACGGCACGGGCCGGGTACTGGTCCCGCTCGTGGTCAGGCCCCACGCCCGCAAGGAAGTTCCGCGCAACGAACGGGTCATGAAGGGACTGCTGGAGCGGGGAGCCGCGTGAGACGGGGCGGTTGCGGGCCTGTGGGCCGGGGCAGCTCCAAGCCGTAGGCTGATGCCCGTACACAAGGAAACTTCGGAAGGAGACCTGGGTGATCGAGCTTGAGGGCGTGCCCGAGCTGATCGACCCGGTCATGGTGGCCGCGTTCGAGGGCTGGAACGACGCGGGTGACGCCGCCTCCGGTGCGGTGGCGCACCTGGACCGGGAGTGGAAGGGCGAGGTGTTCGCGGCGCTCGACGCCGAGGACTACTACGACTTCCAGGTCAACCGTCCCACGGTCTGGCTGGACGGCGGGGTGCGGAAGATCACCTGGCCCACGACACGGCTCTCCGTGGTGCGCGTGGGCGGGGCCAAACCCCGCGACCTGGTGCTGGTCCGCGGCATCGAACCGTCCATGCGCTGGCGGTCGTTCTGCAACGAACTCCTCGGTTTCGCCCACGAGCTGGGCGTGGAGATGGTCGCGATCCTGGGGGCCCTGCTGGGCGACACCCCGCACACCCGGCCGGTGCCGGTCAGCGGGGTCACCTCGGATCCCGACCTGGCGCGCGCGATGGACCTGGAGGAGACCCGCTACGAGGGCCCGACCGGCATCGTCGGCGTGCTCCAGGAGGCCTGCACGCACGCGGGTGTCCCGGCGGTGTCGCTGTGGGCGGCGGTGCCGCACTACGTGTCGCAGCCGCCCAACCCCAAGGCGACGCTGGCCCTGTTGAACCGGCTGGAAGACCTGATCGACCTCCGGATCCCGCTGGGCGAACTCCCCGAGGACGCCCGGGCGTGGCAGCTGGGCGTGGACCAACTCGCCGCCGAGGACAGCGAGGTGGCGGAGTACGTCCAGACGCTGGAGGAGGCCCGGGACACGGCGGACCTGCCGGAGGCCTCGGGCGACGCCATCGCCCGCGAGTTCGAGCGGTACCTGCGGCGGCGCGACCCCGCGCCCGGGGGTGCGGTGGGCCATGCGACGGAGTCGGGGGACGCCTCGTACCTGCGGGACACGTCGAGCGGGCGGACCCGGCCGAAGCCCAGGCCGGAGGCCGGCGGGGAGCCGGAGGACGGCACGGAGCCGGACGCACCGGAGGCCTAGCCCCGGAGGCGTGGCCCCGGAGGACGACCCGGCCCCCGGGGGGGCCCCCCCGCGGGGGGGGGGGGGGCGGGGGGCGGGGGGGGGGGGGGCGCGGCCCCCCCCCGCCCCCCCCCCCCCCGAGTCCCCGGGGGGACGCGCCCC
>NZ_JBIVYX010000008.1:300979-408795 GCF_044759225.1 Streptomyces sp. NPDC101132
GGGGCGCGGGGGGCGGCCGGGGCCCCGCCCCCCCGGGCGCCCGCGCCGGGGGGGGGGGCCCCCGCCCCCCCCCCCCCCCCCGCCGGCCCCGGGGGGGCGCCCCCCCCGGGGCCGGGTCGGGTACGGCGGGCGCCGGGCTACAGCGCGACGCCCAGCAGCGCGTCGACGGTGCGGGACACCACACCGGGGGCGGAGCCCTCGGAGCCGCCGGTGGACTCCTGGAGGGCCACCCAGCGGTCGACGGCCGCGAGGGCCGCCGGGGCGTTCAGGTCGTCGGAGAGGGCCTCGCGGACCTCCTCGACCAGCGCGTCGGCCGAGGGGCCGTCCGGCCAGGACACGGCCGCGCGCCAGCGCGCCAGGCGCGCCTCGGCGTCGGCGAGCACCTGGTCCGTCCACTCCCAGTCCTCGCGGTAGTGGTGGGCCAGCAGGGCCAGCCGGATGGCGCCCGGGTCGACCCCGTCGCGCCGCAGCTTCGAGACGAAGACCAGGTTGCCCTTGGACTTCGACATCTTCTCGCCGTGCAGCGCGACCATGCCCGCGTGCACGTAGGCCTTGGCCATCGGGAACTCGCCGGTGAGCACCTGGGCGTGCGAGGCGCCCATCTCGTGGTGCGGGAAGGCCAGGTCGGAGCCGCCGCCCTGGATGTCGAAGCCCATGCCCAGGTGGTCCAGGGCGATGGCGACGCACTCGATGTGCCAGCCGGGGCGGCCGCGCCCCAGCGTGCCGCCGTCCCAGCTGGGCTCGCCCTCGCGGGCGGCCATCCACAGCATCGGGTCGAGCGGGTTCTTCTTGCCCGGGCGGTCCGGGTCGCCGCCGCGCTCGGCGGAGAGCAGCCGCATCGCCTCGGCGTCCAGGTGGGAGACCGTGCCGAACTGGGGGTCGGACTCGACGGAGAAGTAGACGTCGCCGTCGAGCTCGTACGCGGCGCCCGCGTCCCGGAGCCGCTCGACGAGCGGGACGATGCCGGGTATGGCCTCGACGGCGCCGATGTAGTGCTGCGGCGGGAGCATCCGCAGGGCGGTCATGTCCTCGCGGAACAGGGCGGTCTCGCGCTCGGCGAGTTCGGTCCAGTCGTGGCCGTCGCGCTCGGCCCGCTCCAGCAGCGGGTCGTCGACGTCCGTCACGTTCTGGACGTAGTGGACCTGCCGCTTGGTGTCGAGCCACACGCGCTGCACGAGGTCGAACGCGTTGTAGGTCGCCGCGTGACCGATGTGGGTCGCGTCGTACGGGGTGATGCCGCAGACGTAGATGCGGGCGACGGGACCGGGGTCGAGGGTGATCTTCCCCTGGGTCGCGGTGTCGTGGATCTGGAGGTCGCGGCCCTTGCCGGGCAGGGCGGGAACCTCAGAAGCGGGCCAGGCATGCATGCCTTGAGCCTAACCGGACACCTGTTCCGGAAACGAACGGGATCCGGGCGGTTGGCCGGATAGGCGCTCTTGCGCCCGCCCCGCTCCTGTGCATGGCCCGTTTGCGGAGGTCAGACCGGTGGCCAGGGGATCGCCGGCCACTGTCCGCTGGGCTTGGGGTGCCGTCCGGTGGCGGTCAGCCGCCCCACTCGGCCCCGTACGGCGGCCAGCTCGTCGGGCGTGATCAGTTCGGCCAGCCGGGTGGCGAGGGGGGCTCCCGCGGCGAGCGCGGCGGCGAGCCGGTCCAGGACGGCCAGGGCCTCGTCGGTGAGGGGTTCGTCCGCCCAGCCCCACAGCAGGGTGCGCAGCTTGTCCTCGGTGTTGAAGGTGACGCCGTGGTCGATGCCGTAGAGCCGCCCGCCGGGGCCGGGCAGCAGGTGCCCGCCCTTGCGGTCGCCGTTGTTGATCACGGCGTCGAGTACCGCGAGGCGGCGCAGCCGCTCGTCGTCGGCGTGGACGAGGAGGGCGGTGCGGCCCTCCCCGACGTCGGCGAAGCCCACGGCCTTCCAGCCCTCGCCGGGCTCCTCGCCCTCGACGAGGGCCAGCAGGGCCTCCTCGGGCGCGTCGGGGCCGGCGTCGATCCACTGCTGGACCATGCCCTCGCCGTAGGGGCCGTCGCGCAGCACGGTGGGCGGGACCAGGCCCCAGCCGGTGGCCTCGGAGACCAGGTAGGCCGCGACCTCCCGGCGGGCCAGGTTCCCGTCGGGGAAGTCCCACAGCGGGCGCTCCCCCGCGACGGGCTTGTACACGCACGGTGACGTTGCACCGTCACGCGTGACATCGCACAGCAGCACCGCGTTCGACGCCTCGCGGATCCGTCCGCGCACGGTCAGCTCACCGAGGGCGAGCAGCTCCTCGGTCGCGGTCCGTCCCGCTTCCCCGGCGGCGGGCACGCTCGGCTCCACCGTCACGCTCCGCGGCGGTATCCGTTCTGGCGCGGGCATACGTGTCCCTCCGGGTCCAGCGGCAGGCTGCACAGGGGGCACGGCGGCCGCCCGGCGTTGACCACGTCCAGGGCCCGCTTGGCGAAGGCGCGGGCCTGCGCCCCGGTGAGCCGCACCCGCAGCATGGGCGGGCCGTTCTCCTCGTCCTGGAGCAGCCGCTCCTCGGCCTCGGCGAGGTCCTCCTCGGAGTCCGCGTCGAGCTCGACCAGGGCCTGCGCCTCGACGATCATCCGCTGCTCCTCGCCGTCCCAGGCCAGGGCCATGGTGCCGACGCGGAACTCCTCGTCCACCGGGACGTCCAGCGGCGCGGTGTCGGCCGCCTCCGCGGGGGCCACGGCCGGGACGGGCGCGTTGCCGCCGGTCCGCCGGACGACCTCGTCCAGCAGCTCGTCCATCCGCTCGGCCAGCGCGGCGACCTGGGTCTTCTCCAGGGAGACGCTGGTGACGCGGGGGCCGGCGGAGGCCTGGAGGAAGAACGTACGGCGTCCAGGCAGACCGACCGTGCCGGCCACGAAGCGGTCCGGCGGGTCGTAGAGGAACACCTGACGGGGCACGTCCAGTCTCCAGATTCATCGGCGCCGACAGCGCAGGGCGGGCAGATTACGTTTCAGGTTCATCCACCCTACTGCGCCGGTGGATCAACCCGCGCCCGCACCGCCCCCCACCACCGCGTTCCCGCCATCGCCGGGCTCCGCCGCGTCCTCGGGGGCCGGCTCGCGGGGCACCAGCGAGGCGAAGTCGCCGGTGTCGCCCAGCCGGAGCAGGAAGGGCCGGGTCCGGGTGTAGCGGATCACGGTGACGGAACAGGGCTCGACGGAGACCCGCTGGAACAGGTCGAGGTGCAGGCCGAGGGCGTCCGCCACAAGGGACTTGATGACGTCCCCGTGGGAGCACATCAGGAACAGCGCGTCCGGGCCGTGCTCGGCCTCGACGCGGGCGTTCCACTCGCGCACCGCCTCCGCCGACCGGAAGTGCATGTTCCGCATGGATTCGCCGCCCGGGAAGGCGGCGGCGGACGGGTGCTGCTGGACCACCTTCATCAGCGGCTCGTCGGCCAGTTCGGCGAGCTTGCGGCCCGACCAGTCGCCGTAGTCGCACTCCCCGATCCGCTCCTCGGTGTGCAGCGGCAGCTCCGGCCGCGCGGCCAGCAGCGGGGCCAGGGTCTCCCGGCAGCGCTGGAGCGGGCTGGTCACCGCCGCGGCCAGCGGCAGGCCCGCCAGCCGGCCCGGCAGGGCCGCCGCCTGCGCGGCGCCGTGCTCGTCGAGGGCGATGCCGGGGGTCAACCCCGCCAGCACGCCGGAGGTGTTCGCGGTCGAGCGTCCGTGCCGCACCAGGATCAAGGTCGCCATGGCCCCCAGCGTAGGCGCTGGCGTGCGCCCCGGGCGGGGCCGGGGAAGAATGCCCGAATGATTGTGGACAGCGCGATTTACCGGGACGGGAAGCGGGTGGCGGGGCCGGCGGACCTCTCCGACGCCCTCGACGAGGCACGGGCCGCCGGCGACGCCTTCCTCTGGGTGGGCATGCACGAGCCCACGGAGAAGGAGTTCGAACACGTCAGCAGCGAGTTCGGCCTGCACCCCCTCGCCGTCGAGGACGCGCTGACCGCGCATCAGCGGCCCAAGCTGGAGGTGTACGACGACTCGCTGTTCGTCGTCCTCAAGCCGGTGCTGTACGACGTGCGGCGGGACACCGTCACCACCGGCGAGCTGATGGTCTTCGTCGGCGACTCCTTCGTGGTCACCGTGCGGCACGGCCAGGGCGGCGCGCTGGCGCCCGTGCGCAGCCGCCTGGAGCGGGAGACGGACGTGCTGCGGCACGGGCCGACCGCCGTGCTGTACGCCGTCAGCGACATGGTGGTCGACCACTACATCGAGGTGGCGGCCGAGCTCCAGGCCGACCTGGAGGAGCTGGAGACCGAGGTGTTCCAGCCGGACGGCGGGGACCCCAGGAACACCGCCGCGCGGATCTACGGCTTCAAGCGCCAGGTCCTGGAGTTCCGCCGGGCCACCGCCCCGCTGGCGCAGCCGATGGCCCGGCTGACCGGCCCGGGGGTGCCCTTCGTGCACGAGCACTCCCGGCCGTTCTTCCGGGACGTGGCCGACCACCTCACCAAGGCCAACGAGTACGTCGAGGGCCTGGACCGGCTGCTCAGCGACGCCCTCGCGGCCCACCTCGCCCAGATGGGCGTGCGCCAGAACGACGACATGCGCAAGATCTCGGCGTGGGCGGCGATGGCCGCGGTGCCCACGATGGTGGCCGGCATCTACGGCATGAACTTCAGCCACATGCCGGAGCTGGGCTGGCGGCTCGGCTACCCCGGGGTGCTGCTGCTGATGGGCCTGACGGTGTGGGGGCTCCACCGGCTCTTCAAGCGGCGCGGCTGGCTGTAGCCCGGGCCCCGTACGGGTACGGACGGCCCGGCCCGGACCTGCCCGGCCCCCGGCCGGACCGGCTCCGGCTCGGACCGGCTCCGGCCCGGCTCGGACCGGCCCCGGGTCAGACCGGCTCCGGCACCGGGGTGAACGGCCCGCCGAGGGCGTCGCGCCGCTCCGGCATGGCCAGGCCCACCGCCCGGTGCCAGCCGGCGAAGCGCTCGTACCCGTGCATGCCCCGGATGCCGGCGGCCAGCGCGGCGGACTTCGCCCTCGGCCACTTCAGGATCCGGCCCATGTGCTCCATCACGGCGAGGCTGACGTCCCGGTAGACGACGATCTCCGCGAGCGCGCTCTCCCGCAGCACCCGCTGGATCGTGCGGCCGTGGCCCTCGTGGTTGAGCCGCAGCAGCTCCTCGTGGCAGTAGGCGAGGTGGTTGTCCTCGTCGTTGCTGATCATCCGGATGGCCCGGCCGACCTCGGGGTGGTCCCCGAAGTGCTTCCTGAGCATCACCATCTGGTCCGCGGCCCGCTGCTCGGTGACCCGGCTGTGCGAGAGGTACACGACGATGTCCTCCTCGGTCAGCCGCTCCTCGGCGCGCAGTTTCGAGTGGGCCAGGCCGATGCCGTTCTTCTCCAGCAGCATCGTGTAGTCCGTCTCGGGCGGCACCGGGACCGGCTCCAGGCCGCGCTTCTTCAGCAGCTGCCGGAAGATCCTGCCGTGCTTGTCCTCGTCGGCGCCGTGCCGGGTGATCTTCGGGGCCATGTCCGCCATGCCGACCGGCACGAGCGCGGCGATCCGGGCGTTCTCCCAGCCGCCCTGCGTCTCCCCGCTGGCCGCGATGGAGCAGAAGAGCGCGTAGGACTCGTCGTTGTCGATGATCTCCTGGAACAGGCTTCGGGCCGAGAGCATGACTGCCACCTCTTTCGCGGTCACCCCCGGCCTACGAGTCAACTGCCGGCGGGGTGCCCGGGCAACCGGGTGCCGGACGGACTCGGCCGAACGGATGACGCCCGCGGCGGGGCCCGGCGGAGGTCCGGCTGAGGTCCGGGGCCGGGTGGCCCGTAACCACCCGGGCCCCTGGCGCGTTGTTCGCGGTGACGGCCGTGGCGGGGAAGACCCCCGAGCCCCCACCACGGCCGCGGCCCTCTTCCCGGCCCGGGGCCTAGGCCAGGCCCGCCAGCTCCAGCGCCTCGACGCCGGCCCGCAGCGAGGCGAGCCGCTCGTCCCGCGTGAAGCCCGCCGGGGCCAGCGTCAGCGTCGTGACCCCCGCCTCCGCGTACGCCTTCATCCCGTCCGCGATCCGCTCCACCGGCCCGAGCAGGGTCGTGGAGTCGATCAGCTGGTGCGGTACGGCCGCGGCCGCGCCCGCCTTGTCGCCGCCCAGGTACTTGTCCTGGATCTCGGCGGCCTCCTTCTCGTACCCCATGCGCTGCGCGAGCTGGTTGTAGAAGTTCTGCTTCCGGCTGCCCATGCCGCCCACGTACAGCGCGGTGTACGGGCGGAACATGTCGGCCAGACCGGTCACGTCCGGGCCCACCGCCAGCGGGACCGTCGGGCACACGTCGAAGCCCTCCATGGTCAGCCCGGCCTTCTCGCGGCCCGCCCGGATGTGGGTCAGCGCGGTGGCCTCCAGGTGCTCGGCCGCCGGGAAGATCAGCAGGGCGCCGTCGGCGATCTCGCCGGTCTGCTCCAGGTTCTTCGGGCCGATCGCCGCGATGTAGAGCGGGATGTGCTCGCGCTCCGGGTGGACGGTCAGCTTGATCGGCTTGCCGGGGCCGCCGGGCAGCGGCAGCGTCCAGTGCTCCCCGTCGTACGACAGCCGCTCGCGGGTCATCGCCTTGCGCACGATCTCGACGTACTCGCGGGTGCGGGCCAGCGGCTTGTCGAACTTGACGCCGTACCAGCCCTCGGAGACCTGCGGGCCCGAGACGCCGAGGCCCAGCCGGAACCGGCCGCCCGAGAGCGAGTCGAGGGTGGCCGCCGTCATCGCCGTCATAGCGGGCTGGCGGGCCGGGATCTGCATGATGGCCGAGCCCACGTCGATGCGCTCGGTCTGCGCGGCGACCCAGGAGAGCACGGTCGGCGCGTCGGAACCGTAGGCCTCCGCCGCCCAGCAGACGTCGTAGCCGAGGCGGTCCGCCTCCCGCGCGACGGCGAGATTGTCGGCGTCCATGCCCGCGCCCCAGTAGCCGAGGTTGATGCCGAGCCTCATGACCTGTCCCCTTACCGATCAGTAACGTCCTGGTGCCGGGACTGTAGCGCGCACGGGTCCGATCCGTCAGTGCCCCCAGTAGTCTCAGCGCTCATGGAGCAGAGGCAACTCGGCCGCACCGGCCTGCGGGTGTCCCGGATCGGGCTCGGCACGCTCACCTGGGGACGGGACACCGACGAGCACGACGCCGCCGACCAGTTGAAGACCTTCTGGGAGGCGGGCGGCACGCTGGTCGACACCGCCGACGTGTACGGCGGCGGGGACGCCGAGTACCTGCTCGGGCAGCTCATCGGCGGGCTCGTGCCCCGGCGCGACCTGGTGATCGCCACCAAGGCGGGCAGCGTGCCCGACCCCGACCGGCGGTCCGACGGCTCCCGCGGGCACCTGCTGGCCGCGCTGGACGACTCGCTGGCCCGGCTCGGCACCGACCACGTGGACCTCTGGCAGCTGCACGCCTTCGACCCGCACACCCCGCTGGAGGAGACCCTCGGGGCACTGGACCTGGCGGTGACCAGCGGCCGGGCCCGGTACGTCGGCGTGTCGAACCTGTCCGGCTGGCAGCTGGCCAAGGCCGGGACCTGGCAGCTCGCCGCGCCGGGCGCGCGCACCCCGCTGGCGAGCACGCAGATGGAGTACTCGCTGCTCCAGCGGGGCGTCGAACGCGAGGTGCTGCCCGCCGCCCTGGACCTGGGCCTCGGGCTGCTGCCGTCCTCCCCGCTCGGGCGCGGGGTGCTGACGGGCAAGTACCGGGGCGGCGCCGCGCCGGTGGGCTCACGGGGCGACTCCGAGCACCTGGCGCCCTTCGTCGCGCCGTACCTGGACGACACCGCGAGCCGCATCGTGGACGCGGTGGTGACGGCGGCGAACGGGCTCGCGGTCACCCCGCTCCAGGTGGCGCTGGCCTGGGTGCGCGACCGGCCGGGCGTGGCCGCGCCGGTGGTCGGCGCGCGGACGGCGCAGCAGCTGACGGAGGCACTGTCAGTGGAGGCCCTTAGTCTTCCCGAGGAGATCCGCCTGGCGCTGGACGACGTGTCCGCGCCGGTGCACCGCTATCCCGACCAGGACTGGAGCGAGCTGTGAGCACGGAGCCGGGGGCGCCCGAGGCGCCGCAGACCGGGGAGCCCGGAGACACCGGGGCACCGACGGCGCCGGAGGCCGCCGGCCCCTCGGACGCCGCGCACCCGGAGGACACCCCGGACGCCGAGGCGCAGGACGGCAGCGGGGCGCCGGACGGCGCGGACGGGGCCGCCGGTACGGACGCGGAGGGCGGTAAGGACGCGGAGGGCGGTAAGGACGCGGAGGGCGGTACGGACGCGGAGGCCGGTACGGACGCGGCGGGCGGCGGGGCACCGCAGCTGAGCGAGGCCGAGGCCGAGCTGGCCGCGCAGAAGGTCGAGCGGGAGCGCATCGCCCGGCGCAGGGCCGAGCGCACCGCGCCCATCGAGGCCGGCGCCAAGCTGAGCGGCACCGCGGCCGACCTGCTGGCCGCGGTACGTGCCGTGGAGAGCGGCGGCAAGCCCGCCCGGCCCGTGTTCGACGACGCCGCGCCCGCGCCCCGCCGGGCGGCCCCCGCTCCCCCGCCGGCGCCACGCGCCCCCGCCCCGGCCCCGGCACCCGCCGCCACCCCCGAAGTCCTCGCCGCGGTCCGCGAGGTGCTGGCCGGCGGAGGTGCCCCGGAGGCCCTGGCCGGGCCCGCCGTCGAGGCGCTCGGGACCGGTGCGGCGGAGCTGCTGCGCGAGGACCCCTGGCGGCTGCTGGCGGTCACGTCCGTGCGGCCCGCCCAGGCCGACGGCTTCGCCCGCGCGCTGCTGGGCCCGGACTGCGGTCCCGGGGACGAGCGGCGCGTACTCGCCCTGACCGGCTGGCTGCTGGAGCAGGCGGCGCTCAAGGGACACACGGCCCTGGAGCAGCCCGTCCTGGCGTCCGCGCTCGGGCAGTACGCGGTGCCCGACCCGGAGCGGGCGGTGGAACTGGCCGTCTCCGAGGGCACCGTGATCGTCTTCCACGAGCCCCTCGGCGAACCGGCGGCCGCGCGGGGCACCGAGGACCCCGAGGAGGCGGACGAGGAGGTTCCGGTCCGGGTCCTGCTCGGTCTGGAGAGCCACACGCTGGCCGAGGAGAGCCTCGCGGACGGCCTGTTCCGGCTGATCGGCACGTTCGGCAAGGGCGGGGACGCCGACTGGGAGGGGGCCGCGGCACAGGCGCCGTCGCCGTCCGCGGCCGAGCTGGTCCGCGCGGCCGCCGGGCACGGCCTGGTCGTCCACACCGGCGGCGAGGCCGCCCGGGCGGAACCGGCCGCGCTGGTGGCCGCCGCCCGGTCCCTGGGCCTGCGGGCCTGCGCGGCCACCCACACCGCCGACGCGCGGGACCGCCTGGGGGCCGGCGCGGTCACCGTCGCCGGTCTGCTGTCCGGCACGGAGGGTCCCGGCCGGGACGCGGAGGGCGCGCTCGCGCTGGACCTGCTGGTCGTGCTGGACGCCCCCCAGCTGGACGTGGACCGGGCGGCGGCGCTGGTGGAGTCGGTGCCGGACGGCGCGCGGCTGGTGCTGAGCGGCGATCCCGCGGTGCTCGGATCGGCGGGTGCCGGCCGGGTGTTCGGCGATCTGATCGCGGCCCGGGTCTGCCCGCAGGTCGCCTCGCGCACCCCCGACCCGGGCCCGGTCGGCGAGCTGGTGTCCGGCATCGGCGTGGGCGAGCTGAACCAGGTCGACGCCCCCGGCAAGGAGGTCGTGATCGTCCCGGTGCGGGACGCGGGCGAGGCCGTGCACCGCACGGTGCAGCTGGTCGCGGACTCGGTGCCGCGCGCCTTCGGGGTGGCCGCCGACCAGGTCCGGGTGATCACCCCCGGGCACGGCGGCGCGGCGGGCACCCGGGCGCTGAACGCGGCGCTGAAGGAGCGGCTGAACCCCGGTCCCGGACGGTTCGGCGGCTTCGACCCCGGCGACCCGGTGGTGCACGTGCCGGCCCCGGGCCGGGCCGTGCCGGGCCGGGTGGTCTCGGCGGATGCCGCGGGGCTGCACCTGGACTGCGCGGGCGAGCGGGTCGTCGTACCGCAGGACCGGGTGGAGCAGGCGGTGCGGCACGGCTGGGCGGTGACCGCGCACCAGGCGGTGGGCAGCCGCTGGCCGGCCGTGGTGGTCGTGCTGCCGGGCGACGCGCCGGAGGCGCTGTCGCGGGACTGGGTGTACACGGCGTTCGGCCGGGCCGAGCGTCACCTGTCGGTGGTGCACGGCGTGGACCAGGCACTGCCGCGGGCCGTGGCGGAGGTGCTGCCGAAGCCCCGTACGACGCGGCTGACGGCCCTGCTGCGGACGCTGGCGGCGCAGACCGCGCAGGAGTAGCCGGGCGGGGCCGGTACGGCCGGTACGAGCGGCGCCCGGCGGCCCCTGAGGGGGCTGCCGGGCGCCGTTCTCGTGGTGGCCGGGCCGGCCGGCCGTCGTGCGGGCCCGGGGTCCGGGCGATCGGTGGGCGGGCCCGGGGTCCGGGCGATCGGTGGGCGGGCCCGGGGTCCGGGCGGTCGGCGGGCGGGGCGGTCAGCGGTCGAGGGGTTCCAGTTCCTCGTCGTCGAGTTCGTCGTCGAAGACCGAGCTGACGTCGATGCGGTGCAGCACGCTGCCCGGATCGGCGTGGTCGAACGGGGTGTTGAGCCACTCGCCGGGCTCGGGGGCCTCCTCGGCCGCCGTTATCCAGAGCGTGGAGTCGCCCTCTTCGAGTCCGAACTCCTTGTAGCGGGAGGCGATCTCGTCGGGTTCGTACTCGCCGAAGAGCACCCCGAGGGCCTCGGCCGTGCCCCCTCCGTCGCCGGGCTCGTCCTCGTGGTGCAGGGCGGCGACGCGGTCGGCCTGGGCGATCAGCCGCTGGGGTTCGGCGACCAGGTAGTCGCGGCGGATCAGGACGCTGAAGGAGGTGGGTTCGGCGGGCCCGCTGTACGGGGCCTGGCCCTCGCCGGCGGGGATCTCGAAGGGGGTCACCTCGTCGTACCGCTCGTAGAGCAGTTCGTCGTACTCCTCGGCCGCTGCGGCCAGTTCGTTGAAGGCGGCGTAGACGGCCGGGTCGTCGTCCCCTGACCGGCCTTCGACCGCCGCCAGGTGACGGTCCAGCGCGGTCTTGACCGCCTCGGCGGCGGCGCGTACCTCGGCAGCGGTGGGCTGAGCGGCATCAGACATAGTGCAGACGCTATCCGTACGAGGCCCGTGCCCGCACAATAGATGCGATGCCGGAATACGAATTCGTCGACGTGTACGTGCCGCGCGGTGTGAGCCGTAAGGAGGCGACCCGTCTGCTGACCGACCATGCCGAGTACGGGAACTGGGAGCTGGACCGGTTGAGCCTGCACCGGGACGGCAGTCGCCGGGTGCGGCTGCGCCGCCGGATCATCCGCCAGCTCCGGGCCACCTGGTGAGACCGGGGTGGCCCGGATCCGGGTGACGGGCGCCGGCTAGCCGGCGGCGCCGTCGCCGCGGGTGCGGCGGTAGAGCACGGTTCCGGCGAGGAGCATGCCGCCGGCGAGCGGGAGGCCCGCGCCGAGTGCTCCCGCGCCCGTGTGCGCGAGCTCGGAGCCGCGCACGCCGTGGACACCGGTGCCGATGCGGCCGGTGCCCGGCTTCGCCGTGTCCGGGGTGCCGGGCTTCCCCGTGTGGTTCTTGCCGGGGCCGGGCTGGGCCGGCGTGCCGGGGTTGCCGGGGGTTCCGGGCGTGCCCGGGGTGCCGGGGTGACCGGGCGTACCCGGGGTGCCGGGGGTTCCGGGAGTCCCCGGCGTACCCGGGTTACCGGGGTGGCCCGGAGTGCCGGGGGTACCCGGGTGGCCCGGAGTGCCAGGGTTGCCGGGGTGTCCGGGATGGCCCGGAGTGCCCGGATGGCCCGGCTTTCCGGGGCCCGGAAGATTGGCGCAATCGTTTCCCAGCGCGGGGTTCAGCAGACCGACCACGTCGGCCGTGTTCCCGCAGGCGTTGACCGGGAGCCGGACCGGCGCCTGGATCAGGTTCCCCGAGCCCACCCCCGGCGAGCCGTGGGCGTCGCCGTGCGCGCCGGAGCCGGATCCGCCGCCGGCGTGGTCGCCGGAGCCGCCGTACCCGCCGTGGCCGCCGTGGCCGCCGCCCGTGTTGGCGCAGCGGTTGCCCGCGGCCGGGTTCAGCAGACCGATGACGGAGACGGTGTTGCCACAGGCGTTCACGGGTGCGTGCACCGGCGCCTGGATGGTGTTCCCGGACAGAACGCCCGGGGAATTCGAAGTGCCCCCCACGGCACCGGAATCCGCGTGTGCGTAGCCCCCACCCAGAGCGAGGGCACCGCCCGCGGCCGCCATGGTGAAGAGAGTCTTCCTGGTGACCTGTCGCATTGCTGCTCGTTCCCTGCTTGTACGTTCCGGATCGGCGTACGTGCTCCCCTGCCCGGACGCCGAAGTGCTGGATGGCCCGCGGCCCCGGAACGCGGGAGGTGCGTTCCGGGGCCCGGGCTCAGACCCTTGGAAGGGTGAGACTTCGACGTCAGGCGTTGACGCAGGTGTTGCCGAAGGCCGGGTTCAGCAGGCCGATCACGTTGACCGTGTTGCCGCACACGTTGACCGGCACGTGGACCGGGACCTGGACGACGTTGCCGGAGAGCACACCGGGCGAACCGACAGCGGCACCCTGGGCACCGGCGTCGGCGACGGCGAGGCCCGCACCCGCGAGAACCAGGCCACCGGTGGCAGCCGCAGCAGCGACAACCTTCTTGATCATCATTCCTCCTAGTAGGCAATGCGGTCCCAGCCGCGGACCGCACCACCAACAACGAGGAGGACCAACCAGGGCTACGAGCTTATGGTCGCATTCACTCTTCCGCGTGGTGTGCGAACACCTTGGCGACCGTTCAGCAGTTGTCGATGAATCGGTCGAGCACGCGCACGCCGAACTTCAGGCCGTCGACGGGTACGCGCTCGTCGACGCCGTGGAACATGCCGGCGAAGTCCAGCTCGGGCGGCAGCTGGAGCGGCGCGAAGCCGAAGCAGCGGATGCCGAGGTCGTCGAAGGACTTCGCGTCCGTGCCGCCGGAGAGCATGTACGGCACGGCGCGGGCGATCGGGTCCTCGGCCTTGAGGGCGGTCTGCATGGCGTCGACCAGACGGCCGTCGAAGTCGGTCTCCAGGGCCTTGTCGCCGTGCACGTCCTCCCGCCTGACCCGGGGGCCGAGGATCCGGTCGAGGTCGGCCAGGAACTCCTGCTCGTAGCCGGGCAGGAAGCGGCCGTCGACGTGCGCGGTGGCCTGGCCGGGGATGACGTTCACCTTGTAGCCGGCGCCGAGCATCGTGGGGGCCGCGGAGTTCCGCAGGGTCGCGCCGACCATCTTGGCGATGCCGCCGAGCTTGGCGAGGGTGCCGTCCATGTCCTCGGGGTCGAGGGGGGTGCCCAGGGCGTCGGAGAGCTCGTCCAGGAAGGACCGCACCGTCTTGGTGACCCGGACCGGCCACTGGTGCCGGCCCAGCCGGCCGACGGCCTCGCACAGCTCGGTGATGGCGTTGTCGTTGTTGGTCATCGAGCCGTGGCCCGCGGTGCCCTCGACGGTGAGGCGCATCCAGTGCATGCCCTTCTGCGCCGTCTCGACCAGGTAGAGGCGCAGGTTCTCGTTGACCGTGAAGGAGAAGCCGCCCACCTCGCCGATGGCCTCGGTGACGCCCTCGAAGAGGTCGGGGTGCTTGTCGACCAGGTGGCGGGCGCCGTACGTGCCGCCGGCCTCCTCGTCGGCCAGGAAGGCCAGCACGATGTCCCGCGGGGGCTTGCGGCCGCTGCGCAGGCGGTCGCGGACGACCGCGAGGGTCATCGCGTCCATGTCCTTCATGTCGACGGCCCCGCGGCCCCACACGCAGCCGTCGGCCACCTCGCCCGAGAACGGGTGGTGGGTCCAGTCGGCCGCGTTGGCCGGGACCACGTCGGTGTGCCCGTGGATGAGCAGGGCGGGCTTGGACGGGTCCTCGCCCGCGATCCGGGCGACGGTGGAGGCGCGCCCCTTGTGGGACTCGAAGATCTGCGGCTCCAGGCCGACCTCGGCGAGCTTCTCCGCCACGTACTCGGCGGCCTTGCGCTCACCCGGGCCCGAGTGGTCGCCGTAGTTGCTGGTGTCGATCCGGATCAGCTCCCGGCAGAGGTCGACGACCTCGTCCTCGCCGGAGACGGTCCTGCCGGTGCTCGACTCGCTCACGCTGCTTCCTCCCACACTCGGTGCCGGTGATCCCCCTCATCCTCTCGCCCCCGGCGCCGCGGCCCAAGGCCGGACCCGGCCGGACCCGCGGGGACCGGGGCGTGGGAGCGGGCCCGGAGGGGGCGCGCGGGGGGTGTGATCGGAGCACTCCGAATCCCTGGTAATGTTCTCTTCGTCGGAGCGGCCCGGAAGGGACGCGAGACAGACACCTTGTCCGGGTGGCGGAATGGCAGACGCGCTAGCTTGAGGTGCTAGTGCCCTTTATCGGGCGTGGGGGTTCAAGTCCCCCCTCGGACACAGATGAGGACCCCAGTCGACACGGCTGGGGTCCTCGCCGTTACCCGGCCGGGTGCGGCGGTCACGTGTGACATTGCGGTGTCACCGGTGACCGGGCGCCCGGGGGAACGCGAAGGGCCCCGCGGGCCGGGAGCGTCCCGGCCCGCGGGGCCCTTCGGCGTCGCGGGACGTGGTCAGCGGTTGCGCGTCGCGGTCGCGGTGTCCGTGCCGGCGGCGATGGCGGCCACCCGGCGGCGGACCAGGTACCAGCCGCCGACCAGCGCGGCGCCGATCAGGGGCAGGAACATCACCGTCTGGCGGCCCACTCCCCCGTCGCTCCACATCAGGACCAGCACGGTGACGAGGAAGACCAGCGTGACGATCTGCGTGTACGGGGCCCAGGGCAGCCGGTAGCCGGGGCGGGTGACCAGGCCGGCCTGCGAGCGGCGCCAGAAGAGCAGCGAGCAGATCATGACCATGGCCCAGGTGCCGAGGATGCCGATCGAGGCGAGGTTCAGGACGATCTCGAAGGCGTCGGAGGGCACGAAGTAGTTCAGGGCCACGCCGGCCACGCCGAAGGCGGCGGTGAAGAGCACGCCGCCGTAGGGGACCTTGCCCTTGTTCATGCGCGCGGTGAACCGCGGCGCGGAGCCGGACATCGCCATGGAGCGCAGGATGCGGCCGGTGGAGTAGAGGCCGGAGTTCAGGGAGGAGAGCGCGGCGGTCAGCACGACCAGGTTCATGATGCCCGCGGTGCCGGGGACGCCGAGCTTGTCGAAGACGGTGACGAACGGGCTCTGGTCGCCGGAGTAGGCGGTGTACGGCAGCAGCAGGGCGAGCAGGACGACCGAGCCGACGTAGAAGACGCCCACGCGCCACATGATCGAGTTGATCGCCTTGGGCATGATCTTCTCGGGGTTCTCGGTCTCGCCGGCCGCGACGCCGCACAGCTCGACGGAGGCGTACGCGAAGACGACGCCCTGGACCACGAGCAGCATCGGCAGCACACCGGAGGGGAAGAGGCCGCCGTTGTCGGTGATGCTGGACAGGCCCGGGGTGTGGCCGTCGATGGGGTGGCTGGTGGCGACGAGGTAGATGCCCACCAGCATGAAGGCGACCAGGGCGGCGACCTTGACGATCGAGAACCAGAACTCCATCTCGCCGAAGTAGCGGACGGAGATGAGGTTGGCGGCCAGCACCACGGAGAGGGCGATCAGCGCGAGGATCCACTGGGGGATGTCGCTGAACATGGCCCAGAAGTGGGCGTAGGTGGCGGCGGCCGTGATGTCGGCCACCGTGGTGGTCGACCAGTTGAGGAAGTACAGCCAGCCGGCGGTGTACGCGCCCTTCTCGCCCATGAACTCGCGGGCGTAGGAGACGAAGGCGCCCGAGGAGGGGCGGTAGAGGACCAGCTCGCCCAGGGCCCGTACGACGAAGAAGGCGAACACGCCGCAGACCGCGTACGCGATGGCCAGCGAGGGGCCGGCTCCGGCGAGGCGGCCGCCCGCGCCGAGGAAGAGGCCGGTGCCTATCGCTCCGCCGATCGCGATCATGTTGATGTGGCGGGACTTCAGGTCCTTGCTGTAGCCCTCGTCACCGGCGTCGACGTGCGGGGTCGCCGCGGTCGTCTGGGCCGCGGTCAGGGTGCGGTCACTCATGTATGACTTCGCCTTCGTGGATGGGACAGGCAGGTCCGGGCGGCACGGAGGCGGTCTGTTGTGGTCCGCCCGCGGTGCCGGAGGTCCGCCGGTCCGGCGGTCGCTCCGCACCTCCGGGGATCGCCCCGTCGGTGACCCGGCGCCCGGACTCGGGCCTGCGGGCGCGGTCCTGGGCATGGGTACAACGGCCACAAGGAGACCATGAGCGACTGGATCAGCCAAAACCGGGCGGACCGCTGCTGCGGTCCGCCCGGTTCGGTGGGGTGTGGCGCGGTATCGGTGACGCGCCGGATGACGTGTGACGTGGTACGCGACGGGGGTCAGTCGTGTGCGGCGGCCTGGTCGAGGCGGAAGGCCTCGTTGCCCAGGCCGATGCGGGCGTGCGCCTCGGGGTTGCGGGAGCGCAGGACCGTGCCGTGGAGCAGTCCGAGGACCGCGGCGGCGCCGATGAGGCCGGGCAGGATCCAGCTCAGGGAGGAGCCGGGGCCGGCGCCGACCAGGACGCCGAAGTCCTTGACGGTGTAGACGGCGATGCCGAGCAGGGCGAGTCCGGCCAGGCCGGCCGCGGCCAGGCGCCAGACCTGGGCGCCGGCCGCGCCGCGCCGTACGAAGAAGGCGATGACGGCGAACGAGGCGGTGGCCATCAGCACGGTGACGCCGAAGGCGCCGACGCTGCCCATCCAGGTGAACAGGTGCAGGACCGGGGTGGTGGGGTCGCCCGCCGGCTTGTCGTCGGTGAGGGCGAAGGCGGCCACGACGAGCACGGAGACCACGGTCTGGAGCAGCGAACCGGTGGCCGGAGCGCCGCTGGTGGGGCTGGTGCGGCCGAAGGCGGAGGGGAGCAGGCCCTCGCGGCCCATGGCGAACGCGTAGCGGGCGACGACGTTGTGGAAGCTGAGCATGGCGGCGAACATGCCCGTGACGAAGAGCACGTGCAGCACGTCCGTGAAGGCGGTGCCGAGGCGGGCGCCGGTCAGTTCGAAGAGCAGGCCGGGCCCGGCCTTCGCGGAGGTCTCCACCACGGCGCCGGGGCCGGTGGCGACGGTCAGGGCCCAGGCGCTGAGGGCGAAGAAGAGGGCGACGAAGCCGACCGCGAGGAACATCACGCGGGAGACGACGATGTGCGGGCGGCTGGTCTCCTCGGCGTACACCGGGGACTGCTCGAAGCCGACGAAGGCGGCGATGCAGAAGCACAGGGCGGTGCCGAGGCCGGCGCCGCCGAGGGCGGAGGGGTCGAAGGCGGCGAGCGAGCGGCCCTCCGGGCCCGGCTCGACAAGGGCGGCGACGTCGAAGATGACGACGAGGGCGCACTCGACGAGCAGCAGCACGCCGAGGACCCGGGCGTTGAGGTCGATCTTGAGCCAGCCCAGCGCGCCGGTGACGGCGACGCCCGCCAGGGCGGGGATCCACCAGGCGACCTCGGTGTCGAGGTAGGTGGCGAAGAGGCCGGAGACCTCGAAGCCGAGGATCCCGTAGACGCCGACCTGCATGGCGCTGTACGCGACCAGGGCGACCAGCGAGGCGCCGGCGCCCGCGGTGGGGCCGAGGCCGCGGGCGATGTACGCGTAGAAGGCGCCGGCGTTGTGGACGTGCCGGCTCATCTCGGCGTACCCGACGCCGAAGAGCGCCAGGACGAGGCCCAGGATCACGAACAGCAGGGGCTGTCCGACGATGCCCATCACGCCGAACGTGGTGGGCATCACACCGGCGACGACCATCAGGGGCGCGCTGGCGGCGAGTACGGAGAGCAGGAGGCCGGCGGTGCCGAGCCGGTCGGCGCGCAGCGCGCGGTCCTGTCCCTTGTACGTGCGTATCTCGGCCGTGCCGGGGAGCGTGCTGGAACTGCCCGTCGCCATGGCGGGTGGTCCTTTCCGAACGGGGGTGGGGTCGGGCTGGGGATGGTCCCGACGGTGGTGCGGCGTGGTGCGGCGTGGTGCGGCGTGCTGCGTTGCGGAGGGGTGGAGCGGGTGCGGGGGTGGAGCGTGGGGCGGGTGGTGCCGGGGGTGGGGCGCGGTGGTGCTTGGGCGGGGCGGGTGGTGCCGGGGGTCAGGCCGAGCCGAGGGCCGCGCTGCGGGCGGCCAGGAAGGCCTGGTGCGGGTCGAGGTCGGGGTACGACCAGGGGGCGGGGGTGGCGTGCCGGCCGATCCGGTGGAACAGGGCGGCGGCCTCGGCCGGGCGGCCCTCGCAGAGTTTGGCGTGGGCGAGGAAGTTGAGGTCGATGCGGTTGCGCGGGTGGTCCTCGCGCTCCCACTCCAGCCACCAGTCGAAGGCCGAGCGCAGCACCTGGCGGGCGCGTCGGCCCGACCAGTGGTCGGCGGCGCCGGGGGCGTGTCCCTCGGCGGCCAGCACGCGGTACCGCTCGGCGTGGGCGATGACCGGCAGCACGGCGAGCGGGGAGTCGGCCGGTGACTCCTCGGCGGCCCAGGCGGCGAAGTCGTACACCTCGTGGAGCGGGTCGGGGCCGGCGGCCGGGGCGTGCTCGGCGAGCCGGGCGACCATCAGGTGGTGGGCGTGGTGGTGCTCGCGGTGCCGGGCGCGGACCTGGTCGAAGGTGCGGGTGAACTCCTCGGCCGGGCCGAAGGCGCGGGCCAGCAGCAGGAGTCCGAGCCAGGGCGTGGGGTCGGCGGGTTCCCGGGCCGCGGCGGCGCGGCAGGCCTGCTCGGCCTTCTCCGGCGAACCCTTTCCGCGCAGGGCGGCGAAGACCTGGGCGCAGGCGAGGAGGGTCGCGGCGTCGGCGCTCTCGGGTTCGGCGAGGAGCCATTCGCGGGACCAGGCCACGGCGGCCGGGGTCTCGGCGAGGACGACCACCCGGTGGCCGCGGCGGTCCCAGTCGTCTCCGGTGGCGACCAGCAGGGAGCGGGCCTTGACCCAGCGGCCCTGGGTGAACTGACCGCGTACGTCGACGAGTTCGGTGTCGCAGAGGGCGGGGTCGAAGAACTGGTCGTCCTTCTTGCGGGGGCGGCCGAAGGGCGGCGGCGGAGGCGGCGACATCCGCGGACTTCCCTCCAGGCACACGGTCATCGGTGTCAACTACGGTCTACGAGCGAATGATCACGCACAGCAAAGCGGTAGGGGTTGCTCCGAGTCAAGGTCCAGTCCACTACGTGGCGCGTTTCAACTGGTCCGGAATGCAGCGTAGTTGGCTGGAAGGTTCGCCCCGGCGGCGGGGGTGCCGGCCGGGTTACGCTGCCGCGGTGAGCACGTACGAGAACCTCCCGCCGTTCCTGCTGGGCTTTCCGGGTCCGCTGCGCGACCAGTTGGTCGCCGCGGTGCTCGGCGGCGCGAAGACGACCACGACCGGGCTGCTGGACGAGTACGAGGCGGAGGGCGAGCCGCTGCCGCGGCCGGGCGACCGCGCGCTGCTCGTGGACTCCGCCGGGCTGGGGGTGGCGGTGGTCGAGGTGACCGGCGTACGGGTGCTGCGGCTGGCGGACGTGGACCTGCGGCACGCCCTCGACGAGGGCGAGGGGTACACGTCCGTGGCCGAGTGGCGCGCCGTGCACGAGGAGTTCTGGCACAGCGAGCCGGTCCGGGCGGCCGTCGGCGACCCGGAGTACCACGTCACCGATGACACGGTGGTCGTCGCCGAGCGGTTCCGGGTGGTCGAGCGGGTCGGCCCGGCGCACGGAAGCACGGCCGGGACGGCGGACGGCCGGGGCTGACGGGCCCCGGCCGGCGCCGGGCCCGGCCGGTGCCGGGTCAGCCGGTGGCCGCCGCCGCCGCGCGGCCCGCCGTACGGCCGGAGAACAGGCAGCCGCCGAGGAAGGTGCCCTCCAGGGCGCGGTAGCCGTGCACGCCCCCGCCGCCGAAGCCGGCCGCCTCCCCGGCCGCGTACACGCCGGGCAGCGGCTCGCCGCCCTCGGTGAGGACCCGGGAGGAGAGGTCGGTCTCCAGCCCGCCGAGGGACTTGCGGGTGAGGATGTTCAGCCGTACGGCGATCAGCGGGCCGGCCTTCGGGTCCAGGATGCGGTGCGGCGCGGCGGTGCGGATCAGCTTGTCGCCGAGGTACCTGCGGGCCCCGTGGATGGCGGTGACCTGGAGGTCCTTGGTGAACGGGTTGGTGATCTCGCGGTCGCGGGCGACGATCTCGCGGCGCAGCGCCTCCTCGTCGATCAGCGGCTCCTTGGTGAGTGCGTTCATGCCGCGGACCAGGGCGGACAGGTCGCGCTCGACGACGAAGTCCACGCCGTGGTCCATGAAGGCCCGGACCGGGCCGGGCACGGCCTGCCGGGCGCGGTTGATCACGTCGCGGACCGAGCGGCCGGTGAGGTCGGGGTTCTGCTCGGAGCCGGAGAGGGCGAACTCCTTGCCGATGATGCGCTGGTCGAGCACGAACCAGGTGTGGTCGTGGCCGGTGCGCATGATGTGTTCGAGGGTGCCGAGGGTGTCGAAGCCGGGGAAGAGCGGTACGGGCAGCCGCTTGCCGGTGGCGTCGAGCCAGAGGCTGGAGGGGCCGGGCAGGATGCGGATGCCGTGGCGGGGCCAGATGGGGTCCCAGTTCTCGATGCCCTCGGTGTAGTGCCACATGCGGTCCTTGTTGATGTGGCGCGCGCCCGCCCGTTCGGTGATGCCGAGCATCAGGCCGTCGACGTGCGCGGGCACACCGGAGAGGAGCTTGGCGGGCGGGGTGCCGAGGCGGGCCGGCCACTGGGCGCGCACCAGGTCGTGGTTGCCGCCGATGCCTCCGGAGGTGACGATCACGGCCTGGGCGCGGAGTTCGAAGGCGCCGGTGACCTCGCGGCTGCTGGACTGGCCGCGGGCGACCGAGGAGGGTTCCAGGACCTCTCCGGTGACGGTGTCCACGGCGCCGGCGCTGCGGCCGAGGCCGGTGACGCGGTGCCGGAACCGCAGCTCGACCAGGCCCCGGGCCACCCCGGCGCGCACCCGCCGCTCGAAGGGCTCGACCAGGCCGGGGCCGGTGCCCCAGGTGATGTGGAAGCGGGGCACGGAGTTGCCGTGCCCGTTGGCGTCGTAGCCGCCGCGCTCGGCCCAGCCGACGACGGGGAAGAAGCGCACGCCCTGGGCGTGCAGCCAGGACCGCTTCTCGCCCGCGGCGAAGTCGACGTACGCCTCGGCCCAGCGGCGGGGCCAGAGGTCCTCGGGCCGGTCGAAGCCGGCGGTGCCGAGCCAGTCCTGGAGGGCCAGGGCGTGGCTGTCCTTGATGCGCATGCGCCGCTGTTCCGGCGAGTCGACGAAGAACAGGCCGCCGAAGGACCAGTGGGCCTGGCCGCCGAGGGACTGCTCGGGCTCCTGGTCGAGCAGGATCACCTTCCTGCCCGCGTCCACCAGCTCGGCGGTGGCCGCGAGGCCCGCGAGTCCGGCTCCGATAACGATCACGTCTGCGTCGTACGCCATGGCCAGATCTTGGCTACGCGGCGGTAACCCGTCAACAGCGGTGCTTGGATGAATCCATGAGCGCTTCCGAGGAGATCCTGGACATCGTGGACGAGAACGACCGGGTGGTGGGGCGGGCCACCCGGGGCGAGATGTACGAGCGGGGGCTGCGGCACCGGTGCGTGTTCGTCCAGGCCCGCGACGCCGAGGGGAGGGTGTTCGTGCACCGGCGGACCGCGACGAAGCTGGTGTTCCCGTCGATGTACGACATGTTCGTCGGCGGCGTGGTGGGCGCGGGCGAGAGCTACGCCGAGGCCGCGCTGCGGGAGGCCGAGGAGGAGCTGGGGGTGTCCGGGCTGCCGCAGCCCGTGCCGCTCTTCAAGTTCCTGTACGAGGACCCGGCGACCGGGCAGTCCTGGTGGTCGTACGTGCACGAGGTGCGGTGTGACATGGCGGTCGATCCACAGGCGGAGGAGGTGGCCTGGCACGCCTTCCTCGACGAGGCCGAGCTGGAGCGGCGGCTCGACGGCTGGGCGTGGGTGCCGGACGGGCTCGACGCGTACCGGCGGCTGAGGGCCTTCCGGGCGGGGCGCGGGGAGGGGCCGCAGTAGATTGCCCGGGTGATCGACTTCCTGAAGGACGTGCGCTTCTGGTTCTCGCCGGAGCTGCTCCGCGACGAGGGCGGCACCCCGGACTACCGGTTCTCGCTGGCCAACGAGCGGACCTTCCTGGCCTGGGTGCGGACCGCGCTGGCGCTGGTGGGCGGCGGGTTCGCGGTGGACCAGTTCCTGCCGGACCTGCGGTGGGGCGTACGCGTCGGGATCGCGGTCGCGCTGCTGGTCGTCGGCGCGGCCTGTGCGCTGCGGGCGGTCAACCACTGGATGCGGTGCGAGCGGGCCATGCGGCGGGGCGAGGACCTGCCGCCCTCCCGGTTCCCGGTGGTGCTGACGCTGGGCGTGGCGCTCGTCGCGGTGGTGATGATCGTGGTCGTCCTGCTGGGCTGGACGGCGGGGCAGTGACCGGGGTGCCGGGGGCGGGCGGGCCTCCGGGGGCCGGCGGGGTGCCGGGGGCCGGCGGGGCCGGGCCGACGGCGGACGACGGGGCGACGGCGCGGGATCCGGGGCTCCAGCCGGAGCGGACCCGGCTGGCGTGGCGGCGTACCACCCTGACCTGCACGGTGGTGGCGGTGCTGGCGCTCAAGCAGGCGCTGCGGAGCTCCGGTTCGCCGGTCACGGTGGCGGGGACCGCGCTGATCACGCTGGTCTGGGCGGGGTTCCTGGTGGTGGCCCACCGCCGGATCCGGGCGCTGGCCGCGCCGCGGCCCGCGCTGCTTCCCGTCCACCACGCGCTCTCGGCCGGGCTGGGCATCGCGGTGCTGTCGGGCTTCGCGGTGGTGGTGATCCTCGCGTCCTGAGCGGGCGTCCCGCGGCGGGCGGGCCCGGCCGGCGGTCGGTGCGGCCGGCAGGTGCGGCGGCCGATCGGTGCGGCCGGCGTATCCCGGCCGGCGTATCCCGGGCGGCGGATCCCGGGCGGCGCGGCCGGGCGCTGTCGTGGGCTGATGTGATGGTCGGGCTTGTCCCGCGGCACGCCGGTCCGTCAGGACATACCAGGGCACTACGGACTAGCCTCGGCCCATGACCACCCTGCACCAAGAGCACGGCACCCACGAGCACGCCCACGGGCCGGACTGCGGTCACGCCGAGGTCCCGCACGGCGACCACGTCGACTACGCCCACGACGGCCACCTGCACCGCGAGCACTCGGGCCACTGGGACGAGTGCGAGACGACCGCGCACGTCGCGCACGAGGCCCACGAGCACGCCCACGGCGAGGGCTGCGGGCACCCCGCCGTCGAGCACGGCGACCACCTGGACTACCTGCACGACGGACACCGGCACGCCGCGCACGACGGGCACTGGGACGACCACTGACCGCCCGGGGGCCCCGCACCGGGGCCCCCTCCCCCGGGGCGCGGGGCGGCTGGCAGGATGCTGCCGCCCGCACCACGACCCGGGGAGCCGTGATGACCGCAGGAACGACCGTCGAAGAGCCCTACACCGTCGAGTTGACGCCCGAGGTGTACGCCTACGTCCAGCCCGACGGGGGCTGGTGCCTGAGCAACGCGGGGTTCGTCGGCGACGGCGGACGGACCCTGCTGGTGGACACGGCCGCCACCCGGCGGCGGGCGCTGTGGCTGCGGGAGGCCGTCGCGGCGGCCGGCGCGGCGGTGCCCTCGGTCATCGTGAACACGCACCACCACGGCGACCACACCTACGGCAACTGCGTGTTCCCCGAGGCGACCGTGGTGGCGCACCACGACAGCCGGCGGGAGCAGCTCGACGCCGGCCACCAGCTGCACCTGATCTGGCCCCGGACGGACTTCGGGGAGATCAGCATCACCGCGCCCACGCTGACGTACGACGACAGTGTGACGTTGCACATCGGGAACACCGAGGTACGGGTGCTGCACCCGGGCGTCGCGCACACGACGGGCGACTCGGTGGTGTGGCTGCCGCACCGGCGCGTGGTCTTCACCGGCGACCTGGTCTTCGCGGGCGGCACCCCGTTCATCCCGTTCGGCTCGCTCTCCGGCTCGCTCCGCGCCCTGGACCTGCTGCGCTCGCTGGACGCGCGGACCGTCGTGCCGGGGCACGGGCCGCTGACCGACGCCTCGGCGTACGACGCGACCGAGCGGTACCTGCGGTTCGTCGGGACGCTGGCGGAGGAGGGCCGGGCCAAGGGGATCACGCCGCTGGAGGCGGCCCGCCGGGCGGACCTCGGGGAGTTCGCGAAATGGCGGGAGCCCGAGCGGCTGGTGGCCAACCTGCACCGGGCGTACGCCGAGCTGGCGGGCGAGCCGGGCGGCTCGCGGCTGGACCTGGTCGCCCTGCTGACGGACATGACCGAGATGAACGGCGGGACGCCGGTCGCCTGTCACGCGTGACACGGGGCCGACCGCCCGACCGCCCGGCCGCGCCGGGGGCCGGGCGGCCGGGGCCGGGGGGCCAGGGCGGGCGGGCTCTCCGGAGAGGAGGGATCCGGCCACCCCCTGGACGGCATACCGACTGGTCGGCATGATGGGCGGGACGCGGCAGCGACGATCCGCCCACCCCTCCCGACGGAAGGTGCGCCCATGACCCCAGCCGGCCCCCGGGGCCTCGACCTGGCTCGGCTCCGCGAGCGGCTCGACCGCGAGCGGCCGCCGCTCACCGCCGGCCCCCTCACCGGCCGGCTGATCGAGGGCGGCCGCTCCAACCTCACCTACGCGGTGACCGACGGCCACACCCGCTGGGTGGTCCGCCGGCCGCCGCTCGGGCACGTCCTCGCCACCGCGCACGACATGTCCCGCGAGCACCGGGTGATCCGGGCCCTGCACGGCACCCGGGTGCCGGTGCCCGCGCCCGTACTGCTCTGCGAGGACGACGAGGTGATCGGGGCGCCGTTCTACGTCATGGAGCTCGTGGACGGCACCCCGTACCGGACCGCCGCACAGCTGGCCCCGCTCGGCCCCGCCCGCACCCGGGACGTGGTGCTGCGGCTCGTGGACACCCTGGCCGACCTGCACCGGGTGGACCCGGACGAGGTGGGACTGGGCGACTTCGGCCGGCCCGAGGGGTTCCTCGACCGGCAGCTGCGCCGGTGGGCCAAGCAGCTCGCGGCCTCCGGCAGCCGCGAACTGGCCGGCATCGACGAGCTCCAGGCCACCCTGGCCCGCCGGCTGCCCGCCTCCCCCGCGCCGACGGTGGTGCACGGCGACTACCGCCTCGACAACGTCCTCGTCGACGCCGAGGACCGGATCGCGGCGGTGCTGGACTGGGAGATGTCCACGCTCGGCGACCCCCTCACCGACCTCGGACTGCTCGTGATGTACAGCTCCGACCTGGGCCTGGGCGACTCCCCGGTGAGCACCACCAGCGGCGCCCCCGGCCACCCCTCCCCCGCCGAGCTGGTCGAGCGGTACGCCGCACGGTCGGGCCGGGACACCTCGGGCATCGCCTGGTACACGGCCTTCGCCTGGTTCAAGCTGGCCGTGATCCTGGAGGGCATCCACTACCGCTACACGCTCGGCCAGACGGTCGGCGCGGGCTTCGAGCAGATCGGCGCCCTGGTTCCCGTGTTCATCGAGCACGGCCTGACGACCCTTCAGGAAGGCTGATCCGGCATGGACTTCGCATACGACGCGCGCACCGAGGAGCTGCGGGAGCGGCTGCTGGCCTTCATGGACGCGTACGTGTACCCGGCCGAGGCGGTCGCGGAGGAGCAGCGCGCCGGCCTCGCCTCCCCCTGGGACACGCCCCCGGTGGTGGCCGAACTCAAGGCGGAGGCACGGCGGCAGGGGCTGTGGAACCTCTTCTTCGTGGACGGTCACGGGGCGCCGGGCGAGGGCCGGGGCGCCGGCCTGACCAACCTCCAGTACGCACCGCTGGCCGAAATCACCGGGCGCAGCCCCCAGTTGGC
This sequence comes from Streptomyces sp. NPDC101132, assembly GCF_044759225.1. Taxonomy (NCBI): domain Bacteria; kingdom Bacillati; phylum Actinomycetota; class Actinomycetes; order Kitasatosporales; family Streptomycetaceae; genus Streptomyces; species Streptomyces sp. NPDC101132. The sequence goes on from NZ_JBIVYX010000008.1 coordinate 326,820, forward strand.
GCCCACGGCCCTCAACTGCGCGGCCCCGGACACCGGGAACATGGAGCTGCTGGCCCAGTTCGGGTCCGAGGAGCAGCAGAAGCGGTGGCTGGAGCCGCTGCTGGCCGGTGAGATCCGTTCGGCCTTCGCGATGACCGAGCCGGAGGTGGCCTCCTCCGACGCGACGAACATCGAGACCCGGATCGAGCGGGACGGCGACGCGTACGTGGTCACGGGGCGGAAGTGGTACATCTCCGGGGCGATGAACCCGGACTGCCGGGTGTTCATCGTGATGGGCAAGACCGACCCCGACGGCCCGGACGTGCGCCGCCAGCAGTCGATGCTGCTGGTGCCCCGGGACACCCCGGGCGTCGAGGTGCGGCGCGCGATGAAGGTGTACGGGTACGAGGACCACTACCACGGCGGCCACGCGGAGGTGCTGTTCCACGGGGCGCGGGTGCCGGCGGACCACCTGGTGGGCGAGGAGGGCGGCGGCTTCGCCATCGCCCAGGCGCGGCTGGGGCCGGGCCGCATCCACCACTGCATGCGGCTGATCGGCATGGCGGAGCGGGCGATCGAGCTGATGTGCCGGCGGGCGGTCGCGCGTACCGCGTTCGGCAAGCCGCTGGCGGCGCAGGGCGTCGTGCAGAACTGGATCGCGGACGCCCGGGTGACCGTGGAGCAGCTGCGGCTGCTGGTGCTGAAGACGGCCTGGCTGATGGACACGGTGGGCAACCGCGGGGCGCACACCGAGATCCAGGCCATCAAGATCGCCACCCCGCGCGCGGTGGTCGGGATCCTCGACCAGGCCGTCCAGCTGTACGGGGCGGGCGGGGTGAGCCAGGACCAGCCGCTGGCCGAACTCTGGGCGGCGGCGCGGACGCTGCGGCTGGCGGACGGTCCGGACGAGGTGCACCAGCGGTCGCTGGCGCGGCGGGAGCTGAAGCGGTACCTGTGACGGCGGCGCCGCTACGGGCGCAGGGCGCGCAGCAGGAGGTCGGCCAGGTGGTCGGCGACCTGCTGCGGGCTCAGCGGGCCGTCGGCGCGGTACCAGGTGGACAGGTGGTGGACGGAGCCGAAGTGGTAGTCCACCACCAGGTCGGCCGGGGTGGCCGTGGAGAACACCCCGGCCCGCTGGCCCTCCTCGATCAGGGCGCGGAACCTCTCGTGGTAGTGGCGGCGGGCGGCGCGCACCTGCTTGTTCTTCTCCGGGCTGAGCTGGTGCATCGACCGGAAGAAGATCATCGCGTCGTCGAGGTTCTCGATGGTGGTGACGACGACGTCGGCCGCCGCGGCGCGCAGCCGCTGCTCGACCGGGGCGTCGGATCCGGCCACTGCGTCGAGGCGCTCCTGCTGGAGGCGGAGCATGCGCGCGTACACCTCGTGCAGCAGGTCGTCCTTGGAGCCGAAGTAGTGGTACAGCGCGCCCTTGGTGACGCCGGCGGCCTCGACGATCTCCTGGACGGAGGTGCGGTCGTAGCCGCGGTCGGCGAACAGCCGGGTGGCGGCGGCGAGCAGCCGCTGGGGAACGGGGGTGTCCTCCGTGTCCGTGGACCTGGCCATGACCGCCACCTGCCTTCGTGTGCGTGTGCGTGAACGACTGCCGGACGAGTGTGCCGGGTCAGGGGGCCACCGGCGAAATCCGGCCGGGTCCGGCTGCCCGGTCGCGGAGCTCCCGGCGGAGGATCTTGCCGCTGGTGGTCTTGGGCAGCGCGGGGAGGATCTCCACCGTGCGCGGGTACTTGTAGGCGGCCAGCCGGTCGGCGCAGTGCGCGGCCAGGGCGCCGGGGGTGGCGTCGGTGCCGGGGCGCAGGCTCACGTACGCCTTGACGGTCTCGCCGCGGTACGGGTCGGGGACGCCGACGACGGCGGCCTCGCGGACGGCGGGGTGGGTGTAGAGGACGTCCTCGACCTCCCGGGGCCAGACCTTGAAGCCCGAGGCGTTGATCATGTCCTTCTTGCGGTCGACCACGTACAGCCAGCCCTCCGGGTCCATGAACCCGACGTCTCCGGTGCGGAGTTCGCCGCCGGGGAGGGCGCGGGCGGTGTCGGCGGGCCGGCGCCAGTAGCCGGGGACGACCTGGGGGCCCCGGACCACGATCTCGCCGGTCTCGCCGAAGGGCAGCTCCGCGCCGTGGTCGTCGACGATGCGGACGACGGTGTCGGCTCCGGGGACTCCGACGGAGAGGGTGCCGGAGGCCGGGTCGACGGGGGCGGTCCGGTGCACGGGTACGGAGGTGCAGTGGGCGGTGGTCTCGGTGAGGCCGTAGCCGTTGCGGAGTTCGAGGCCGAGGGTGTCGCGGAGGCGGGTGACGAGGGCGGGCGGCAGGGGGGCGCCGCCGGAGGACACGATCCGGAAGGAGGCGAAGTGGTCCGGGGTGACGTCGGGGTGGGCGGCCAGGGCCATGAAGGCGGTGGCGGGGCCGACCGTGTAGTGGGGGCGGTGTTCCCTGAAGGCGTCGAGGACGGTGCCGGGTTCGAAGCGGTGGGTGAGGACCAGGGTGCCGGCGTTGGTGAGGCAGGTGGCCAGTTCGCAGACCATGCCGGTGATGTGGAAGAGGGGGGCCAGGGCGAAGTAGCGGGCGCCCTCGGGGAGGGCGTGGGCGGTGCGCTGGCGTTCGGCGTTGTAGGTGAGGGCGCCGTGCGGGTTGACGGCACCCTTGGGGGCGCCGCTGGTGCCGGAGGTGTAGCTGATGAGGGCCGGGTCGGCGGGGCCGGGGGCGGGGACCTCGGGCGCGGGGCCGCCCTGGCGGGCGGCGGTGAGGAGGTCGGTGGGGGTGGGGGCGGTGGGGAGGCCGGCGGGGGCCGGCCGGTCGGACGGGGCGACCGGGGCGGCCGGGGCGGACGGCGCCGCGGGGGCCGCCGGGTGCGGGGGACGGCGGGTGGGGAGGACGCGGGGGTCGTCGCGGGTCTGGAGGTCGTGGTCGCGGGCGGTGAGCACGGTGTGGACGGTGGTGGCCGGGGACGCGGTGGCGAGGGCGTCGCGGAGGAAGCCGTCCCAGGCGTGGTCGGCGCAGACCAGGGCCGACACCTCGGCGTCACGCAGCACATGTGACACCTCACCGGCCTTGTACATGGGGTTGACCGGGACGACGACGGCCCCGGCCTTCCAGGCGGCGAGTACGGCCAGCACGAAGTGCGGGGTGTTCTGGAGCATGACGGCGACGCGGTCGCCCGGGCGTACGCCGCGGCCGGCGAGGTGGCCGGCGACCGCGTCGGAGAGGGCGTCCGTCTCGGCGTAGCTCAGGCGCCCGTCGAAGTAGGCGAGGGCGGTGCGGCCGGGGGCGCGGGCCACGGCGGAGCGGAAGGCGGCGAGCACGCTGGGCGGCGGACTGACGGGCGCCCGCTGCGCGGGGCCGAGCAGCGCGAGCCAGGGGCGGGCGGCGTAGCGGGACGCCCCGGCCGTCTCCGGCTCCGTGCGGCCGGCCCGTTCCGTCATGCGCCCTCCCAGTTCCGTTGCAGGTGGTTCATGCTGCCAAGCCACCGCTCGGGGTCGGTTGCCCGGGTCCGGTAGTAGTCGGCGACCTCGGGGTGCGGGAGGATCAGGAAGCGGCCCTTGGCCATGCCCTCGAAGAGGGCGTCGGCCACGTCCGCGGGTTCGATCGCGGTGGGGGCCAGGACCAGTTCCCCGGCGGTGCCTGCGGCGGTCAGCATGTCGGTCCGTACGCCCTGGGGGCAGATGGCGTGGACGTCGAGGCCGCGGTGCCGGTAGGTGAGCGAGAGCCATTCGGCGAAGGCGAGCGCGCCGTGCTTGGTGACGCTGTACGGGGCCGCGCCGATCATGGTGAGGAGGCCGGCGGCGGAGACGGTGGAGACGAACCGGCCGCGGCCGCGGTCCAGCCAGCCGGGCAGCAGGGTGCGGACGGCGCGGACGTGGGACATGACGTTGGTGTCCCAGGCGGCGGCCCAGGCGTCCTCGTCGGCGAAGGCGTCGCCGCCGGCGGGGATGCCGGCGTTGGCGCAGTAGACGTCCACGGTGCCGTCGAAGGCCGCCAGGGCGGCCGGGGCGATGGCGGAGGCGTCGCCGGGGAGGGCGAGGGCGTCCAGTTCGGCGGCGATGCCGGCGGTCCGTCCGGGGTCGAGGTCGTTGACGGCGAGCCGGGCCCCTTCCTCGGCGAACCGGCGGGCCAGGGCGGCGCCGATGCCCCCGCCCGCTCCGGTGACGACGACACGCTGTCCCTCGAACGCACCCACGCGGATCCACTCCTCCTGGTCGGCCGGCGGCGCCGGTTGCCCGGCCCGGCGGCAGACTAACCGGTCGGTATGCCGGGCCGGAAGGGGGCGTTCTCCTAGCGTGGGCCGGTATGAGCCTGTCGAGACGAGGACTGCTGGCCGGCGTGGGGGCGGCCGGCGCGGTGAGCACGGTGGGAACGGCGGGCGCGGCGGGCGCCGCGCCGGGGCGGGTGCGGACGGGTTTCGAGCGGCTGGCCGGGAGCGGGTACGCCTCGCTCGCGGGCCGGCGCGTGGGGGTGGTGACCAATCCGACCGGCACCGGCCCCGGGGCGCGGCACGTCGTGGACCTGATGCACGCCGACCCCCGGGTGGACCTGGTCGCGGTCTTCGGGCCGGAGCACGGCTTCCGGGGCACGGCGCAGGCCGGGGGTTCGGAGGCGGTGCGGCGGGACCCGGCGACGGGGCTGCCGGTCTACGACACGTACGGCAGTGACGGGCGGGCGCTGGCGGCGGCGTTCGAGGCGGCGGGCGTGGACACGGTGGTGTTCGACATCCAGGACGTGGGGGCGCGGTTCTACACGTACGTCTGGACGATGTACGACTGCATGGCGGCGGCCGCGCGGGCGGGGAAGCGGGTGGTGGTGCTCGACCGGCCGCATCCGGCGGGCGGGGTGCGGGCGCTGGGGCCGGTGCTGGACCGGGCGTACGCGAGTTTCGTGGGGCGGGAGCCGGTGGCGCTGGCGCACGGGATGACGGCCGGGGAGCTGGCGCTGCTGTTCAACGGCGAGTTCCTGGGCGGGGCGGTGCGGCTGCGGGTGGAGCGGCTGGCGGGGTGGCGGCGCGGGATGGACTTCGCCGCGACCGGGCTGCCGTGGGTGCCGCCGAGCCCGAACATGCCGACGCCCGACACGGCGCTGGTGTATCCGGGGACCTGCCTGTTCGAGGGGACGAACCTGTCGGAGGGGCGGGGGACGACGCGGCCGTTCGAGCTGCTGGGCGCGGAGGGGATCGACCGGCGGTGGGCGGAGGCGGCGGACGCGCTGGGGTTGCCGGGGGTGTGGGTGCGGGAGGCGTGGTTCGCGCCGGTGTTCTCGAAGTTCCAGGGGCGGACGGTGGGCGGGGTGCGGCTGCTGGTGCACGACCGGGAGGTCTTCGACCCGGTGCGGACCGGGATCGGGCTGCTGGTGACGGCGCGGCGGGTGTGGAGCGGGTTCGCGTGGCGGCCGGACCACTGGATCGACCGGCTGACGGGCTCGGACCGGGTGCGGACGCTGATCGACGCGGGGGCCGGGGTGGACGAGGTGACGGCCTCCTGGGAGGCGGAGCTGGAACGGTTCCGCGGGGTGCGGGAGGAGTACCTGCTCTACGGGTGACGGGGCGGGTGGGGCGGGGGCGTCCGGTGTGACGGGTGACCGTACACGGTGACATGTGACCGTGCGGCTCGGTCGGTCACGGGTCTGGCCGCGGGCCCGGGGCGGCGGGATGCTGGTGCTCCGGTGCACGGTGCGGTGCGGGAGGGGGCCGTCATGTCGGGTGTGGGCGTGGGACCGTACACGGAACTGACCTTCGACGCCGACGGGGACTGCGACCCGCGGCAGCGCGCGGCGCCGGCCGGGCTGGACGCCACCGACCTGATCGTGTTCTCGCACGGCTGGAACAGCGACCGGTCCACCTCGACGCGGCTGTACGACCGGTTCTTCGCCCCCTTCCCCGCGCTGGTGGCCGGCTCCCCGGGGGTCCGGCTGGGCTACGTGGGCGTGGTGTGGCCGTCGATCCGGTTCTCCGACGAGCCGATCCCCGACTTCGACTCCCCCGCCGCGGCCGGCGCCCCGGCCCCCGGGCCGGAGCTCGACGCGGGGACGCGGGCGGCGCTCGGGGAGTTCTGGCCGGGCCGCGGCGCGGAGCTGGACCGGATCGCGGCACTGCTGCGGGAGCAGCCGGAGTCGGCGGAGGCGTTCGCCGAATTCGGCTTCCTGGTGCGGGAGTTGCTCGCCGGTCCGGAGGTCGCGGCGGAGGGCTCGGCGGAGGGCGGGCCGGCCGCGGTGGCGCCGGCGGACGGTGCGGACGACGTCGCGGGCGGTCCGGTGCCCGCGCTGCTCGCGGAGGACCCGCTGGTGCTGTGCCGGCTGCTCACGGAGGGGCTGCGGGAGGCCGGGGCGGATGGCGCCGGGCCGGAGGCCTCGTTCTCGGTGGGCGGCGGGCTGAAGAGGCTGTGGGGCGGCGGCAGGGAGCTGCTGCGCCAGGCGACGTACTACGAGATGAAGCGGCGGGCCGGCAAGGTCGGCGAGCGGGGGCTGGGGCCGGTGCTGGCGCAGCTGGCGGGGGCGCGGCCGGGCGTACGGGTCCATCTGGTCGGCCACAGCTTCGGCGCCCGGCTGGTGGCGTACGCGCTGCGGGGCGTACCGGCGGACGCGCGCCACGTCCGTTCTCTGACGCTCCTTCAGGGTGCCTTCTCGCACTACGCGTTCGCGGACTCGCTGCCGCACGCGCGGAGCAGTGGCGGGGCGCTGCGGGGGCTCCAGCGGCGGGTGGCGGGTCCGGTGGTGTGCTGCTATTCGCGGCATGACGCGGCGCTGCGGGTGTTCTACCCGCTGGCCTCGCGGATGGCCGGGGACTCCTCGTCCTTCGCGGGCTTCGACGAGCGCTGGGGTGCCATGGGCCACGACGGCGTGCGGGCGGTCGGCGGGGCGGTCCGGCTGACGCTGGAGGCGGCGCTGCGGGACGGGCTGCCGGGTGCGGGATGCGTCAGTGTCGACGCGGCGTCGGTGGTGCGGCGCGGTGGGGCGCCCTCGGGGGCGCACAGTGACATCTGCCATGAGGAACTCGCCCGGATCGTGGTCGCGGCGGGCCGGATCGGCCGCTGAGATCGCGCCAATGCCACCCGGGCGCCCCGTGCGCTCGGCATGCGCCCGCCCGGGTCCGGGCATGTTGGGCACAGCGCCGGTGATGGTTCCCATCGTGTCGTCGATGGAGCCGGAGCGCCCTCCGGATCGTCTCTCCCCCGGCGCACCCGGGCACGAGCGATGGAGGTGGCTGCGCGATGGCGGGTTTCCGGAGTCTGGCGGTGCAGGTGCGCGACGCGTCCAACGACCGTGCGCTGCGCCGGCATTCGCTGAGGCGGTGTCTGGAGCGGTTCGCTCCGTACGGGCACCGGGCGACCTGGTGGCACCTGTGCGACCGGCACGGGATCGGGCCGGAGGACCGGGGCTGCGACCCGTTGCGGCTGGTGGCGGCGCTGGAGGAGCTGGAGGACGCGCGGGGCGTGTGGCTGGCGTACGAGCGGCAGTTCGCGGAGCGGCGGCGGCGTGAGAAGCACGTGGGGGTGCGCACGCCGGAGTGGGCGTGGAGCGGTGCCGCGGTGGTGCCCTGCGCGGATCCGGGGGTGCGGCCGGAGGGGGCGCTGGGCGAGGTGCTGCGGCGGCTGGTGCGGGCGCTGGAGGCGGAGGTGCCGGGGACGGGGTGCCCGGTGTGCGGGGAGGCGGAGCTGCGGTGGCCGGCCGGGGCGGGGCGGGGGCCGGTGTGCGGGGGGTGCGGGATCGTGGTGCCGCCGCCGGTGCTGGCGGGGGCGCTGGACGACGGGGTGGTGGGGGTGGCGGGGCGTGCGGCGTGACCGTACGGCGTGACATGTCACAGGATGGTGGGGTGGTGCTGATCCTGGCGGCCCTGAACGGGGCGCGGAGTGCGGTGGACGGGCCGGCCGTGCCGCTGTCCCCGGCCGCGCTGGCCGAGGCGGCGGTGGCGGCCGTGGCGGCGGGTGCGGGTGAGGTGCGGGTGCGGCCGCGGACCCCGTGCGGGCGGGAGAGCCTGTCGCCGCGGGTGCTGGGGCCGCTGCTGGCGGAGGTGCGGGCGGCGGTGGGCGTGCCGGTCGGGGTGGACGCGTACGTGGGGGGCGACCGGGTGCGGGAGTGGGCGGAGCTGCCGGACGTGGCGGCGGTGGACTGGGCGCTGCCGGGTGCGGAGGAGCTGGCGGGGCTGCTGCTGGCGCGCGGTGTGGGGGTGGAGGCGCTGGTGCGTACGGGTTCCGCGGGCCTGGGGCGGTTCCTGGGTTCGCCGTTGCGGGGCCGGGTGCTGCGGGTGGCGGTGGCCGTGTCCGGCGGGGATCCCGCGGGGGCGCCGGGTGCGGCCCGGGTGGTGGTGGACGGGCTGGCCGCGGGGGTGCCGGGCCTGCCGGTGCTGGCGTACGGGGTGGACGCGGCGGCGTGGCCGGTGCTGCGGTGGGCCGCCGGGCGCGGGCTGGACGTACGGGCCGGGGTGGCGGACACGCGGTGTCTGCCCGACGGCCGGCCGGCGGTGTCGAACGCTCAGCTGGTGGCCGCCGCGGTGGCGGTGCGGGACGGGGTCACAGCCGGGAGCCCGTGAGGCGGTTGCCGAACTCGTCGTCGGGGTTGGACAGGCCGCAGGTCTTGAGCGAGAGGCAGCCGCAGCCGATGCAGTCGCTGAGCTGGTCGCGGAGGCGGCCGAGCCGGGCGATGCGTTCGTCGAGGACGGCGCGCCAGTGTGCGGAGAGGTTGGCCCAGTCCTCGCGGGTGGGGGTGCGTCCCTCGGGCAGCTGGGCGAGGGCCTCGCCGATGGTGGCGAGGGGGATGCCGACGCGCTGCGCGGCGCGGACGAAGGCGACGCGGCGGAGGGTGTCGCGGCTGTAGCGGCGCTGGTTGCCGGTGGTGCGGCGGCTGCTGATCAGGCCCTTGGACTCGTAGAAGTGCAGCGCGGAGACGGCGGCGCCGCTGCGGGCGGACAGCTGTCCGACGGTCAGTTCGTGGATCTTCTCTGGGATCTGGGGCACTCCGCCGACCCTACTGGGCGGTCCGGTGGACGCGTTGACAGGGCTGCCGCGCCCGAGCATCCTGGGCAAGCCATTCTGAGCAAGCGCTTAATCAAGTGACCCCCATGGGAGGCAGAGGCATGGCCGAGCCGAGGATCTTCACGTCCGCCGAGGAGCTGGTCGCCGGGACCGGCGCCCCGCTCGGGCCCAGCGACTGGCTGGAGGTCGACCAGAAGCGGATCGACCTGTTCGCCGACGCGACCGGCGACCACCAGTGGATCCACGTGGACCCGGAGCGGGCGGCGTCCGGCCCGTTCGGCTCGACCATCGCGCACGGCTACCTGACGCTGTCGCTGCTGCCCAGCCTGGTCCCGCAGGTGATGCGGGTCGAGGGGATGCGGATGGGCATCAACTACGGCGTGGACAAGGTGCGTTTCCCCGCGCCGGTGCCGGTGGGCTCGCGGCTGCGCGCCTCGGCCGTGATCACCGCGGTCACCGAGGCGGGCGGGGGCGTGCAGGTCGCGGCCACGGTCACCGTGGAGGTCGAGGGCGGCGACAAGCCGGTGTGCGTGGCGGAGACGGTCTCCCGCTACTACTTCTGAGGCACTCGCGGCACCCGGACCCCGCCCGGAAACACCCGCGGTCGGGGCGCCAGGCGGTCCGGGCGCCAGGCAGGCCGACAGGCCGTCCGGGCGCCAGGCAGGCAGGCCGTCCGGGCGCCAGGCAGGCAGGCCGTCAGGCGGTCCGGGCGCCCACCATGCGCAGCACGAGGTCGGCGTAGAGCGCGCCGACCTCGTCGGGGGTGCGGCGGCCGGCCACGTCGAACCAGCGGGCGACGTCGATGCACAGGGACAGCACGGCGAGCGTGGTGCCGGGCACGTCGGGTACGTCGAACTCCCCCGCCGCGACCCCGTCGGCCAGGATCCGGCGGACCGCGGCGTCGCTCTCGCGGCGCAGGGCGACGATCTCGGTGCGGTGTTCGTCGCCGAGGGCGTCGAGTTCGTACTGGACCACGCGGGCGGTGGTGTGGTGCGCGGCGTGCCACCGGACGAAGGACCGGACGGCGGCGTCGAGGCGGTCGGCGGCGGTGCCGGGGCCGTCGGCGGCACTCCGGAGGATCTCCAGGGCCTTGTCGTGGCCGATGCGGCTGATCCGGTGGAGCAGCTCTTCCTTGGTCTTGTAGTGGATGTAGAGGGCGGCGGGGCTCATGCCGGCGCGGCCCGCGATGTCACGGGTGGTGGTGGCGTGGTACCCGCGTGCCGCGAAGGCGTCGACGGCGGCGACCAGCAGCCGCCGGGCCGCGTCGGGGGTGACCTCCGACCAGGGCACGTACTCCCCGACCTGCTCCTCCACGCCGTCCATCGCTCACCCTTTCCCCGTTGACTGACCACCTTACCGGAGGGTGAGCAAGCGCTTAGCCCGATCTCGGGGACGGGACGGGGCGGGGAGGGAGGCGGGAGCGGGGCGCGGTGGGTGCGGGGTCGGCCCCCGGGCGCCCTAGCGTCCCTCCTCCTGGCGGTCGCGGATCACCTTGGCCAGCGTGAAGGCGGAGGTGGTGAGGTACAGCACGCCGATCCCGAGGAAGGCGCGGACCCAGCCGTCGGCGTCCAGCTGGTAGATCCCGATGGCCACGGCGGCGAGCGCGATGGCGAAGGAGGCGACGGCCTGCCCGTAATAGGCGCCGGTGTTCTGCGGTTTGCCCGGCGTGCCGGCCGGGCGCGCCGGGTGCATGGGCGTGGGGTTCATCGATGTCATGGCCCCAGGATCGGCGGGTGTGGCCGGCGCCACATCCGCGCTCGTACTCAGGGCCGTACTCAGAACTCAGAAGGCCGAAACGCCGGTCAGCGCACGGCCGATGACGAGTTTCTGGATCTGGCTGGTGCCCTCGTAGAGGGTCATCACGCGGGCGTCGCGCAGCAGCTTGCCCGCCGGGTACTCGTCGATGTAGCCGTAACCGCCGTGCACCTGGAGGGCGTTGCCCGCGGCGCGGACGGCGGCCTCGGAGGCGAAGAGCTTGGCGGTGGAGGACTCGGTGGCGAACGGCCGCCCCCGGTCGATGAGATCGGCCACCCGCCAGGTCAGCAGCCGGGCCGCGTCCACGTCGACGGCGATGTCGGCGATCAGCTCCTGGACGAGCTGGTGGTGGGCGATGGTGCGGCCGAACTGCTCGCGCTGTCCGGCGTAGGAGACGGCCGCGTCCAGGGCCGCCTGCGCCAGCCCGACGCACCCCGCGGCCACCGACATCCGGCCCTTGGCCAGGGCGGACATGGCGACGGAGAAGCCCTTGCCGGCGGGGCCGAGGAGGGCGGATTGGGGGACCCGGACGCCCTGGAGGACCAGTTCGGCGGTGGCCTGGCCGCGCAGGCCGAGCTTGCCGTGGATCTCGCGGCGGGTCAGGCCTGGGGTGTCGGCCGGGACGAGGAAGGCGGAGATCCCCCGGTGGCCGGGCTCCTCGCCGGTGCGGGCGAAGAGCAGCACCACGTCGGCGAGGGTGCCGTTGGTGATGAACATCTTGCTGCCGTCGATCACGTAGCCGTCCCCGTCGCGGACCGCGCGGGTGGCGAGGTGGGCGGCGTCGGAGCCGGTGCCGGCCTCGGTGAGCCCGAAGCAGCCGAGGGCCTCGCCGGAGCAGAGGCGGGGCAGCCAGTGCCGCTTCTGCTCCTCGCTCCCCCAGGCGGCGACGGTCTTGGCGACCAGGCCGAGGGAGACGGAGAGGATGCCGCGGACGGCGGAGTCGCCGCGGCCGAGTTCCTCGGTGACCAGGACGTACGCGAGGTGGTCGCCGCCGGAGCCGCCGTACTCCTCCGGGACGGTCAGGCCGAGGAAGCCGAGGTCGCCCAGCTTCTTGACGATGCCGGGGTCCACGCGCTCGGCGCGGTCCCAGGCGGCGGCGTACGGGACGACCTCGCGCTCGACGAACTCGCGGGCCAGTCGGCGTACGGCGGCCTGCTCCTCGCTCAGCTCCAGGTTCACCGGGCACCTCGGGTTCCGACGGCGGCGGTTAATTACCACCGCTAGTTTTTGGTTGGGAGGCCTTACTATGTGCCGCATGGCCCGACCGCGCAAGCCCCTCCTCAGCCGAGAACGCATCGTCGACGCGGCGGGGGCGCTGGTGGACGCGGAGGGCCTGGAGGCGGTGTCGACCCGGCGGCTGGCGGCCGCGCTCGGGGTGAGCGGGCCCTCGCTGTACAACCACTTCCGGACCAAGGACGAGATCCTGGACGCGGTCGCGGACGCGGTGAGCGCGCGGGTGGACCTGTCGATGTTCGAGGACGGCGACGGCCGGGACTGGCGCACCGCCCTGCACGACTGGGCCGTCTCCTACCGCCGCGCGCTGGCCGACCACCCCAACATCGTCCCCGTGCTGGCGCGGGGGCCGGGGCGCCGCCCGGCGGGCCTGCGGCTGGCGGACGCGGTGTTCGGGGCGATGACCCGGGCCGGCTGGCCGCCCGCGCAGGCCACCCGGATCGGCGCGCTGATGCGGTACTTCGTGATGGGCTCGGCCCTGGGCTCGTTCGCCCGCGGCTTCGTCGACGACCGCACCGCGTACGACCCGGCCGACTACCCGCACCTGGGCCGCGCCCACCTGCTGGCCGAACGGCAGCAGGAGATCGACGAGGGCGCCTTCGAAACGGGCCTCACCGCCCTCCTGGACGGCCTCACCATTCAGTACGAGACCCTGGCCAGCAGCTGACCGGCCGCCGAAACGAAGCACGAGGGGGGACGTTGGATCCGGGAGCGGTGATCATCGCGGTCGCGGGCGTGGCCGGCACACTGGGGGGCTCGTTCCTCACCCAGCGCGTGGCCGAGCGCGCGAAACGGCGGGAACTGGCGCTCGTGCGCGCCCAGGAGGAAGCCCGCGAGACCCGGCAGCTGCGCCGCACCTGCTACGTCGAACTCAACCGGGACGCCCGGCAGTTCACCACGGCGCTCAACCGCCACCTGCACGTCATGCGGGAGCGCGGCGTCGGGGAGGCCGACATCGCCGCGCTCGACGAGGCGAAGGCCGCCCACCGGGACCGGTACTCCGAGGCGCAGATGATCGCCCCGGACGAGGTGCTCGCCCGCGCGAGCGCGGTCAACCGGGCACTGAACGCCGTCTACGGCCAGGTCAGGCGGCTGGAGCGCGGCGAGCCGGAGCCCGGGGAGAGCGTGGACGCGGCGGGGCGGGCCCGGGAGGAGGTGTGGGAGCTGCTGCGTTCCATGAGGGCCGCGATGCGCCACGACCTGGGGGTGGCGGCCGCGCCGGCACGGGTCGTGGCGGCGCGGCGGCACGAGGATCCCGTCCCGGCTGAGGACTGACCCCGGCACCGGTCCCGTACGGCCGGCACCGGTCCCGTACGGCCGGCACCGGTCTCGTACGGCCGGAGCCGGTCCCGTACGGCCGGCACCGGTCCCGTACGGCCGGAGCCGTGGCCCCCGGAGCGACCGTACGGGGACGATGCGGAGGCCCCTGCGGGGACGGCGCCGGCTCCCGGGTCCCGGCGGAACGCGCCGCCGGGGTCCGGGAGCCGGGGGGTGGTGCCGGTGTCCCGGCGGTCAGAAGAGCACCAGGGAGCGGCCGCCCTTGCCGGTGAGCATGGCGTCGAAGGCGGCCGGGATGTCGTCCAGGGTGATGTGGTCGGTGACCAGGGTGCCGAGGTTCAGGCGGCCGGAGCGGATGTGGTCCGCGAGGACCGGGAGGTCGCGGGCCGGGTCACAGTTGCCGTAGACGCAGCCCGAGAGGGTGCGGGCGAAGTGGAAGATCTCCAGGGCGTGGAAGGTGACCTGCTGTTCCTTGCCGCCGATGCCGACGACCGTGGTGCGGCCGCCGCGCCGGGTGGAGTCCCAGGCCGTGCGGATGGTCTCCGCGCGGCCCACGCACTCGATCGCGACGTCCGCGCCGTGGCCGCCGGTCAGGGCCCGGACCTCCTTGGCCGTGGTGGGCGAGGCGAGGACGAACTCGGTGGCGCCGGCCGCCCGGGCCAGTTCCTCCTTGGCCGCGGAGACGTCGACGGCCACGACCGGTCCGGCGCCCGCGATGCGGGCGGACTGGAGGGCGGCCAGGCCGACCCCGCCCACGCCGAACACGGCCACGGACTCGCCCTCGCGCACGCGGGCGTTGTGGTGCACCGCGCCGTAGCCGGTCAGCACGGCGCAGCCGAGCAGGGCGGCCTCGGTGAGCGGGATGCCCTCGGGCGCGGGCAGCACGCAGTTCGCCGCGACGACGGTCTCCTCGGCGAAGGCGGCGACGTTGAGGCCGGGGTGCAGGTCGGTGCCGTCGGCGGTACGGGCGTACACGGCGCCCACCCCGGTCAGGGCCGTGGCGCACAGCCACACCTCGCCCAGCCGGCAGTGGTGGCAGGCGCCGCAGGAGGGCGCCCAGTTGAGGACCACGCCGTCGCCGGGGGCGACGTGGGTGACGCCCTCGCCGACGGAGACCACCGTGCCCGCGCCCTCGTGGCCGAGGACGGCGGGGACGGGGACCCGCATGGTGCCGGTGGTGAGGGACAGGTCGGAGTGGCAGACCCCGGCGGCGGCGAGCCGGACCCGGACCCGGCCGGGGCCGGGCTCGGGCAGGTCGATCTCGTCGATCCGCAGGGGCGAACCGACGGCGGGCAGGATGGCGGCGCGGACCACGGACGGCTCCCGGGGGTTCAGAACTGCAGGGACTTGGTCTGGAGGTACTCGGTCAGGCCGTGCGGGCCGAGCTCGCGGCCGACGCCGGACTGCTTGTACCCGCCGAAGGGGGCGAGGGGGTTGAACCGGCCGCCGTTGATGTCGACCTGGCCGGTGTCCATGCGGCGGGCGAAGGCGGCCGCCGTCTCGGCGTCGGCGGCCCAGACGGCGCCGCCGAGGCCGTAGGAGGTGCCGTTGGCGATCTCCAGGGCGTGCTCCTCGTCCTCGTACGGGAGGATCGCGAGGACCGGCCCGAAGATCTCCTCCTGGGCGATGGTCATCTCCGGGGTGACGTCGGCGAAGACGGTCGGGACGACGTAGTAGCCCTTGTCGTGGGGGGCGTCGGGGCCGCCGGCGACCAGGCGGGCGCCCTCCTCGACGCCCTTGGCGATGTAGCCGCGTACGCGCTCCAGCTGGCGGGCGTTGACCAGCGGGCCGAGGCGGGAGGCGGGGTCGCGGGGGTCGCCGGCCCGGGCCTTGCCGGCGGCCTCGGCGGCGAGGGCGACGGCCTCCTCGTAGTGGTCGCGGTGGACCAGCATGCGGGTCAGGGCGTTGCAGCTCTGGCCGGAGTTGTTGACCACGTGCGAGACGCCGAGGCCGACGGCCTTGGGGAGGTCGGCGCCGGGGAGGATGACGTTGGCGGACTTGCCGCCGAGTTCGAGGGCGACCCGCTTGACCGCGCCGCCCGCGGTGGCGCCGATGGCGCGGCCGACGGCGGTGGAGCCGGTGAAGGAGACCAGGTCGACGTCCGGGTGGGCGGCGAGGGCCTGGCCGGCGACCGGGCCGGTGCCGGTGACCAGGTTGAAGACGCCGGCCGGCAGGCCGGCCTCGTGGACGGCCTCGGCGAACAGCTGGGCGGTGAGCGGGGTGTCCTCGGAGGGCTTGAGGACCACGGTACAGCCCGCGGCGAGGGCGGGGGCGACCTTGGCGACGATCTGGTGGAGCGGGTAGTTCCAGGGGGTGATCGCGGCGACGACGCCGACCGGCTCCAGGTAGACCGTGGAGTTCCCGATGCGCTCCTCGAAGGCGTACGAGGCGGCCAGGTCGGCGTACGAGGAGGCGACGGCGATCGGGGCGCCCGCGTGCACCATCTCGGCGAAGCCGAGGGGGGCGCCCAGTTCGGCGGTGACGGTCTCGGCGATCTCGGCCTTGCGGGCCACCAGGACGTCGCGGAGGGCGGCGATCCGGGCGGCGCGGTCGGCGGGCGGGGTGGCGGCCCAGGCGCGGAAGGCGGTACGGGCCGCCCGTACCGCGGCTTCGACGTCCTCGGCGGTGCCCGCGGGAACGTGGCCGATGACCTGCTCGTCGGCGGGGTTGAGGACGGCGATCGTGTCCGTGCCGGCGGCGGGGCGCCACTCCCCGCCGATGTACATGCCGTCGTGCGCCTTCATCGCGTCCTCCCTGGGGTCCCTTCCCAGCGGCGGCTGGGGGATGGGTGCTGGTCGACCACCCTACAAACTAGCGGTGATAGTTTTCGGCCACCAGGGGTGGGGTCCGGCCCGGGCGGCCGGACCCCTCGGGCGGGCGCCGGGGCGCGGGTCAGATGATGCCGAACAGCATGCCCGCGCCGAGGACCACCAGGGACGTGAG
This sequence comes from Streptomyces sp. NPDC101132, assembly GCF_044759225.1. Classification (NCBI taxonomy): domain Bacteria; kingdom Bacillati; phylum Actinomycetota; class Actinomycetes; order Kitasatosporales; family Streptomycetaceae; genus Streptomyces; species Streptomyces sp. NPDC101132. The sequence goes on from NZ_JBIVYX010000008.1 coordinate 342,982, forward strand.
GGCCGCCCACTTGACGGTGAAGCGGGTGTGGTCGCCGAACTCGACCCCGGCCATGCCGACCAGGACGTACACGGCGGGCACCAGCGGGCTGGACATGTGCAGGGCCTGGCCGACCAGCGAGGCGCGGGCGATCTCCAGGGGGGACACGCCGTGGGCGGCGCCCGCCTCGGCGAGGACCGGCAGGACGCCGAAGTAGAAGCCGTCGTTGGACATGAAGTAGGTGAGCGGCAGGCTGAGCAGGCCGGTGACGAGGGCCATGTGCGGGCCCATGCCGTCGGGAATGGCCGATACCAGCCAGTCGGCCATGTCCTTGACCATGCCGGTGCCGGAGAGGACGCCGGTGAAGACGGCGGCGGCGAAGACCATGCCGGCGACGTTGAGGACGTTCTCCGCGTGGGCGGCGATGCGGGCCTTCTGGTCGGTCATGCGGGGGTAGTTGACCGTGAGCGCGAGGGCGGCGCCGAGGAGGAACAGCACCGGGATGGGCAGCAGCTCCATGATCATCGCGGTGAGGAGGGCGAGGGTGAGGCCGGCGTTGAACCAGTAGAGGCGGGGGCGGAGGGTGGCCCGGTGCGGGTCGAGGCCCTGGAGGGCGAGGTCCTCGGCGGGGTCGGCGGCGGTGGCCGCGGCGGGGTGCGGGATGGTGGCCTCGGCGGGGTGCGGGGCGTCGCCCGCGGCGGTGCCGGCGCCGGTCGTCGTACCGGACGCGGCGGCCGAGGTACCCGTCGGGGCGGTGGCCGTGCCGGTGGTGCCCGGGCCGCCCACCAGGACGGCCTCCCGGTCCCCGGCGGCGGGCAGGACGAGGGTGCCGACGCGCTTGCGCTCGCGCAGGCCGAGGACGTAGGCGAGGGCGAAGACGAAGAGCAGGCCGACGCCGAGGGCGGGGATCATCGGGACGAAGACGTCGCCGGCGTCGAGCTTGAGGGCGGTGGCGGCGCGGGCGGTGGGGCCGCCCCAGGGGAGGGTGTTCATCACGCCGTTCGCGGTGGCGGCCACCCCGGTCATCACGACGAGGCTGAGGCCGAGCCGCTTGTAGAGCGGGTACATGGCCGAGACCGTGATCATGAATGTGGTGGAGCCGTCGCCGTCGAGGGAGACGATCGCGGCGAGGACGGCGGTGCCGACGACGACGCGCACCGGGTCGGCCTTGCAGAAACGCAGGATGCCCCGGACGACCGGGTCGAACAGCCCGACGTCGATCATCACGCCGAAGTAGACGATGGCGAACATCAGCATGGCGGCGGTCGGCGCGAGTTTGCCGACGCCTTCGATGACGTAGTCGCCGAGGTGGGCGCCCTGTCCGGCGATGACGCAGAAGAGGGCGGGGATCAGCACGAGCGCCGCGATGGGCGACAGCTTCTTCATCATGATCAGGACCAGGAAGGTCGCGATCATGGCGAAGCCGAGAATGGTCAGCATGGGAAGGAACCTCACGTTCACCCTGGGAGTTCCGCTTGGGCCGCTGGTGGACGCCCTTGGGGGCCGCGGTCCGGATGAACGTAGGGCTCGCGGGACGGCGCGAACAAGACGTCGGCCCGCGAGCAATACGCGCAAAAGCCCTGGTCAGGCGGGGGTGAGGGGGGCGGCTGCGGGGAGCGGCAGCAGCGTGACGGGGAAGCCGTTCAGCACGGCGGTGCCGGAGAGCGGGTCCATCCGGGTGCCGTCGAGGAGCTGGTTGACGTTGGCGCCGGGGTCGGCGGCGGCGACGGAGAGGCGGGTGCCGGGGCGGTCGTGGCCCCAGCCGTGCGGGAGGCTGACGACGCCCGGGCGGAGGGTGTCGGTGAGTTCGGCGGGGGCTTCGACGGAGCCGCCGTCGGCGGTGACGCGCACGCGGGTGCCGTCGGTGATGCCGAGGGGGGCGGCGTCGTCGGGGTGGATCTGGAGGGTGCAGCGGTTGGTGCCGCCGGTCAGGGCGGGCACGTTGTGCAGCCAGCTGTTGTTGGAGCGCAGGTGGCGGCGGCCGACCAGGAGGAAGGCGGCGGGGTCGGGGGTGAGGGCCGCGCGGAGCCGCGGCAGGTCGGCGGCGATGGGGGCGGGCAGCAGGTCGATGCGGCCGGTGGTGGTGCGCAGGATGCCGGGCAAGCGGGGCGTGAGGGGGCCGAGGTCGATGCCGTGGGGTGCGGCGAGCAGCCGGTCGAGGGTGAGGCCGTCGGGGTCGGTGCCGAAGCCGTCGCCGTAGGGGCCGAGGCGCAGCATCAGGTCGAGGCGGCGTTCGGGGCCGTTCTCGCCGGTCAGGAGGGCGGCGAGGGCGTGGGGGTCGCGGCCGTGGACGGGTGAGGCGGGGTCGGCGACGGCCTTGCCGAGGGTGGTGGCGATGACGAGGTCGTCGACGCTGCGGGGGTCCGCGCCGTGCAGGCCGGAGGCGGCGAGGATCAGGCGGGCGTGGATCTCGCACTCGTCCATGAGGCCGTCGGCGAGGGGGACGGCGGGCCGGGTGTAGCGGACCTGGTTGCGGATGGCGAAGGCGTTGAAGGCGAAGTCGTGGTGGGCGCTCTGGGCGGGCGGCGGCGGGGGCAGGACGACGTGGGCGTGGCGCGAGGTCTCGTTGAGGTACGGGTCGACGCTGACCATGAAGTCCAGGCCGGCCAGGGCCGCGTCGAGGCGGTGGCCGTCGGGGGCGGAGAGCACCGGGTTGGCGGCGATGGCGACCAGGGCCCTGATCCGGCCCTCCCCCGGGGTGTCGATCTCCTCGGCGAGGGCGGCGGCGGGCAGTTCGCTCTTGGCCTCCGGGTGGCCGGAGACCCGGCTGTGCCAGCGGCCGAGTGCGAAGCCGCGGCCGGGGCCGGCGGGGCGGGGGCGGGGGCCGGCGGCGGGGAGCGGGAAGAGGACGCCGCCGGGGCGGTCGAGGTTGCCGGTGAGGACGTTCAGCACGTCGACGAGCCAGTTGGCGAGGGTGCCGTGGGCGACGGTGCAGCTGCCGATGCGGCCGTAGACGGCGGCGGTGCGGGCGGCGGCGAGCTGCCGGGCGAGGGTGCGGATCTCCTCGGCCGGTACGTCGCAGGCGCCGGCGGCGGCCTCGGGGGTGAACGGGGCCAGTGCGGCGGCGAGTTCGGCCAGTTTGTCGGTGTGTTCTTCGAGCCGGCCGGGCGCGGTGAGCTTCTCGGCGAGCAGGACGTGCGCGAGGGCGGCGAGGAGCAGCGCGTCGGTGCCGGGGCGGATCGCGAGGTGGCGGTCGGCGAGGCGGGCGGTGCGGGTGCGGCGGGGGTCGACGACGACCAGGGTGCCGCCGCGGGCGCGGAGGGCCTTGAGGCGGCCGGGGAAGTCGGGGGCGGTGCAGAGGCTGCCGTTGGACTCCAGGGGGTTGGCGCCGAGGAGCAGCAGGTGGTCGGTGCGGTCGAGGTCGGGGACGGCGATGGCGAGGGGGTCGCCGAAGAGGAGGCCGCTGGAGACGTGCTTGGGCATCTGGTCCAGGGTGCTGGCGGTGAAGAGGTTGCGGGTGCGCAGCGTCTGGAGGAGTACGGGCGGGTAGAGGGCGCCGGCCATGGTGTGGACGTTCGGGTTGCCGAGGACGACGCCGAGGGCCTGGGGGCCGTACCGCTCGACGAGGGGGCGCAGTCCGGCGGCGACGGCGTCGAAGGCCTCGTCCCAGCCGGCCTCGTGGAGTTCGCCGTCCGCGCCGCGGACGAGGGGGGTGGTGAGGCGGTCGGGGTCGGCGTCGAGTTCGCCGAAGGCGGCGCCCTTGGGGCAGATGAAGCCGCGGCTGAAGACGTCGTCCCGGTCGCCGCGGGCGCCGGTGACGCGGGTGCCCTCGATGGTGAGGGTGAGTCCGCAGGTGGCCTCGCAGAGGGGGCAGATGCGGAGGGCGGTGCGGGCGGGGGCGGGCGGAGCGGGGGGTGCGGGCGGCGTTGCGGACACGGGTCCTCCCGGGGCGGCGGGCTGGCGGCACACGAGCGGTGCGAGCATACCGACCGGTAGGGACGGCGGGGAGGGGTGTGCGGCGCCGGGCGGGGCGTGGGGCGGGGAGGGGGCCGCGCGGTGGGGGGACGCGGGGTGCGGCGCGCGGTGCCGGGCGGTGCGGTGGGAGGTCCTGCGGAGGTCTGTGCGGTGGGAGGTACGGGGTGAGGGGGGGTCCTGCGGCGTCAGTCGAGGACGCGGGCCAGGTAGGCGTGCATCATCGCCCGGGTCTCGGTGATCAGTTCGGCGTCGCCCTGCGGGTCGGTGCGGAAGGCCAGGTGGAGCAGGGCGTCGGTGGCCTCGACGGCGACGAGCACCGCGCGCCGCAGGGGCACGTCGGCGGGGCGGGCGAGGTGGGCGGAGAGGAGTTCGGCGAGGCGCGCGGCCACCACCTGGTTGGTGTCGGCGGCGGGGCTGCCGGGCGGCGCGGGCACCCCGAAGTCGACCAGCCCGAAGCCGGGGACGGTGCGTTTCATCGAGAGGTACTCGTCGAGGACGGCGTCGACGGCGGGCCGCCAGTCGGTGGCCGGGAGGGCCTCCAGACGTGCGGCGATGCCCTCGGCGTACTGGTCGAGGTTGCGGTGGGCGAGGGCGTCGGCCATGGCCCGCTTGTTGCCGAAGAAGCGGTACACGGAGCCGATGGGCACGCCGGCCCGGAGGGCGACGGCGCGGGTGCTGAGGTTTTCGTAGCCCGTCTCGTCGAGGAGTTCTGCACAGGCGTCGAGGATCCGGGCCAGCCGCTCGGTGCTGCGCTGCTGGATCGGGGTGCGGCGGAGTGAGTTCGCGGGAGACACGGGGTCCATGATGCCGCTCCGGTGTGACGGCGGCCGGGCGGGGGCCGCACGGCACGGGGTGCTGCGGGGGGTCAGGCGAGGAGCAGGGTGAGCCCTCCGGTGGTGTACGTGATCATCAGCGCCAGCAGCGGCAGTTGGCCGGCGACCGCGCGGGCGGGCGGGAAGAGCCGTACGGAGCGGTCGTGGGCGGCGACGACGCCCAGCACGTGGCCGGTGACGACGGCGGTGACCTGGAGTGCGGCGAGGCCGCCGGGGCCCAGCGGGGAGGCGGGCGGGAGGGCGTTGTCGGTGCCCAGTGCCACCATGACGGTGCGTGGTCCTTCGGTCACGAGGAGGGAGAAGTAGTGCGCGACGAGATAGCCGAGGGCGATCGGCAGCAGTGAGTGCGCGAAGGCGGTGAGCGGGCGCGGGACGGGTCCCGAGAGGGGCCGGGTGGCGGCGGCGCACAGGCAGTAGAGGGCGGCGACGAGGGCGATGGCGCCGAGGAGCCCGAGGGTGGCGGCCGGGGTGCGGCCGAGGGGGGAGGTCTGGACGGTGTCGATCCAGGCGGGGGTGTCGGAGAAGCCGTCGTAGGCGGTGGAGCCGAGCAGGACGCAGACGGTGGCGACGAGTCCGGGCTGTTCGGGGGTGGCGTCGAGGCCGTGGAAGGGGTTGCGCAGGACGAGCCGCCCGTCGGCGCGGCGGCCCAGGGGGGACAGGCGGGCGAGGAGGGTGGAGTAGGCCTCGAAGGGGTCGGCGTGGGCGAACCACGCCTCGCCGTGGCGGGCGGCGGCGAGGAGGTGGACGGCGGTGTAGGTGGCGAGGGCGGCGAGGAGGGTGGCGGTGGACGCGGGGTCGGGGGCCACGAGTTCGAGCCAGGTGAAGGCGAAGAGGCCGAGCGCGGCGGGCCAGAGGCCGAGCCGGGGCGGCAGCGGGCGGGGCGCGGCGGGCCGCGGCAGCAGGGAGTGGAGGGCGCGGAGGGGGCTGAGCAGGCGCCAGACGGGGCCGAGGAGGAGGGAGGCGGGGACGAGTCCGACCCAGAGCAGGACGTAGACGGTACCGGGGGCGGGGTTGGAGTCGGGGTCGTCGGGGCCGAGGAGCAGGCACAGGAGGACGAAGGCCCAGCCGGCCGCCCCGAGGACCCGCAGGGCGGTGCGGGTCGCGGGGGCGTCGGCCGCCCGCTGGAGGGCGCCCGGCAGCGGGAGGCCGGAGGCGTCGCCGCGGAAGCGGGAGCGGGACCAGAGCAGGCCGAGGGCCAGGAAGGAGACGAAGAGGGCGGTGAAGGCGCCGGCGAAGGCGTAGAAGGGGGAGATCGGCAGGTCGTGCTGGGAGCCGACGCCGTGCGCGAGGGCGCGGAGGGGGTCGGCGAGGCCGGGGAGGCCGGTGGCGTCGGTGGGGGGGTCGGCGAGGCCGGGGAGGCCGGGGGTCTCGGGGAAGGCGTCGGGGGCCGGGGGCGGGCCGTCGGTGGGGCCGGCGGCCCGGCCGGCGGGCGGGGCGAGGAGGCGCAGGGGGGTCATCGGACGAGGAGCTGGGTGAGGACGAGGCCGGTGTCGTGGGTCTCGACCTCGAAGAGGCCGGTGCGGTCCACGGTGAGCACGAGGGTGGCGGGGCGTCCGGCGGGCAGGGCGAGTTCCTTGTCGTAGCCGTGGACGTGCAGGGTGTCGGCGGTGTCGCTGGTGACGGTGAGGGCGACCCGCCGGCCGCGTTCGAGTTCGGTGCGGCCGGGCGGGGGCTCGACCCTGCCGTCCCGGATGGCGATGGTGACCGTGCGGTCGACCTGGGTGGCGCCGGCGCCCGTGCCGGCGGGGGCGGACGGGCTGCCGCCCGGGGCGGGCGCGTGGCCGTGGCCGGCTCCGGCCCCGGTGGCGGTGAGGGGGGTGCTCGCCTCGACCGGCTTGCCGGCCACGGCCCACGCGGTGTGGTCGTCGGCGTAGAGGCGGACCGTGAGCGTGTGGGCGCCCGCGGGGACCTGTGCCGCGGACAGGTGATGCCAGGGCCCGTACAGGCGGGCGAGCTTGCGGCCGTCGAGCAGGAGGTGGGCGTGCCCGCCGCCCAGGACGGCTCCGCCGCCGGTGCTGTCGGGGGTGAAGCGGAAGTTCCGCACGGTCAGCTGGAGGTTCCAGCCGTCCTCGGTGTCGGGGCGCACGGCGAGCTGGACCTCGGGTGCGCCGTCGGCGCCGACCTGCCGCAGCCGGTGGCCCTGGCCGTCCTGGGCCGCCAGCAGGGTGCCCGCCGGCCCGGAGGCCTCCTGGTGGCTGGTACCGGGTTTGTGGTGGGTGGTCGCCCGCCCCCCGCACCCGCCCAGTGCCCCGGCCACGAGCAGCCCGACGGCCAGTGCGGCCGCCCACCGGCCGGCCCGCGCGTGGGGGACGGCCGGGTGTGCCCCGCGTGCGGAGGCCGGTTCCGTGGCGGGCGCGGTCGCGGCCGTGGGACGGCGCCGGGTCATGCGGTGGCCTCCTCGGCGGTGGTGCCGCGCGCCGGCCGGCCCGCGGGGACCGCTCCCCGGCCGTCGGCCGGCTCACCGGCGGGGCCGGCGGTGTGGCGGGCCGAGGCGACGACCGCCCACAGGACCCAGACCACGCCCAGCAGGCCGCGGATCCAGGCGGGGCCGAGCGGGATCCACGGGATCATCAGCACCGCCTTGTCGAAGGCGTCCAGCAGGGTCAGTGCCCCCAGCGCCACGGTCGTCCAGCCGAGCCACGGGCGGCCGCCCCGCCGCAGCACCAGGCCCGCACCGGTCCAGCCGGCGCCCAGGAGCAGCAGTCCGAGGGCGGGGACGGGGGTGTCCAGCAGCGGGGTGGTGGAGCCGGCCACGTCCAGCGCGAGCCCGGCCAGGCCCAGGACGGCGGAGACGGTGCCGAGCCGGCTCCCCCGCAGCCTGCGCCACCACAGCACGCCGCCGACCAGTGTCAGTACGGCGGCCACGCCCAGCGCGAGCTGCGTCTCGACCCGCTCCAGGCCGGTGGCGCCGTACCAGTCGCAGCCCGCCGGGAGCCGCCGGGCCTGCACGTTGTAGTCGGCGCAGACCAGCAGCTGCACCAGCTTCACCGGTTCGCCGGCCAGCCGCGCCGAGCCGCCGGAGACGTCTCCGCGGGCCGCACCACACTGGGGCAGGGTGCCGGGGGTGGAGCCGTCCGGGCCCTGCTGCCAGCAGTTGCCCTTGCCCTGGCCGTCCCACCAGACGTCCATGCCGTTCGGGCGGGCGGCGCCGGAGCGGTCCACACCCAGGTGGTTGCGGGCGTAGCGGTTGTGGTGGGAGGTGTCGGCCTGCTTGGACCAGCGCTCCTCGCCGCGGATGAAGGCGGGTACGGCGCTGAGGAAGAAGGCGGCGCGGTCGTGGCCGTAGACCCAGTTGTCCTCGTAGATGTTCCAGTTGCCGCCGGCGGTGATGATCCCGGTGCCGGGCGGCATGGAGATCTGCGGGCAGACCACGCCCTGTTCGTAGCCGCGCAGGGCGGGCGGCTTGGCGCAGGTGCCGTCGGCGACGTACCGGTAGTAGTCCTGGTTGTTGTCGTGGATCAGGTTCCGCTCGAACTTCGCGTGGTTCTGGGGCAGTCCGGGGTGGCCGGGGAAGGCGCTGTCCATGGAGGCGCCGCCCATGTTGTGGTCGAACTCGTTGTCGTGGGCCCAGACGGAGTCACCGGCCGTGCCGGAGTAGCCGACCATGTTGTGGTGGCTGCGGCAGCCGGTGATCTCGATGGAGTGCCGGGGGACGTCGTAGCCGCGGCCGTCGTTGATGTCCGAGGCGCTGCCGGGGTAGATGCCGGAGTCGCCGTTCCCGTACGACTCGCAGTTCTTGTACAGGCCGTGGTCGCTGGCGAAGGTCAGGAAGCCGTACTCGTCGTTCCAGCGGGTCAGCACGTCGTCGATGACGAAGCCGTCGCCGGCCAGCACGTACAGCGAGTTGAAGGTGGTGCGCTGGGCGGTGAAGTTGCGGAAGTAGATGCCGTTGGAGCGGTCGGCGCGGATGGCGTTGAGCTTCTGGTACTTGGCGTCGACGACCACGTCGGTGCGGGCGGCTCCGGTGCCCTCGATCTGGAGGTTCGTCTTGCCCAGGATGGCCACCAGGTTCTGGTTGTGGCGGCACTGGACCTGCTGCTCGTACGACAGGATCTGGTAGCCCAGCGAGGAGTTGGGGGCCTTCAGGCGGGCGCAGGCGCCGGCCGGCTTGGGGAGGGAGGGCTCCTCCTCGTAGAGGCCCGGCAGGATCGCGATGTTCATGCCCGGCCGGTCGACGGCGTCGACGGCCTGCTGGAGGTGGCGGTGGCCGCTCTTGAGGCAGCGCTCGAAGAGGGCCAGGTTCCGCTGCTTCAGGGCGGCCGGGAAGGCGGCGATCCGGCGTTCGAACTCGGCCCGGTCGGTCTTGCAGACCAGCAGGTCGGGTTCGGCGGCCCGGTACACCGGGACCGATCCGGAGCCGTCGGGGAAGGTGACGGGCCGCTCCTCGTGCGCCTGGGCGGCGGGGGCGGCGGCGAGCACTCCGAGGAGCGCGAGGAGGGCGGCGACGAGCACCGCCGGAACGGCAGGGAACCTGCGGATCCACGACATGCGCGTGAGAGTAGAGCAATGTTCATCTTTTGTGAGCCCCTTCTGCGCCACCGATCCGGCGGACTTTCCGAACCCGCGCCCGGGCACCCCGGACGGGGACCCGTTGACGGACGGGGCCGGGAATCCTACTGTCGACCATAGGATTCCTTCGGCAGAGCGGGAGCACGTACATGGGCGCGGGCATGGGCGCGGGCGTTGAGCAGGCCAGGAAGACGGCGGAGGGGCTGGCGTACCAGTCCGGCTTCGGCAACGAGCACAGCTCGGAGGCCGTGCCGGGCGCGCTGCCGATCGGCCGGAACTCCCCCCAGATCGCCCCGCTGGGCCTCTACGCCGAGCAGCTGAGCGGCAGCGCGTTCACCGAGCCGCGGACGCACAACCGCCGGTCGTGGCTCTACCGCATCCGCCCGTCGGCCGCCCACCCGCCGTTCGCCCGGATCGACAACGGCGCGCTGCGCTCCGCGCCCTTCACCGAGACCGTCCCGGACCCGAACCGGCTGCGCTGGAACCCGCTGCCGGAGCCGGCGCCGGGCACCGACTTCCTGGCCGGCCTGTGGACCGTCGGCGGCAACGGTGACGTGTCACAGCGCACCGGCATGGCCATCCACCTCTACGCCGCCAACGCCCCGATGGACCGGGTGTTCAGCGACTCCGACGGCGAGCTGCTGATCGTCCCCGAGCGGGGCGGGCTGCTGCTGCGCACCGAGCTGGGCCTGCTGCGCGTCGAGCCGGGGCACGTGGCGCTGGTCCCGCGCGGGGTGCGCTTCCGCGTCGACCTGCTGGCGGAGACCGCCCGCGGGTACGTGTGCGAGAACTACGGGCAGCCCTTCGAGCTGCCGAACCTGGGCCCGATCGGAGCCAACGGCCTGGCCAACGTCCGCGACTTCCTGGCGCCCGTGGCGGCGTACGAGGACGTGGAGGGCCCGGTGGAGGTGGTCAACAAGTTCTGCGGGAACCTGTGGTCCGCCACGTACGGCCACTCGCCGCTGGACGTCGTCGCCTGGCACGGCAACCACGTGCCGTACGTCTACGACCTGCGCCGCTTCAACGTCATCGGCAGCATCAGCTACGACCACCCGGACCCGTCGATCTTCACGGTGCTGACCTCGCCCTCGGACACCCCCGGGCTGGCCGGCGTCGACTTCGTGGTCTTCGCGCCGCGCTGGCTGGTGGGCGAGGACACCTTCCGGCCGCCGTACTTCCACCGGAACGTGATGAGCGAGTACATGGGCCTGATCGAGGGCGCGTACGATGCCAAGGCCGAGGGCTTCGTGCCCGGCGGCGGCTCGCTGCACAACATGATGTCCGCGCACGGCCCGGACCGGGAGACCTTCGACCGGGCCAGCGCCGCCGAGCTGAAGCCGCAGAAGATCGACGACGGTCTGGCCTTCATGTTCGAGACCCGCTGGCCGGTCACCGCGACCGCCCAGGCCGCGGACGCCGACCACCTGCAGCGCGGGTACGACGATGTCTGGCAGGGTCTGGAGCGGCACTTCCGGCCGTAGGCTGCCTGCACGTCGCCCCGCCCGTACGGAGAACACCGCGTGACCGCTTTCGCCCCCGACTCGCTGGTCCTGAACCGCAAGCTGCCCTTGTGGTACCAGGTGTCGCAGTCGCTGCGCGCCTCGATACTGGGGCGCACCCCGGACGCCTCGCTGCGGCTGCCCACCGAGGAGCAGCTCGCCGAGCACTACGGGGTGAGCGTGCTGACCATGCGCCAGGCACTGAAGGAGCTGGAGCAGGAGGGGCTGATCAGCAGGCACCGGCGGCGGGGCACGTTCATCGAGCCGGGGGCGCAGCGCGGTGCCCCGGTACGGCTGCTGGGCTCGGTCGACGCGATCGTGGCCCAGCAGTCGGGCGAGCGGACGACGGTCCTCGGGCACGGGGCGGGGCCGGTGCCCGGGGAGCTGGCCGAGTTCTTCGGCGGGCTGCCGGAGGTGGTCACGTACCGGCGGCTGCGCCGTGACGGCTCCACCGGCGAGCCGACCAACTGGGCGGAGAACGCGGTCCTGCCCGAGCTGGCGGACGCCATCGACGTGGCCGACCTGGAGCGGTGGCCGATGACGAAGGTGCTGCGGGACGTGGTCGGCGTACGGATCAGCCGGATCACGGACACCGTGGAGGCGCGGCTGGCGGACCCGGTCACGGCGGAGCTGCTCCAGGTGCCGCTGCTGAGCCCGATCCTGCACTACACGGGCGTGACGTACGACGAGGACGGGCGGGTGGTGGACGTCGCGCGGATCCGCTACCGCGGGGACCGCTTCTCGTTCACGGTGACGGTCGAGGCGCGGTAGGGCGGGACCGCCGGGCCGTCAGGACTCGTCGTCGGCGCTGCGCTCGCCCTCGGCCTGCGAGGGCGTGGTGCGGGCGGTCGTCGGGTGCCGGCGCTGCTCGCGCTCCTTCTCGTCCATGTCCTCGTCGAGCCGCTCGCCCTCCGCCTGGGAGGGGGTGGAGTACTCGTCGTACTGGCTCATGACTGCCTCCTCGCCCGTACGCCCGGAGACGCCCGGGCGCGGTCCCCCGTGCGCACGATTGCGTATACCTGGAGCCTATCGCGCCTCTTCGGATGGGGCCGGGTCAGCGGCGACCGCGGCTAGCATGCCTGGCGTGAGCGACGAGCCGCAGCCCGCCGGGGCGCCCCTGCTGGACGATCTGATGCCGTGGTCGGTGCCGCCGCTGCGGCTGGGCCGGTCCTGGGTGCTGGCGCCCGACGCGCGGACGCTGCGGGCCCGGTGGGACGCGCTGGTGGCGGCCGAGGGGGCGGAGCGGGAGCGGCTGTTCCGGCCGAGCCGGGCGCGCGGGGTGCGGGCGGGGGTGGCGGCGCTGCCGGGGCAGTCCACCGGGACCGTGCGGCTGGCGCGGGAGGCGGGGCCCTGCCCGGAGCCGGTGCGGGTGCTGCACGAGCCGTTCGACGAGCAGTGGCTGCTGCCGGACCACCGGCTGATCGACGTGGCGCGGCCGGAGCTGTGGCGGATCGCGGACGACCGGCAGCTGTTCGTGCTGGAGCCGGGGTACGTGGCCCAGTCGGCCGGTCCGGCCCTGCTGGCCGGGGCGGTGCTGCCGGAGGGCCGCTCGCCGGGTGGGCGGCCGGGGCGGATCCGGCCGCTGTACCGGCGTCCGGGGGGCGGGGAGCCGAACCTGGCGCCGGGGCTGGTGGCGTTGCTGTGTGACGTGTACCAGTGCAATGTCACACCCGAGGACGTGCTGGCCTGGGCGCTGGCCGCCGCCCGGCCCGGCCCGTCGGGTGCCGTGGTGCCGCTGCCGGCCGGCGCCGGGACGTGGCGGGCGGGGGTGGAGCTGGGCCGGGGGCTGCTGGCGCTCCAGTTGCGGGGCGCGCGCGGGGGCGAGGTGCCGCGGCTGCCGGGCGGCCGGCGGCCGTACGTACGGGCCGCGGTCCCCGCCTGGCCCGAGCCGCCGGTGTACGACCCGGAGACGGAGACGCTGCACCTGGGTGCCGGGCAGATCTCGCCCGTGCCGGCCGGGGCCTGGGAGTTCGAGGTGTCGGGGGTGCGGGTGCTGGAGCGGTGGTTCGAGCGCCGGGTGGCGCACCGGGGCGCGGACGGGCTGGAGGCGCTGGGCCCCGCGGTCTGGCCCCAGGAATGGACCTCGGAGCTGCTGTCCCTGGTGACCGTGCTGGCCCTGCTGGCCGAACGGGCCCCGGAGCGGGCGGCGCTGGCCGAGGCCCTGGCGGGCTCCCCCGGCCCGGACGCCGGGGCGCTGCGGGCCGCGGGTGTCCTGCCTCCCCCGCCGTCGGCCCGCCGCCCGGCGTCGGTCCTGGACCACCAGGAGGAAGGCCCGGACGGGCAGTTCGCGCTGCTCTAGCGCGGGGGCCGCGCGCTCCCGGTCGGGTCCGTCCGCCGTCGAGGGGGCTCCGGTCCGGTTCGAGGGGCTCCGGTCCGGGTCGAGGGGGCTCCGGTCCGCCGTCGAGGGGGGTCCCGTCCGGGGTCGAGTGCGTTCCGGTCCGCCGTCGAGGGGTGACAAGGCGGGGTCCGAGGAGGTAGGTGTGCCTGCCATGAGCATCGAGCCCCTCCCCCTCGACGGCATCACGGTCGTCGCCGTCGAACAGGCCGTCTCGGCCCCCTTCGCCACCCGCCAGCTCGCGGATCTCGGCGCCCGGGTGATCAAGGTCGAGCGCCCCGACGGCGGCGACTTCGCCCGCGGCTACGACACGGCCGCGCAGGGACTCGCGTCGCACTTCGTGTGGGCCAACCGCGGCAAGGAGTCCATCGCCCTGGACCTGAAGGACCCGCGCGGCCTGGCGGTCCTGGAGGAGCTGCTGGCCGGCGCCGACGTGTTCGTCCAGAACCTGGCCCAGGGCGCGGCCGCCCGGCTGGGGCTGGACGCGGCGGCGCTGTGCGCGCGGTACCCGCGGCTGGTGGCGGTGGACGTCTCGGGGTACGGGGCGGAGGGCCCGTACGCGCACAAGCGGGCCTACGACATGCTGGTGCAGTGTGAGGCGGGGCTGGTGTCGGTGACCGGCACGCCGGACCGGCCGGTCAAGGCCGGCATCCCCGCGGCCGACATCGCGGCGGCGATGTACGCGTTCTCCGGGGTGCTCGCGGCGCTGCTCCGGCGGGGCACCACCGGCCGGGGCGGCCCGGTGGAGGTGTCGATGCTGGACGCGCTGGCGGAGTGGATGGGGCATCCCCTGCACCACACGATGCACGGCGGCCGGCAGCCGGAGCGGACCGGTCTGGCGCATGCCGTGATCGCGCCGTACGACGCCTACGGCACGGCCGGCGGCGGGCAGGTGCTGCTGTCGGTGCAGAACGACCGGGAGTGGCGGCGGCTGGCCGAACAGGTGCTGGAGCGGCCCGAGTTGGCGGACGATCCGGAGTTCGCGACGAATGCGGCGCGCACCGGGCGGCGGGAGAAGACCGACGCGGTGGTGGCGGAGGCGCTGGCCGCGCTGGACGCGGACGAGGCGGTGCGGCGGCTGGAGGCGGCCGGGATCGCGTGCGCGCGGCTGAACTCGGTGGCGGAGCTGGCCGCGCACCCCCAGCTGGCGGCGCGTGACCGCTGGCGGGAGGTGGATTCGCCGGCCGGTCCGCTGCGCGCCCTGTTGCCGCCCATCGGGTTGCCGGGCGGTGCCCCGGCGCGCATGGGTGCGGTTCCCGCGCTCGGCGAGCACACCGATGCGCTGCTGCGCGCCCTGGGGATGGCGGACGCGCAGATCACGGCGTTGCGCCGGGACGGTGTGGTCGCCTGAGGCCGGTTGCCGGACGGGGGTCCCCCAGCGGGGGCTGGGGGCGGGTGCGGTGCGGCGTCAGCCGCGGCTGCCGAAGAGCGAGCGGCGCAGGCGGCGCAGCGGGGCGAAGAGCGAGACGCGCGCGCTCCTGCTCCGGTGGCCGTGCGTGCGGTCGCGCGTGGTCAGCTCGCGCATCAGCAGGGTGGCCTCGGCGGCCTCGCGCTGCGGGATGGCGGGGCCACCCAGCACGGCGAGGTGTCGGTCGAGGCGCGTGCTGGTCGCCTTGCTGCCGCAGGTGATGGCAGGCACGCGTGGCGGCCTGCTGCGCATTGCTATCTGTTCCATGTCTCTCCCCACCCGTACGAGGGCCCGGCCCGGGCAGGTTAACCCTATCGTCCCCGTATCGCAGTGCGGTATCCCGGGAGGGGTGATTGACCACGCACTCACCAGGTTTGACGGTCACTCACCGAATTCGACCGTTACTCTCCGAACACAATCGGCCTTCGGGCCGAATTCGGCGCGCCTTTGCGGGAGTTGTCGGCAGTTCCGGCGCCGTGGGGTGGCAGGAACGGTACGGGGGGCTAACGTGGAGTGATCACCCTGGAGGCACCGCCACCCACCGGTGGCAGGCGGAGGATGGGGGCTCGCGTGAGCGGAGTTCCGAGTGGTGGGCGTGACCGTGTGGTCGCGGACCGGTACCGCCTGCTGGGCCCGCTGGGCCGGGGCGGGATGGGCGTGGTCTGGCGGGCGCGCGACGAGCTGCTGAACCGCGAGGTGGCGGTCAAGGAGGTGCGGGCTCCGGCGGGCCTCGACGAGGCCGAGGTGCGGCGGATGTACGCGCGGCTGGAGCGGGAGGCGTGGGCGGCGGCCCGGGTGTCGCACCGCGGGGTGGTCACGGTGTACGACGTGGTCACCGAGGACGGGCGGCCGTGGATTGTGATGGAGCTGGTCCGGGGCCTGTCGCTGGCGGAGGTGCTGGAGGCGGAGGGACCGCTGCCGCCGCACCGGGCGGCCCACATCGGCGAGCAGGTGCTGACGGCGCTGCGGGCCGCGCACGAGGCGGGGGTGCTGCACCGGGACGTGAAGCCGGCCAACGTGCTGGTGGCCAACGACGGGCGGGTGGTGCTGGGCGACTTCGGGATCGCGCGCCTGGAGGGCAGCGCGGCGCTGACGATGACCGGTGAGGTGGTGGGCTCTCCCGAATTCCTCGCGCCGGAGCGGGCGTTGGGCCGGGAGCCGGGTCCGGAGTCGGACCTGTGGTCGCTGGGCGTGCTGCTGTACGCGGCGGTGGAGGGCGTCTCGCCGTTCCGGCAGGACACCCCGCTGGCCACGTTGCGCGCGGTGGTGGACGAGGAACTGCCGCCGCCGCGCCGGGCCGGGGAGCTGGCTCCGGTGATCGAGGGGCTGCTGCGGAAGGAGCCTGCGGCGCGGCTGTCGGCGGCCGAGGCGGGCCGGATGCTGCGGATCGTGGGCGCGGGCGGTTCGGTACGGGCGTCGGGCGGGCCGGTGTCGGGTCCCGGTGGCGGTCCGCCGCGGGCCTCGGGGCCGTCGGCGGACGCGCCGACGGTGGGTGCCGGGTGGGCGGCGGGCGGTGCGGGCGCGGGTGCCGGCGGGCCGGGCGGTGCGGGTGGTGCGGGCGGTGTCGGTGGGGGTTTCGGGTCGGGTGGTGCGGGCGGTGGCTTCGGATCGGGTGGTGCGGGTGGGGGCTTCGGGCCGGCCGGGCCGGGGACGGGCGGGGGGCCGGGGCGGCGGTCGCGGGCCGGGGTGGTGCTGACGGCGGGGATCCTGGTGCTGCTGCTGGGGCTGGCCGCGCTGGCCTGGGCGCTGTACGACCGGGGGCAGCGGGACGGCGCGGGGTCCTCCGGGGGTTCCGGCGGGCCGACGAGTGCCCCGGCGACGGCGCCGGGGGCGACGACGGGTGCGCCGGCGTCGTCCGCCTCGCCGGCCCGGCCGAGCGCGAGCGGGAGCACGGCGGCGCCGGGGCAGGGTGTCCGGGTGGCGGTGCACGCGGTGCGCGCGCACTACGCGGGCCCCTGTCCGCCGCCCTCGGGGGCCGGGCCGGAGTTCACGGGCACGGTCGAGGTGGTGCGGCTGCCGGCGCGGGTCGAGTACCGGTGGGTGACGCGGAGCTCCGCGCAGGCGCCGGGTGGCTGGCAGGCGGAGGTGTACGGGGCGGACGGGGGCCGGTCGCGGACGTTCGCGTACGCGGTGTCCGGGCTGCGGCCCGGGGATGCGGTGGAGGACGCGGTCCGGCTGGAGGTGCGGCTGCCGGTGCGCGGGGAGTCGGCGTGGGTGGCGTACACGGTGACATGTGACATGGAGACCCCGACGGGCGGGGTCTCCCCTACCTACGGCCCGTCCGGGTCGCCCGCTCCCGGTCCCTCATGAGGATCCGGTGCCGGTGCCGGCGGTGGGGCCGGTGTCAGGCCGCGGAGCTGAACGGCGGCAGGTAGCCGCCGGACTGTCCGGCGGCGGTCGGGTGGTACGAGTCGCCGATGTTGAGCCAGTTGACGCTGTGCAGCCAGGCGCTGCCGGAGCAGATCTCGTGGCCGGTGAAGGAGCCGACGACGGAGGCGAAGGTGAAGCCGTGGTCGGCGGCGCGCTTGGCGGTGGCGTTGTTGAGGTAGTCGGCGGCGTCGTTGATGGCCCTGCGCTCGGTCTCGGAGAGCCCGGTGGTGCAGGTGCCGTTGAGCTTGTAGAAGCGGGGGTAGCCGAGGACGACGACGCGGGCGGCCGGCGCCTTGCCGCGGATGGCGCTGTACACCTGGTCGAGCTTGCCGGGCAGGGTGGTGTCGACGTAGGCCTTGGCCTGGTTGATGCGGCTGAGGCAGGTGGCTTCGGACTGGAGGACGCAGGTGGTCATGACGTCGGAGAAGCCGGCGTCGTTGCCGCCGATGGTGATGCTGACGAGGTCGGTTCCGGTGTTGAGCGGGCCGAGCTGACCCGCCGTGACATCACCCGTACGAGCGCCCGAGCAGGCGGTGAACGCGAACGACGAGGGTGAATGCGCGTTGGCCCACAGGCGGGGGTAGGCCTTGGTGCTGCGCTTGCAGTTGCCGCTGGCGCTGTCGTAGCTGCCGGCGCCGACGCCGGAGGAGTACGAGTCGCCGAGCGCCACGTAGTCGGTGGAAGCGGCGTCGGCGGCGGCCGAGGCCGGTGCCGCGCCCATGAGGGCGGCGGTCGCGGCGAGGAGCAACGAGCCTGAGAGCGCCGCGAGTCGGGACAGTTTCATGGACCCTCCCTTAGCAGGACTTCTGCCTCCTTTTTCGTAGCGCCGGACCTCACCTGCTGGAAGTGTCCATGCCAAGAATGTTGCGCGGAGGATTGCGGAGGAACCTTCACCGGAGCGGGGTTTGGGCACTCGTGTTCGGCGGCCGAACCGGCGAAACCCGGGTGCGCGGGAGGTGTTCGTGCCGGATCATGGCGACCATGTCAGACACCCCGGGCGACCCGCGGCACGCCCTGCCGATCCGGCTCAACGTGGACGACAGCGACTCGCCCTCCGACGTGGTCGACGCCCTGTTCCTGGGGCGGTTCGCCAACGGCGAGCAGCCGTACTCCCAGAGCGTGACCATCGAGCGCGTCAAACCCGGGGCCACCCTCCTGCCGCCCGCCGCGAAGGTGGTCCGCTCCGCCCGCGACACCGACCGCAGCGCCACCCTCGCCGAGGGCGAGGGCTGGACCGTCCTCGTCTCGCGCTGGAACCGCGGCGCCGACGTCACCGTCACCGCCGTCAGCGACGAACTCGCCGCCTCCGTCCTCGGCGAGGCCACCGACGGCGCGCAGGACGAGCCCGAACCCCAGCCCGAGAACGTCACGATGGGCTTCTGGTACGTGTCACCGCGCCGCGGACCGCACCGCACCACCCGGCAGATCGCCGCCGGCACCTGGGCCGAGGTCCGCCCCAACTACACGGCGCCGGTGGCCGAGGCGATGGACCGGCTGATGAAGATCACCCCGGACGACATCGCGGGCCGGCTGCTCCTGCTGCACGGACCGCCGGGCACCGGCAAGACCTCCGCCCTGCGCACGCTCGCCCGGTCCTGGCGGGACTGGTGCCAGGTGGACTGCGTCCTGGACCCCGAGCGGCTCTTCAACGACGTCGGCTACCTGATGGACATCGCGATCGGCGAGGACGAGGGCACCAGCCGGGGCCGCTGGCGCCTGCTGCTCCTGGAGGACTGCGACGAGCTGATCCGCGGCGAGGCCCGGCACACCGCGGGACAGGCCCTGTCCCGGCTGCTGAACCTCACCGACGGCCTGCTCGGCCAGGGCCGCAACGTCCTGGTCGGGGTCACCACCAACGAGGACCTGGAGCGCCTGCACCCGGCGGTCGTCCGGCCGGGCCGCTGCCTGGCCCGCATCGAGGTCGGCCGGCTGACCCACCGCGAGTCCGTGGACTGGCTCGGCACCGAGGAGGGCGTCTCCCGCGAAGGGGCCACGCTGGCCGAGCTGTTCGCGCTGCGCCGCGGCAGCGGCCCCGCCTCCGTACCGGCCCAGGACAAGGGCGCGGACGCCGGCCTGTACCTCTGAGACCGGCCCGTGGCCCAGGACCCGTAGCCGAGGGCCCCGTGGCCGAGGACCCGTAGCCGGGCGCCCGTGGCCGAGGACCCGCTAGCCGAGGGCCCGCAGGGCGTCCCGTACGAGGGCCAGCGCGGCCTCCCGGTCCAGGCCGAGCCGCGTCACGCGCTCGGCGTACGCCTGCGCCGCGGCCGCCGCCTCCCGGGCGGCGGCATCGCCCGCGGCGGCGACGAACGTGCCGTTGCGGCCGCGGGTCTCGACCACCCCGTCCGTCTCCAGGGCGCGGTAGGCCTTGGCCACGGTGTTGGCCGCCAGGCCCAGCTCCTCCGCCAGGCCGCGTACGGTCGGCAGCTTGAACCCGACCGGCAGCCGGCCCGACCGGGCCTGGTCCGCGATCTGGGCGCGCAGCTGCTCGTACGGGGCCGCGGCCGCGGCCGGGTCGATGCTGATCTTGACGTGCGTCTGGACGTTCTTCGAGGTCACGCGGCGATTGTGGCCCACCGGCGGGAAAATGGCAGGCGTCCCGCCCGGGTTCGCACGTAACGTCCCCTCACGTGACCGTACTCATCCGTGATCTCCGTTCCGACGACCCGGCCGACGCCGAGGCGGTGGTCCGCGTCCGGCGCGCGGCCCTGCCCTTCATGATCGCCTCCCCGGCCCTCGTCGCCTTCGAGGCGGTGTGCCATCCGCCGGAGGCGCGGTTCCGCGTGCTGGTCGCCGAGCTGGACGGCCGGGTCGTGGGCACCGCCCAGGCCGGCTTCGCGTACGACAGTCCGGAGCCGGGCCGCGCCTTCGTCAACCCGTACGTCGACCCGGCCTTCCGCGGCCGGGGGGCCGGCACGGCGCTGCTGCGGGCGGGCGAGGAGTACCTGACGGAGGCGGGGGCCAGCGCGCTGTTCTCCTGGGTGCTGGACGAGCCCGCGCACACGGCGTACGCGGTGCGCCGCGGGTACGAGCGGCGGCGCTCGGCGCACTTCCTGCGGCTGGACCTGACCGCGGGGCTGCCGGAGCGGGCGACGCCGCCGGCCGGCGTGGAGCTGGTGCCCGCCTCGGCGTTCGCGGACGACCCGCGGCCGCTGTACGAGGCGGACGCGGAGGCCACCGGCGACGAGCCCGGCGACATCGGCACGGAGATGTCCGACTACGAGGACTGGCTGGCGACGGTGTGGGCGGACCCGACGCTGGACCGCGAGCTGACCGTGGCCGCCGTGGTGGACGGCCAGGTGGTGGCGTTCAGCGCGGCCCGCACGGACGGCGTGGACCGCTACGGCACGGCGATGACCGGCACGCGGCGCGCGTACCGGGGCCGGGGCCTGGCGAAGCTCGCCAAGAACGCCTCGCTGCACCTGGCCCGGGAGGCCGGCTACCGGGAGGCGTTCACCGGCAACGACGCGGAGAACGGTCCGATGCTGGCCATCAACCGGTGGTTCGGCTACGAGGTCTGCGCCACGGAGGCGCGGTACGTGAAGGAGGTGGGCGGATCGTGACGGACGGCACGGCGGCCCTCGCGGCCGGGTGCACCCTGACGGTGAGCCTGGTCAAGGCGGGCCGGGAGAAGCTGGCGTACCCGGCCGAGGTGGTCGCCGACGACGGGCTGCGGATCACGGTCCGCGCGCCCTGGGCGGCGGACGGCGTACGGGACTTCGGCTTCGTGCGGTTCGAGCCGGGGGACGTGTTCACGGAGCACTTCTGGCGGGACCGCTGGTACGCGGTCAAGGAGGTGCGCAGCGGCGAGGGCGTGCTGAAGGGCTGGTACTGCGACGTGACCCGGCCCGCGGTGGTCGGGGACGGGCGGATCGTGGCGGAGGACCTGGACCTGGACCTGTGGGTCTCGGCCGACGCGTCGGCCGTACTGCGGCTGGACGAGGACGAGTTCGCGGCGAGCGGCCTGGCCGAGCGGGACCCGCGGGCGGCGTCCGAGGCGGTGGACGCGCTGGACGAACTGGAACTCCTGGCCCGGCTGGGCAAGTTCTGGCAGCTGATTGACTGACGGTCCGTCAATCACGCCGCGTGGGCACGGCCTTCCGGTAGTGCAGCCGGTCGTAGACGCCGTCGACCCGGCGCTCGGTGAACTCGTATCCGAAGCGCGGGTAGAGCCGCTGGTTCTCCCACATCAGGGCGTTGGTGTAGAGCCGGATCTCGGGCAGCCCGAGGGCCCGCGCCCGCTCCTCGGCGTACTCCAGCAGCTGCCGCCCCAGTCCGGTGCCGTGGGCCTCGGGGTGGACGGCGATGCTGTCGAGGAAGAGGTGGTCGGCGCGGGGCACGAGGACCACGACACCGGACACCGGGGGCGCCCCCGGCGGCAGCTGGGGGCGGGGGCCGGTGACGTGGACGTGCCCGGCGGCGATCTCCGCCGCGTGGTCGGCGTCCATGGGCGCGGGCCGGATCCCGATCCGCGCGACGTAGTGCCCGTACGCGGCATCGGTGACCCGCCGCACGGCCTCGAGATCAGCCTCGACCGCCGGCCGCGGCCCCCCTCCACGCCCCATCCCGCTCCCCCTGCCCGGTCTTTCCTTAAGCCCATCCTAAGGATCTCTCTCCCGCCGCTTAAGCAGGGGGTTTTCGGGTTTTTCCGGGGCTAGCTTGCTGTTCGCGACGGGATGGGTCGCGGCGCCGCGCGTACGGGGTGCGGCGCCGTACGACTCGTTCACGTCGGAGACCTGTGCGCCGCTGCCAAGGAGATCAGCCCCATGACCGCTCGCCGTCGTACCGCCCTCGCGCTTTCCGCGCTGGCCGCCGCCGGACCGCTGGCGCTGGTGCCCGCGGGTACCGCCGCCGCGCACGGCTCGATGACCGATCCGGTGAGCCGGGTGGCGGCCTGCTACGCGGAAGGGCCCGAGGCGCCGAAGTCGGCGGCCTGCAAGGCGGCCGTGGCGGCCGGCGGGACGCAGCCCCTGTACGACTGGAACGGCGTCAACATCGCCAACGCCGCCGGGAAGCACCGGTCGTTGATCGCGGACGGGAAGCTGTGCTCCGCGGGCAACGAGAAGTACCGGGGGCTCGACCTGGCCCGGGCCGACTGGCCGGCCAGCCGGATGGCGGCCGGTACGCACACGTTCCGCTACCGGGGGACGGCGCCGCACCGCGGTTCGTTCGCGCTGTACATCACCCGGGACGGGTACGACCCCTCGCGGCCGCTGAAGTGGTCCGACCTGGAGTCGAAGCCGTTCGCGAAGGTCACCGACCCGCGGATGCAGGGCGGGGACTACGTGTTCACCGGCAAGGTGCCGAGGAAGTCCGGCCGGCACCTGATCTACAGCATCTGGCAGCGCTCGGACAGCCCGGAGGCCTTCTACACCTGCTCCGACGTGGTGTTCGGTGCCGGTGGTACCGGTGGTACCGGTGGTGCGGGTGGCTCGACCGGCGGTTCCACGGGTGGCTCGGGCGGGGCCGCCGGCGGTGCGGGCGGCTCCTCCGGGGGCGGTACCGGTGGGCCCGCGACCCCGGCGCCCTCCACCCCGCCGGCCGACGGCGGTGCGGCGACCGGCGGGCACGGCGGCCACGGGGGTCACGGCGGTGCCGGGGCCTCCCCTGCCCCGTCGGCGAGCCCGTCCGTACCGGCCGCCAACGCGCCCGACGCCGACGGCGGCGGCGCCTCGCCGGTCCCGTCCGCGGCCGGTGACCTGGCCGAGACGGGCGGCGGCTCCGCCACCCCGGTGATCGCGGTCGGCGGCGCCGGTGCGCTGGCCGTCGGCGCGGCGGTGCTGTTCGCGACGGTCCGCCGCCGGTCCGTCACCGGCGGCGGGCGCCACGGCCGCTGACCCTCAGCCGAGGACCGAGGCGCACGTGGTGGGTTCCGCGTGCGCCGGGTCCAGGGCGTTGACCGCCTCGTGGTAGGCGATGCGGTCGGTGAGGCCGATCGCGACGTGTTCCGAGAGGTCGAGCGGGCAGAGGTCCTGGACCACGACGTTCCGTACGCCGGGCCCGTCGAGGAACTGGCTGCGGTACGGGGTGACCACCTGGTCGTACCGGGTGGAGATCACCGTGTACCTGACTCCGGGGACGGTGTCGCCGCCCTCGTTGAGCCGGGTCAGGAAGGCCGAGCCGGCGATCTGGTCGGCGAGTCCCGGGGTGGCCGCGCTGATCAGGTCCTCGGCGCCGGGGAAGTACGGCAGGAGCCTGGTCAGCCCGAGCAGGGTGGTCCCGTGGTTGTCGGGGGCGAGGCCGACGAGGGCGTTGACCTTCTCGGCGCCGCCGAGGAACTTCAGGTACCAGCGCGGCATCATGCCGCCCTGGGAGTGGCCGACGAGGTCGGCCTTGGCGGCGCCGGTCGCGGCGAGCACCTTGTCGACGAAGGCGTCGAGCTGGCCGGCGGACTTCTCGATGGGGCCGAGGCCGTGGAAGAAGGGCACGCCGGGCAGCTGGCCGTAGTCGAGCGAGAAGACGCAGTAGCCGCGGTGCACCAGGTACGGGGCGAAGGCGAGCCAGTTGTCGACGGAGTTGCCGAGGGTCCCGTGGACGAGGATCACGGGGCGGGGGTGGGCGGCGGAGGGCTTGCAGGTGTAGTCGTTCCAGCCGGAGCTGGGGGCTGTGGCGGCCTGGGCCGCGGTGGGGGTGAGGGCGGCGCCGGCCAGCATCAGGGCGGCCAGGGATCCGAGCAGTCGTCGCCAGGGCAGCATCGGGTGGTCTCCTTGCGGTCAAGGGGATGCGATGTGGGGATTCGCCCGTGATCCGGATCACAAGGTCGAGCTGCACCGGTCAAATTACGGGTGGGTAGCAAAACTGGGAAGTTACGCGTCGGTAAAATTACGCCGCCCGAGTGAGCCGGGTACGACGGCGCCGGGACCGAACTTCGCCCGCACCCGGTCCACGACCGCCTCGATCCGCCGGGACTTCTCGTCGTCGGGGTCGAAGCTGAGCTGCCGTGCGGCGCGTTCGGCGGGCAGCAGCCCCTCGGCCCGCAGCGACAGGGCGCGGACCCGGGCCCGCTGGAGGCCGAGGGACCCGTATACGGCGTAGGCGGCGGCGGTGAGCGCCGCGGAGTGGGCCGTGGGTTCGGTCAGGGTCTTGGTGCGGGTGAGCGTGGTGCGGTCGGCGCAGCGGACGGTGAGGGCGAGGGAGCGGCAGGCCTGGCCCTCGGCGCGCAGCCGGGCGCCGAGTTCCTCGGTGAGGGAGAGCAGGGCGCGGCGGTGGCGGTCGGGGTCGATCTCGTCGCGGCCGAAGGGGCGTTCGGCCGCCAGGGAGCGGGCGGCGGCACCGGGGACGACCGGGGTGCGGTCGATGCCGTGGGCGCGTTCGTGGAGTTCGCGGCCGGCCCGGGCGCCGAGGATGCGCTGGAGGGCGGGGAGCGGGGCGGCGGCGATCCGGCCGACGGTGTCGAGCCCGTACGCGCCGAGGGTGCGGGCGGTGGCGGTGCCGACGCCGTCGAGGGCGACGGCGGGCTTGCGGGCCAGGAACTCCCGTACGGCGGCGGGCTCGTCGGGGACGAGCAGGGTCCGGCCGGGGCGGGCCTCGCGGGCGGCCATGCGGGCCAGCATGGGGCTGGGGGCGGCGCCGATGGAGCTGTCCACGCCGTGCAGGGCGAGGGCGCGGACCCGGATGACCGCCGCCAGCCGTGCGGCGTCACAGGTGAAGTAGCGCAGTGCGCCGCGTACGTCGGCGAGGGCGCCGTCGGGGGGCAGGGCCTGCACCACGGGGGTGAGTCCGGAGAGCAGGTCGAGCAGGCCGGCGTGGGTGTCGGCGGGCAGGGGCGCGCCGTCGAGCCGCCGGAACCGGACACAGAGCACGGTGGCCCCGGTCCCCTGCGGGGCGTCGTCGGCCGCGGGGCGGAACGCGGCCGCCGGCCCGGCGCCGGGGGCCGGGCGGGATGCCGAAGCCGGCCCGCGGGCCGGGCGAGGGGGCGGACCTGTGGGGGCGGGGCGGGGCGCGGACGTGGTCGACGGGTGGGGTGCCGGGGCGGTGGCGTGCGCCCGGTGGCGGGGCGTGGGTGCCTGGTGGCGGGGCGTGGGTGCCTGGGTGGTGGTCTGGGGTGTCATCCCGCGCTCCCCGGGCTGGAGTGCCAGAGCTTGCGGCCGGTGGCCGGGCCCGAGCCGGGGGGCTGGAGGTCGGCCCACGGGTTCAGCTCGTAGCCGGTGGACAGGTGGATGCGGCGGCCGCTGTCGGCGCCGGAACGGCGGTCGGAGGCCGGGTGGCCGTCGGGGGCGGGTTCGGCTGCGTCGGGCGACGCCCCGTCGCCTGCCGGGCCGTCGTCCGACGCCCCGTTGCCCGACCCCCCGTTGCCCGACGCCCCGTTGCCCGACGCCCCGTTGCCCGACGCCCCGTTGCCCGACGCCCCGTCGGCCGCCGGCCCGGCGCCGGAGGCTCCGGGACCGCCGGGACCGCCGGGGGCTCCGGTGGCTCCGGGTGTGCCGGCGGCGGGTTCGGCGAGGCGGGCGGCGACCGCGTCCAGGCCGCCCTCGCGCCGGAGTTCGGCCAGCTCCGCGAGGTTCCAGGCGGCTTCGCCGACCACGCTGAGGCTCTGCGGCCCCCGGCGCTGCACCACGCCGCGGACCAGCAGCAGCCAGGAGTGGAAGACGGTGTGCGCGCACCGCTCGTGGCTGTCGTCGAAGAAGGCGAGGTCGACCAGGCCGGTCCCGTCGTCGAGGGTGGTGAAGATGACCCGCCGGCCGGAGCGGATCGGCGGGGTCTGGGTGGCCGCCTTGGCGCCCGCGACCAGCACGGTCCTGCCGTGTTCGGCCTCGCGCAGCCGCCGGGCGGGGACGGCGCCGAGTTCGGCGAGGAAGGTGTGGTGGTCGTCCATCAGGTGGCGGGAGGCGTCCATGCCGAGGACGCCGAGTTCGGCGCTGAGGCGTTCGGCCTCGTTGAGGTCGGGCAGCCCCACGGAGGCGGTCCGGCGGCCGCCGTCCAGCGGGAGCTGGCCGCCGTGCGCGGCACGTCCCCTGCGGGAGCGGTGGAGTTCGGACAGGTGCAGCAGGAGGTCCCGGCGGTTGGCTCCGAAGGAGTCCAACGCGCCGACCTGGGCCAGGCGTTCGGCGACGGGGCGGCCGGGGCGGGCGCGGTCCCAGAAGTCGAGCAGGGAGGCGTAGGGCTGGCCCGCCTCGATCCGGGCGGCCTCGGCCTCGCTGATGCCGTGGACGTCGCCGAGGGCGAGGCGGAGGCCCCACCGCTCCGGCGCACCGGACACCAGTTCGATTCGGTGGGCCACGGCGGAGCGGTTCACGTCCAGGGGCAGTACGGGCACCCCGCGCCGTCGCGCGTCCGCGAGCAGCAGCCGCTTGGGGTACATGCCCGGGTCGTGGGTGAGCAGGCCGGCGTAGAAGGCGGCGGGGTGGTGGGCCTTGAGCCAGGCGGACTGGTAGGTCGGGACGGCGAAGGCCACCGCGTGGGCCTTGCAGAAGCCGTAGCTGCCGAAGGCCTCGACGATCTCCCAGGTGCGGGCGACGACCTCCGGCGGGTAGCCCTTCTCCTCCGCGCAGCGGGCGAACCAGGTCTTGATGCGGCCCTGCGACTCGGGGTCGGAGAGGCCCCGGCGCACCCGGTCGGCCTCGTCCCGGCCGCAGCCCGTCATGATGTCGACGATCCGGATGATCTGCTCGTGGAAGACCACGACGCCGTAGGTCTCGCGCAGCGGTTCCTCCAGGTCGGGGTGCGGGTAGCGGACGGGGGCGCGGCCGTGCCGGGCCTCGATGAAGGGCCGGACCATGTCGGCGGCGACCGGGCCGGGGCGGAACAGCGAGATGTCCACGACGAGGTCGTGGAAGGTGGCGGGCTGGAGCCGGCCGACCAGGTCGCGCTGGCCGGGGGACTCGATCTGGAAGCAGCCGAGGGTCTCGGCGGAGCGGATCAGCCGGTACGTCGCCTCGTCGCCCGGGGGGAGCTGTGCGGGGTCGTCGAGGTCGACCTCCTCCCCCGTGGCGCGGCGGATCTCCGCGACGGCGTGGGCCATCGCGGACTGCATGCGGACGCCGAGGACGTCGAGTTTGAGCAGGCCGAGGTCCTCGACGTCGTCCTTGTCGAACTGGGACATCGGGATCGGTGCGCTGCCGAGGCCGGGGCCGAGGGGGACCTCGCCGCTGGTGGGCACGACGGGGGTGCGGGCGAGCAGGGTGGCGTCGGACAGCAGGACGCCGCAGGGGTGCATGGCGATCCCGCGCGGGAGCGCGTCGAGCGCCTCGACGAGTTCCCACAGCCGGCCGTACCGCTCCCCGTCGACCTGCCGGAGTTCGGGGAGTTCGGCCAGGGCGGCGCGGGCGTCGCGGGCGCGGATGTGGGGGAAGGCCTTGGCGAGCCGGTCGGTCTCGGCGGGGTCCAGGGACAGGGCGGCGCCGACGTCGCGGATGGCGTGCCGGACCCGGTAGGTCTCGGGCATGGCGACGGCGGCGACGCGTGCGGGGCCGAACCGGTCGAGGATGGCCCGGTAGACCTCCAGGCGGCGGGCGGATTCGACGTCGATGTCGATGTCGGGCAGCACGGGGCGGCGTTTGGACAGGAAGCGCTCCATGAGCAGGTCCTGTTCGACCGGGTCGGCGTGGGCGATGCCGAGGAGGTGGTTGACGAGGGAGCCGGCGCCGGAGCCGCGGGCGGCCACCCGGATGCCCATGTCCCGTACGTCGTCCACGACCTGAGCGACGGTCAGGAAGTAGCTGGCGAAGTCGTGGTGGGCGATGATGTCCAGCTCGTGGTGCATCCGGTCCCAGTACGCGCGCCGGCCGGCGTAGCCGCGGAGCACCATGCCGGCGGCGCAGCGGGAGGCGAGCACCCGCTGGGCGGTGCGGCGGCCGGCGCCGACCAGGCCCGGTTCGGGGAAGTGCACGGAGCCCACGCCCAGGTCGTCCTCGGGGTCGACGGCGCAGGCCTCGGCGGTGTGCCGGGTCTCGGCCAGCAGGCGGTGGGCGCCGTCGCGGCGCAGGCCGGCCGCCTCGGCGACGCGTTCGGCGGCGGCGGCCATGGCGCGGGGGTCCTTGAGCCAGCGTTCGCCGCCGTCCAGGCCCTTGCGGGGGTCGATGGGCACGAGGCGGCGGGCGGCGTCGAGGACGTCGGCGACGGGGCCCTGGCCGGGGTCGGCGTACCGGACGGCGTTGCTGAGGACGGCGCGTACGCCCTGTTCTGCGGCGAAGCCGACGGTACGGGCGGCCAGGCGGAGGGAGCCGGGGCCGGTGCCCGGTACGCCGTGGTGGACGGCCTCCAGGCGCAGGGCGTCGCCGTAGACCTCGCGCCAGGGGGCGAGCAGGCGGGCGGCGCGGTCGGGGCGGCCGGCGGCGAGGGCGCGGCCGACCTCGGAGTCGGGGCCGAGCAGGACGAAGACGCCCTCGGCGTGGTTGTGGGGCCAGGGCAGGCGGGGCGGGGCGGTGGTGCCGGCGGTGGGGGCGTGGGCGGCGGTGACCAGGCGGCACAGGTCGGCCCAGCCGGCGGCGCCGTCGCGGGCCAGGAAGACGGCGCGGGGGGCGGACTCGTCGACGAAGGCGCCGCCCTTGACGGGGGTGCGGCGGCGCTGGGTGGCGTGCGGGGTGACATGTGACACTGCGGTGTCACCGGTGACGGGGGCCGGGTCGACGGCCAGGCCGGTGCCGAAGAGTGGCCGGATCCCGGCCGCGGCGCAGGCCTTGGCGAACCGGACCGCGCCCGCGAGGGTGTCGCGGTCGGTGAGGGCGAGGGCGTCCATGCCCCGCTCGGCGGCACGCTCCGCCAGCCGTTCCGGGTGCGAGGCTCCGTACCGCGCGGAGAACCCGGAAACGGTGTGCAGATGCGTAAAACCGGGCACCCGCGCCTCCTGCTTCCCTCGATGACCGCCTCCCCCTCTTCCACCATAGACCAGTTTCGAACGCACGTACGACACAAACGTTCGAGCGGGGAGGTGGGCGTCCGGTCATCCGTTCGGCCCCCTCCTGCTGTCGCCGCACCGGCCCTGCCCCGAGCGTGGACGGTATGACTCAGCGCACCTCAGACGCCCCGACGGGGTCGCCCCCCGGTTTTCTCGCCGAAGTGAAGGACGCCGTCACCACCCGGGCCGCGCTGCTGGTCATCGGGGTGCTGGCGCTCCAGCTCGCCTTCATCGCCTCGTACATCGGCGCCTTCCACCAGCCCCGGCCCCACGAGATCAAGCTCGCCGTGGTCACCCCGGCGGCCCAGATCACCGACCAGGCCGTCCAGCGCCTCGACGCCCTCCCCGGCGACCCGCTCGACGCCAGTGCCGTCGCGGACGAGGCCACCGCCGTCGAGCGGATCAAGGACCGGGAGGTCGACGGGGCCCTGCTCATCGACCCCCGCGGCACCACCGACCGGCTGCTCGTGGCCAGTGGCGCCGGCGCCTCCCTCTCCCAGGCGCTCCAGGAGGTCGTGCAGGCCGTCGAGGCGGCCCAGCGGCGGAACCTGGTGACCGTCGACGTGGCCCCCGCCGCCAAGGGCGACGCGCGCGGCCTGTCCTCCTTCTACCTGGTCGTCGGCTGGTGCGTGGGCGGCTACCTGTGTGCCGCGATCCTCGCCATCAGCGCCGGGGCCCGCCCCGCGAACTCGGCCCGCGCCCTGATCCGGCTCGGGGCGCTGCTGGTGTACGCGGTGGTGGCCGGCCTGCTGGGCGCGGTGATCGCGGGACCGGTGCTGGACGCCCTGCCCGGCAGCCTCATGGCCCTGTGGGGGCTGGGCACGCTGCTGGTCTTCGCGGTCGGCGCGCTGACGCTGGCGCTCCAGGGCCTGGCCGGTGTGATCGGCATCGGCCTGGCGATCCTGATCGTGGTGGTGCTGGGCAACCCCAGCGCGGGCGGCGCCTACCCGTGGCCGCTGCTGCCGCCGTTCTGGCGGGCGATCGGACCGTGGTTCCCGCCGGGCGCGGGCACGTACGCGGCGCGGTCGGTGGCGTACTTCAAGGGCAACGACATGGCCTTCTCGATGCTGGTGCTGGCCGGGTGGGCGGTCCTGGGCGCGGCGGTGACCATGGCCTGCGCCCTCTTCCGCAAGGGCGGCGGCGAAGACCGGGCCGAGGCCACGACGCCGGGCGGCCGCCCGTGACGACGGACGCCCTGCGGCACCGGCAGGGGCCCGCCGAACAGTCGATCTCCGTCAAGCGGATGGAGCCGACCGCCCAGGCCCAGCTGGGCCCGCTGGGCCTGACCGGGTTCATCGTGGTGACGGTCATCGCCACCGGCATCGACGCGGGCGTCTTCCCCGAGAAGCTCGCCCACTCGGTGCTGCCCGTGGTGGGCTTCTTCGTCGGCGGGCTGGCTCAGCTGCTGGCCGGGCTGTTCCAGGCGCAGCGCGGTGACACCTGGCACGCCACGGTGTTCGGCGGGTTCGGCACCTTCTGGATGGCCAAGGCGGCGCTGCTCCAGTGGGTGCTGCCGGCCACCGATCCGGCGCTGCGCGGGGACGTGTCGGGGCTGTTCGCCCTGCCGTGGGTGTTCGTGGTGTTCGTGCTGTGGCTGGGGAGCTGGCGGATCCACCTGGCCCTGCTGTCGACCTTCACGTGCGTGCTGGTGGTCTTCGTCGGCATGACCGTGTACGGCTTCACGGGCGACGTGATCTGGAACAGGGTCGCGGGCTGGTCCGGACTGCTGGCCGCGCTCGGGGCGACGTACCTGCTGGCGGGCCAGATCCTCGCCAGCACCTGGGGCCGCCCGGTGCTGCCGATGGGCCGCTTCCTCGCCCCGGAGGAGACCCCCGAGGCGTGATCACCACCCTGGCGGTGGAGAACTACCGCTCGCTGCGCCGGCTGGTCGTCCCGCTGGGCCGGCTGACCGTGGTCACCGGTGCGAACGGCACCGGCAAGTCCAGCCTCTACCGGGCCCTGCGCCTGCTGGCCGACTCCGCCCGCGGCGGGGCGGTCGCGGCGCTGGCCCGGGAGGGCGGGCTGCCGTCCACGCTGTGGGCCGGGCCGGAGACCTCCCCCGGTGCGCTGCGGCGCGGGGACCGGCCGGTGCAGGGGACGGTGCGGAGCGGGCCGGTGAGCCTGCGGCTGGGCTTCGCCGGGGACGAGTTCGGGTACGCGGTGGACTTCGGGCACCCGGTGCCCGTACCGGAGTCCAAGTTCGACCTGGATCCGGAGATCAAGCGGGAGTGCACCTGGGCGGGGCCGGTGCTGCGGCCGGCGGCGCTGCTGTCGGACCGGGCGGGGCCGGCGGTGCGGACGCGGACCGCGGACGGGGGCTGGCACCGGACGCAGAACGCGCTGCGGCCGTACGACTCGATGCTCAGCGAGCTGGCGGACCCGCAGCTGGCTCCGGACCTGCTGGCGCTGCGCGAGCGGATCAGGTCCTGGCGGTTCTACGACCACGTGCGGACGGACGCGGAGGCGCCGGCCCGGCGGCCGCGGATCGGGACGCGGACGCCGGTGCTGAGCGCCGACGGGTCGGACCTGCCGGCGGCGCTGCAGACGATCCGGGAGACCGGGGACCACGACGCGCTGGACGGGGCGGTGGACGCGGCGTTCGCCGGCAGCCGGGTGGAGATCGCGAACCGGGGCGGGCTGTTCGAGCTGGAGCTGCACCAGCACGGGCTGCTGCGGCCGCTGGGGGCGGCCGAGCTGTCCGACGGGACCCTGCGCTACCTGCTGTGGACGGCGGCGCTGCTGACGCCGCGGCCGCCGTCGCTGATGGTCCTCAACGAGCCGGAGACCAGCCTGCACCCGGATCTGCTGGGGCCGCTGGCCGAGCTGGTCCTCACGGCGGCGCGGGAGACGCAGACGGTGGTGGTCACGCACGCCCGGCCGCTGGCCGACGCGCTGGCGGAGGGGGCCCGGCGGCACCGGACGGACCTGCACACGGTGGAGCTGGTGAAGGACTTCGGGCGGACGGAGGTCGCGGGGCGGGAGGGGCCGCTGGACGAGCCGCTGTGGTACTGGCCCACGAGGTGAGGGCGGCAGCGGCGGGGGTGGCGGCGGCCGGGGGGCAAGGGCGGGGGCCCGGCCGGCGGTTCGCCGGGCGGGCCCTCGCGCTGCTGCTGTCCGTCACTCGTGCGTGGGCGCTCCTTCCGTCGTGCCGTAGTAGGCCTGGCGCATGAGCCGCTGCATGTCGTCGATCATCGGCATCCGCGGGTTGGCGGGGGCGCACTGGTCGGCGTAGGCGTTCATGGCCTGCTGCGGGAGGGCGTCGATGAAGGCCTGCTCGTCGACGCCCGCCTCGGCGAAGGAGGCCGGGATGCCGCAGCGGCGGCGCAGGTCCTCGACGGCGGTGGCGTAGGACTCGACGCCCTGTTCGGGGGTGTCGGCCGGGAGGCCGAGCATGCGGGCGATCTCCTGGAAGCGTTCCGGTGCCCGGTAGACCTCGGCCTTGGGCCAGGGGGTGGCCTTGTGGGAGACGGTGCCGTTGTGGCGGATGACGTGGGGCAGGAGGAGGGCGTTGGTGCGGCCGTGGGCGATGTGGAAGGTGTTGCCGAGGGTGTGTGCCATGGCGTGGACGAGGCCGAGGAAGGCGTTGGCGAAGGCCATGCCGGCGACGGTCGAGGCGTTGTGCATCTTCTCGCGGGCCTCGGGGTCGCGGGGGCCGTCGGTGACGCAGCGTTCCAGGTTTTCGAAGATCAGCTTGATGGCCTGGAGGCAGAGGCCGTCGGTGTAGTCGTTGGAGTACGCGGAGACGTAGGCCTCGGTGGCGTGGGTGAGGGCGTCGAAGCCGGAGTCGGCGGTGACGGTGGGCGGGAGGTTCATCGGGAGCACCGGGTCGACGATGGCGACGTCGGGGGTGAGCGCGTAGTCGGCGAGGGGGTACTTCTGGGCGGCGGCGGGGTCGGAGATGACGGCGAAGGGGGTGACCTCGGAGCCGGTGCCGGAGGTGGTGGGGATGGCGACGAGCCGGGCCTTCTCGCCGAGCTTGGGGAAGGTGTAGGCGCGCTTGCGGATGTCGAAGAACTTCTCCTTGGTGTCGGCGAATTCGACCTCGGGGCGCTCGTACATCAGCCACATGATCTTCGCGGCGTCCATCGGGGAGCCGCCGCCGAGGCCGATGATGGTGTCGGGGCGGAACTCGCGCATCAGGGCGGCGCCGGCCTGGACGGTGGAGAGTTCGGGGTTGGGTTCGACACCGTCGATGACCTGGACGGCCACGGCGCCCGGGCGGGCCTGGAGGATGTCGGTGACCTTCTGGACGAAGCCGAGGTCGACCATGGTCCGGTCGGTGACGATGGAGACGCGGCTGATGCCGTCCATCTCGGCGAGGTAGCGGATGGAGTTGCGCTCGAAGTAGATCTTCGGGGGCACCTTGAACCACTGCATGTTGTTGTTGCGCCGTCCGATCCGCTTGATGTTGACGAGGTTGACCGCGGTGACGTTGTCGGACACCGAGTTGTGTCCGTAGCTGCCGCAGCCGAGGGTGAGGGAGGGCAGGAAGGCGTTGTAGACGTCGCCGATGCCGCCGAAGGTGGAGGGCGAGTTGGCGATGATGCGGACGGCCTTGACCTTCCGGCCGAACTCCTCGACGAGGTCCTCGTCCTCGGCGTGGATGGCGGCGCTGTGGCCGAGGCCGTGGAACTCGACCATCCGGGCGGCGAGTTCGAGTCCGTGCTCGGTGCTGTCGGCCTTGAGGGCGGCGAGGACCGGGGAGAGCTTCTCGCGGGTGAGCGGTTCGCCCTCGCCGACCTCGGCGCATTCGGCGAGGAGGATCGAGGTGCCCTCGGGGACGGTGAAGCCGGCCTGTTCGGCGATCCAGCGGGCGGACTTGCCGACCACGGCGGAGTTGAGCCTGGCGCCGGAGCAGTTCGCGGCGAAGGCGGTGGTGCCGAAGACGTACTCCTCCAGCTTGGTCTTCTCGGCGGCGGTGACGACGTGGGCGCCGAGCCGCCGGAACTCGGCCAGGCCCTGTTCGTAGATCTCGGCGTCGAGGATGACGGCCTGTTCCGAGGCGCAGATCATGCCGTTGTCGAAGGCCTTGGACAGGACGATGTCGTGGACGGCGCGGTGGAGCTTGGCGCTCCGGTGCACGTAGGCGGGGACGTTGCCGGCGCCGACGCCGAGGGCGGGCTTGCCGCAGGAGTAGGCGGCCTTGACCATCGCGTTGCCGCCGGTGGCGAGGATGGTGGAGACGCCGGGGTGGTTCATGAGGGCGCCGGTGGCCTCCATGGAGGGCTGTGCGACCCACTGGACGCAGTGCTCGGGGGCGCCGGCGGCGACCGCGGCGTCGCGGACGATGCGGGCGGCCTCGGCGGAGCAGTGCTGTGCGGAGGGGTGGAAGGCGAAGATGATGGGGTTGCGGGTCTTGAGGGCGATC
The DNA here is from genome assembly GCF_044759225.1 of Streptomyces sp. NPDC101132. Taxonomy (NCBI): domain Bacteria; kingdom Bacillati; phylum Actinomycetota; class Actinomycetes; order Kitasatosporales; family Streptomycetaceae; genus Streptomyces; species Streptomyces sp. NPDC101132. The sequence continues at coordinate 377,031 of NZ_JBIVYX010000008.1, forward strand.
AGCGCCTTGAAGACGGTGGTCGAGGTGGGGTTGGTGACCGGGGTCATCGCGCAGACCACGCCGACGGGTTCGGCGATCTCGGTGATGCCGTTGAGTTCGTCGCGGCGGATGACGCCGGCGGTCTTGAGGCCGCGCATCGAGTTGACGACGTGTTCGCAGGCGAAGAGGTTCTTGACGGCCTTGTCCTCGAAGAGGCCGCGGCCGGTCTCCTCGACGGCGAGCCGGGCGAGTTCTCCGTGGGCGGCGAGGGCGGCGAGGGACGCCTTCTTGACGATGTGGTCGACCTGTTCCTGGGTGAACGTCTCGAACCGGCCGAGCGCGGTGAGCGCGTCCTGGACCAGTCCGTCCACCATCTCGTTGGCCTGCATGCCGGTCTCCTTCATTGCGACCCGTTTTCCCGATGTCTCAATTCGACACCCGCAATCGGGGGCGGGGGTTCCGAAAAAGCCCCGTTTCGGGGGTCCGAAAGTCCTTTACGATCACCGGCCGGGCGTCAGGAGTCTGGCTTGACCTGCGCATATGCCAGAGGACCAAAGGCCCCTGTGAGCTTGTGAAAACTTTCACAAGAATTTCGGACAAGTGCGCTCTTTCGTGCGCCCTCCGCCCCGGCGACAATCATCGGTGGCAGGTGAAGCGGTCTACCGCGAGGGAGGCGAGGCGTGCGCAACCGGGTGCGCGCCGCGGACGGGCGGCATCTGTTGGTCGAACGACTGGGAGACCCCCGCGGCAAGCCGGTCTTCCTCCTCCACGGCATGCCGGGCAGCCGGCTGGGCCCGGCCCCCCGGGGCATGGTCCTCTACCAGCGCCGGATGCAGCTCATCGCGTACGACCGGCCCGGGTACGGCGGCTCCGACCGCCACCCCGGCCGCACCGTCGCCGACGTGGCCCAGGACGTGGCCGCGATCGCCGACGCCCTCGGCATCGAGCGGTTCGCCGTCGCGGGCCGCTCCGGCGGCTCCCCGCACGCCCTGGCCTGCGCCGCGCTGCTGCCGGACCGGGTCACCCGGGCCGCGGCCCTGGTCGGCCTCGCCCCCTGGGACGCGGACGGGCTCGACTGGTTCGACGGCATGACCGCGCACAACGTGCGCGAGTACACCACCGCGACCGTCGACCCGGAGGAGCTGGCGGCCCGGCTGATCCCCCGCGCCGACGGCATCCGCAAGGACCCCAAGAGGCTGCTGGACGAGCTGCGCCAGGAGCTCACCGACCACGACAAGATGATCGTCGCCGATGCCGGACTGCGCCTGATGCTGGAGGCCAACTACCGCGAGGGGCTCCGCACTTCCGCCTACGGGTGGATCGACGACCTGCTCGCCCTGTCCAGCCCCTGGGGCTTCGACCCGGCCGACATCCGCTGCCCAGTGCTGCTCTGGCACGGGGAGCAGGACGTGTTCTCGCCCGTGGGCCACTCCCGTTGGCTGGCCCGCCGGATCCCGGGCGCCACCACCACCATCGAGCCGGCGGCGGCGCACTTCGCCGCCTTCCGGGCCCTCCCCCAGATCCTGACCTGGCTGCTGCGGGACCCGGAGGTGCCGCCGGAGTAGCCGGGCCGGGGCCGCGCCGCCGTGTCACACCGCACCGTCACGTGCGACGTCACACGGCGGCGCCGGCCCCGCCCCCGCTCCCCGCCGGGCGGGACCGGCCGGCCCCGGCTCACACCGCCAGCGGCTCCAGGTCCCGGTGCACCCGCCGCGCCTCGCGCGCGTACCGGGTCAGGGCGTGGTCCTCCCCCAGCTGCCGGGTGAGGTCCAGCACCGTCTCGGCCCGCAGCCGCGCGGCCTCCTCCTTCCGCCCGACCATGTCGAGGGTGACCGACATGTTCGAGGCGGCGCTCAGCGTGTCCGGGTGATCCGGGCCGAGGGCCGACCGGAGCCGCCCGAGCGCGGCGCCCTCCAGCTCCAGCGCCCGCTCCGGGTCGCCGAGGTCGGCGTGCGCGTTCGCCAGGTTCAGCGTGGCGCACACGGTGTGCGGGTGGTCGTCGCCGAGGACCTCCCGCATCAGGGCGATGGCCTCGCGGAGCATCTCCCGCGCGGTCTCCGGCGCCCCGGAGCCCCAGTGGAAGATCGCGAGGTTGTTGATGGCGGCCAGGGTGTACGGGTGCCGGGCGCCGGGCACCTGCACGTACTCGTCCACCACCTCCTGCGCGATGTCCCGCGCCCCCTCCGCGTCGCCGGTCGCGAACAGGTCGGCCGCGTAGTTCAGGTCGCAGGCCAGCAGGTCCGGGTTGACCGAGGTGTACTTGGCCTTGTAGCGGCCGCGGGTGGCCTTGGTCAGCCGCAGCGCGTCCTCCAGCTGCCCGGCGCGGCGCAGCGAGACGGCCAGGTTCTTGCCGGCCGACAGGGTGCCGGGGAAGGCCCGGCCGAGCCCCTCCTTGTAGATCTCGTACGTGCGGCTGAGGAGCTGTACGGACTCGTCGTACCGGCCGACCTCGCGCAGGTCGCGGGCGAGGTTCTGGGCGGAGGAGAGGGTGTAGGGGTGCTCGGGGCCCAGGACCTCCTGGCGGAGCTTGTAGACCTCCTCGTCGATGTTGTACGCGTCCTTGTAGCGGCCGATCATGCGCAGGTTCAGGGCGCGGTTGTTGGCGGCGGCCAGGGTGCGCGGGTGCGCCTCGTGGAAGATCTGGCTGAAGCCGTCGTGGGCGGCGGTGGCCAGTTCCATCGCCTTGCCGTACTGGCCGAGGGCGCCGAGGTCCATGGCCAGGCCGCTGGTGGTCATGTAGGTGTGCGGGTGGGAGGCGCCGAGGGCGGCCGCCTGCCGTTCCAGGGTGACCTCGTCGAGTTCCTTGGCCTCCACGAACCGGCCCTGCGAGCGCAGGATGTTGGAGAGGTGGAAGCGCAGGTAGAGGTACTGGAGGTCGGTGTCGCCGAGCTGTGCCTTCCAGGCCTCGCGGAGTTCGGTGGCGAGCTGGAAGGCGGCCTTGAAGTCGCCGCGCTTCCACAGGTAGCGGACGCGGTCGATGAGCAGCCGGCGGGTCTCGGGCTCCTTGCAGTAGCGGGCCTCGGAGGGGGCCAGGTGCGGCCAGATGGTGGCGAAGCGGGGCCAGGTGCCGGGGTTGTCGATGGGTTCGTCGTCGTCGGGGCGGGCGCCGGCGAGGATGCGGTGGACGGCGTGCCGGGCCTCGCGCTGCTCCTCCTCGCTCAGTTGGGCGCGGATGACGGCCTGGACCAGGCGGTGGACCTGGATGCTGTTGCTGACCTGGTCGACCTTGGCGAGGGCGAAGCGGCCGATCTCGCGGATGACGCGGCCGAGGACGAGCTTCTCCTGGAGGGAGGCGTCGTACGGCTTGAGGGCGTCGATCATCTCCTTGCTGTAGAGGAGGTTGGCGCTGATCGGTTCGGGGGCGAAGAAGGCGCACAGCTGGAGGAGCCGGACGGCGGCCGGTGAGCGGCTCTGGAGGCGCTCTATGGAGACGTTCCAGGTGGCGGCGACGGGTTCGGGGTAGCCGGCGGGCTGGTTGAGGGCGAGGACCCGGGCGGCCTGCTGGGCGAGCTGTTCGAGGTAGGCGGAGACGGGGGTGGCGGTCTCGGCGATCCAGGCGCCGGCCTGTTCGACGGCCAGCGGGAGGTCGCCGACGGCGGTGGCGACCTGGTCGGCGTCCTCGGGGGTGAGGCCCGGGGCACGGCGCTGGAGGTGCTCGACGGACTCCTCCCGGAGGAAGACGTCGACGGGGAGCGCGTCGCCGTACTGGGACCAGCTCTGGTTGCGGGAGGTGACGAGGATGTGGCCGGGTCCGCCGGGCGGGAAGAAGCGTTTGAGGTTCTCGGGGTCGTCGGCGTTGTCGAAGACGAGCAGCCAGCGGGAGGTGGGCACGCCGCGCCGGAGGAGGTCGATGGCCTCCTGGGAGGCGGCGGCCATGTCCTCGCCGGTCTGGGCGCCGAGCCGGACGGCGAGTTCGGCGAGGCCGGCGACGACGTCGTCGGTCTGTTCGGAGGAGATCCACCAGACGAGGTCGTAGTCGGCCATGAAGCGGTGGACGTATTCCAGGGCGACCTGTGTCTTGCCGACGCCGCCGAGGCCGTAGAGGGTCTGCGGCTGGGGAAGCACCACGGATATGCCGCCGCCGAGCTGGTCCCGCATGCGTTCCAGGACGACGCTGCGGCCGGTGAAGCCGGGGTTGCGGGGCGGGGCGTTCCAGATCTTGGGGACGGTGCCGGGGAAGCGGGGTCCGGGGGTGGAGTTCTCGGGGAGTGCGACGGGGCGTTCGAGGGCGCGCAGCAGGGCGGTGGTGGCGTGGGCCTCGTCGAGCCGGAAGAGGTCGACGGGGTTGCGGTCGAGGTGGGGGGCGTTCATGCGGACGTCGCCCACGCGCAGCGGTATGAGGCCGCGGCGGCCGCCGGCGGCGTCCTCGGCGGCGGCGCGTTCCCAGACCTCCATGGCGCGGGCGGACTTGAGGTAGGCGCCGGAGAGGAGGACGACGGTGCGGGCGGGGTTGTCGGTGCCGAAGCCGGCGCCGAGGGTGTCGCCGCCGGTGTCGGCGGAGACGTCCTTGGGGACGACGCGGAAGCCGGCGCGGGTGAGGACGGATTCGATCCAGTCGGCCCACATGCGGTTCTCGGCGACGTAGCTGAGGAAGAGGTCGGCGGGCTGGGCGGGGCGGCGGCGGGTGAAGGCGTCGCGGATGCGGAGCCTGACCTCTTCGCCGACGGGCGGCATGGAGGTGATTTCGCCGCCGGTGACGACGGCGGTGAGGCGTTCGAAGGCGGAGAGGAGGGAGTTGGTGAGGCCGGCTTCGTCGCCGAAGGTGGCGAGGGTCTCCTCGTAGGCGTAGTAGGGCCGGTACGGGATTTCGACGGCGCCCCAGTAGGCGGTGGCCTCGTCGCCGACGAGGCCGGAGGGGAAGCGGTCGAACTTCAGCCGGGCCAGGGCGCGTCCGGCGTCGGCCTTCTCCTTCTCGCCCTCGTCGATGCGCATGGGGACGGGGTAGATCCGGATGCCGCGGTCGGGGTAGCGCTCGTCGATCTGGCGGGCGACGGAGGCGGCGCCGTCGATGGACTGGTCGGAGAGGGTGAAGCAGTCGACGAGGACGTCGGGGAGGTGGACGGTGCAGATGTCGGCGATGTCGCTGAGGCCGGTGCGGCTGTCGATGAGGACGTAGTCGTAGTTCTCCTTCATGTCCGCGCGGAGCGCGTCGAAGAAGTGGCCGCCGCCGAGCCGGTCGTAGAAGTTGTCCCAGTCGAAGGTGGAGACGGTGGCGGAGTACTCGCGGTTCTGGCGGCCGGCGGAGACGAAGTCGAGGGTGCCTCCGTCGGGGAACTCCCAGCCGAGGTTCTCGGGGGTGAGGGAGACGGCGTGCTGCTGGATGCGGGCGTAGTCGCGGTGCCAGTCGTCGGAGCGCTGGACGGGGCTGGTGGCGGCCCAGGCGTATTCGGTGATCAGGTCGATGACGCCGGTGGTGGCGCCGAGGGTGGAGGGGTCGAGGAAGGGGTGGAAGAAGCGGTGCAGGCCGGGGGCTTCGAGGTCCCAGTCGAGGGCGAGGACGCGCTTGCCGTTGGCGGCGAGGATCCAGGCGGTGTTGGCGAGGGCCATGGTGCGGCCGGTGCCGCCCTTGTACGAGTAGAAGGTGACGATGCGTCCGTCACGACTGGCCGTCATCCGTGTCCTCCGCATCGGTGTGGTGTGCCTGTGCCCGGTCGTCGGCGGGGTGGTGGTTCCCGTCGGTGGCGTCTTCGTCCCGGTGGCCGGCGGGGGCCGGGGGGACGTGGTCGGGTGGGAAGGGCGCGGGCGGTGGGAGGGGCGGGCCGCCGGATATGCCCATGGGGCCGAGGAGGCGGGGGCGTTCGGTGTGGCCGCCGCCCGCGGGGGGATAGACCTGGGCATGTCTGAGGAACTGCTGCGCGGCGGCCTCGACCACCTGCGGCAGGATCTGCCCGAGGGTTTCCATGTTGGTCACGCCGTTGGCGGCGGCCCGGCAGGCGGCGCGCCCCTGGCTCATCTTGACCGGCATGGTGTCCTCTAGCCGATGGACCAACTCGCTCTCCTTCGCGCGGCTCTGGGGGTCGAGCCGGTTCCACGGCACGACCACGCTCACCCAGGGGCGGGGGTCCTGGTCGAAGGCGGCGAGTCGCTGCCTGCGCTGTTCGTCGGCCACCGCCCAGCGGTCGACGATCAGGATCTCCGGCCGGGTGGGGGGCTGTTTGCTGTCGAAGTGCCCGGCCTCGTCGTCGAAGGAGGCCATGGTGGTGCGGTAGTTGAGCGATCGGACGAGGTCTTCCGCGACGTAGGCGACGGGGCGCCGGGCGTCGGGGTGGTAGGGGTTCCAGTCGAGTGCGGAGTCGCCGTAGTAGGAGTGGCTGCGGCCTTCGGGCAGGTCGTGGCGGGTGGCGGCGGCGACGGTGACCTGCATGGTGCGGGCGGTGTTGCCGGGGTTGCCGAAGGCGCTGGGGACGAGCCGGTAGTCGACGGGGCGGCTGGACTGGAGGCGTACCGTCTCGGCCACCCGGACGATGCGCTTGGCCAGTTCGTAGACGGCGCGTTCGTACTGTTCGGCGTAGCTGCGGAGTTTGATGAGGCCGTAGAGGCCGTCGGTGACGTAGCGGTCGCCGAAGGTGTTGTGGTTGAACTGGAGGCGTTCGGCCGGTCCGGGGAGCTGGTCGGGGGGTACGGGGACCCAGAGGGCGGGGACGATGGCCTCGGTGGGTTCGTTGCTGAGGGCGCCGTGGCGGATGGCGCGCTGGGCGAAGGCGTACCACTCCTTGCCGCACATCTCGCTGGCGAAGTAGCGGGGGGAGAACAGCGGTACGAAGACCAGGCAGGAGGCGAGTGCGGCGCCGAGCCGCTCCGACCAGCCCTCGCCGGCGCGCATCTCGCGGTCCATGAATCCGGCGGGGGATCCCGCGGGCAGGTCGGTCAGGGCCATGACGTGGCCGCAGAGGTCGCGGAAGAGCCGCTCGACCCACATGTCCGGGTCGGGTCCCCCGGCCCCGTACCGCGGTGTGTGCGCGTAACTGAGAAAGAAGTACGGCTGCGCTGCTGAAGGCACACGACCCCCGTCCCGTGATGACCACTCACATCGAATGGAAACGATTCCCTTCGGCGTTGAGTCAATCAACGCCTATTTTCGGTCATCCAGGCAAGGGCGTGGTCCACCGCGTCGGTGATCGAGAAAATCATCGCGGCCGCCCCTCCCAGGAGCCCCCTGCGGACCGCGGATTCGGGAAGGCTGTTGCCGATCTCCGCGAAATCCCCGTCGTCGAGTGCGACATCCTCGTACCCGATCCACCGGGACTTACCCAGGAGGCCCACGACGCAGCGGTATTCCCGCAGGGGAGGCTTCGGAATTCGGTATTCCGCGAGATGGAATGCGGTGCACACCGAGAATCCCACATTGATCATGAGTACCTGCGCCCCCGTCCAGAACAGGGTTCCCAGGGGTGACTCCTCCCCCAGGTGGCATTCCGTGCGGTGTCCCGCGCACAGCATTCCCGCGTCCCGGCCGAGGGCGGCGAACGAGGTCTGCGGGTGGGCGCTGCGGTGCGCGCCGGGGGCGGTCCGCACGGACTCGGCGAGCCGGCCCATGCCCTCGCTGGGGGTGGTCAGCGGGTCGAAGGCGGGCATGGCCGCGCGGAACGCCGCGGCCTCGGCCGCGGTCATCCCGGCGGTACGGGCCAGGTGCACGCTGGAGGAGGCCGAGTTGCCGGGGGTGAAGGCGGGGACGACGAGGGTGCCGTCCTCCCCCAGGGCGCCGGTCAGGGCGTCCCTGACCTCCTCGGCCCGCAGGCCGGTGCCGCGCAGCGAGGCGTGGACCAGCAGCCGGCCGCCCGGCCCGACCCCCAGGCTCCGCAGGTCCTCGCGGAGGTCCTGCCGCACGTCCGGTGCGCTCATCCGGCCGCCCCCTCCGCCGCGGGCCGGCCGGTCACGCGCCGGCGCCCTTCAGTTCGCCGTGCAGTTCGGCGGCCAGGGCCTTGCCGGTGCTGGTGAGTTCGGCGGCGGCGGCCAGCCGGTCGAGGGCCTGCTCGACCCGGTCGCCGGGCACGCCGTACCCGGGCGGCAGCGGCCCTTCGGCCCGCCGGTACGCCTCCACCGCCACGCCCTCGTAGACGTCGGCCAGCAGCCGGGACACCGGCACCGGCTGCTCGCGCCAGGGCGAGGGGTGCAGCCACTCGCCGTCCAGCGCGTACAGGTCGGCCACCTCGGTCAGGGCGCGCAGCCGGGCCCGGCGCCGGCCGGTGAGCAGGGCGAGGGCGGTCTCGCGGACCCCGCCGGTGTGGGGCACGCCGAGTGCGCCGGGGCCGTGCCGGCCGGCTTCGCCGCGGCCGGAGCGGGGGCCGCCGGCGAGCGGGGTCAGGGTGGTCAGGCCGGCCCGGGCCTGCCGGGCCAGGGCCGGTACGGTGCGGTGCAGCAGGGCCCAGGCGGCGGACAGCCGGCGCCCCCATTCGGCGGCCTCGGCGGCGCCCAGCCGGATCCGGGGCGGGCGGGGGAAGCAGTTGCGGTACGGGTCGAGGTCGTCCAGCGCGGTGTCCTCCCAGACCCGTACGGGGTGCCAGCGGGCGTCGGAGGTGCCGGGGCCGAAGCGGTGTTCGCGGCGGCCGTCCCGTACGAGGTGTCCCCGGCCGTCGGTGCGGAGGACGGCCCGGCCGCGGGTGCCGGGCGCGCCGATCCGCAGCAGGCCGAGGGTGGGCAGGTACACCTCGCCGTCCCGGTACGGCACGGGTGCGGGCAGGGGGAGGCCGCCGCGCAGCACGGCGGCGGCGGCCAGCGCGGCGAGCCGCCGGGCGGCCTCGGCGCCGTCGGGCCGGCCCTGCCGTACGGCGTCCAGCGCGCCGAGCAGCCAGGTGCGGGTGTAGGGGTGGTCCAGGACGGGCTGGAGGGCGTCTCCGGCCTCCTCGACGGCGCCCAGCAGTTCCCAGGAGCGGTCCCAGTCGGCGCCCCCGGCGCCGGCCAGGTCGCGGTGCAGGCGGGCGAGCAGCACCCGGGTCAGGTCCTGCTGGGCGGTGTCCAGTTCGGCGGGGTCGCGCAGTGCGGGGGCGGTGCTGGTGGCGGCGGTGCGGCCTTCGACGCCCTCGACGAGTTCCCTGAGGTCGGCGCAGTAGACGGAGGGGTTGTCGAAGCCGGTGCCGGGCCGGTAGCGGTGGGTGTAGAGGCCGCCGCCGCACGAACGTACGACGGGGCAGGCGCGGCATTCGCCGCTGACTCCGGCCAGGCCGAGCTGGCGGGCGCGGACGCCCGGGTGGGCGGCGACCTCGTCGAGGCTGTGGGCGAAGACGTCGAAGCCGGTGGCGGCGGCGCCCTCGTAGGCGCTCTTGAGGGAGTCGACCTGCTCCAGGGTGCCGTCGGTCTCGACGACGACCAGGTCGGTGGGGGCGAGGCCGAGGGATTCGGTGAGGCTGGGGCCGCCGCGCAGGGTGCTGAGCAGGGAGGAGAAGAGCCGGACCGGGACCGGGCGGCCGGCGGCGTCCCAGTGGTCGAAGACGCGGAGCAGCCAGCGGGCGTAGGCGTCGGGGGCGCCGTCGGGGCGGGGCGGCGGGGTCTCCCAGGTGGCGTGCGGGAGCAGGAAGTCGATGCGGGGCGGTTCGAGTGCGGTGAGCGCGTCCAGGACGGCGACGGGGTCGTTCTCGATGTCGACCGTGCAGAGCAGGCCCTGGTAGAGGTGGCGGTAGGGGGCCGACCTGAGGAGGTCGAGGGCCTTGAGGACCAGGGGGTGGCTGGTGCGGCCGTCGGCGAAGCGGCGGTGCCGGTCGTTGGCGGCCCGGTCGCCGTCGAGGGAGACGCCCACCTTGACGTCGTACTCGGCGAACAGGTCGAGGTAACGGGGGCTGAGCTGGAGGCCGTTGGTGTGGATGCGGAGGTCGAGCTCCGCGATGCCGTCGAGGGCGCGGCCGAACTCCTCGCACGCGGTGCGGAGTCGGGCGGGGCCCGCCAAGAGCGGCTCCCCCCCGTGAAGGATCACGGTGACGGAGGGGAGCGCATGGTCCCGGGCGTGTTCCGCGAGCCGGGCGGCGGTCCGGGAAATGACCTCTTCCGAGATCACCTTGGGCCGGGCTCGCCAGCTCTGATCTGCGTGTTCATAGACGTAGCAGTGATCACAGGCAAGATCGCATCTGCTGTGAACCTTGAGGACGATCTCGCGAAATGCGATCAGGCCGGTCATTCCACCAGCATAGAGCGGTTACTCGAGTGCTAGAGCGCCGAGTTGAAGATCGGAGTCTGTACCGGGCGACCGGATTCCGAGGGGAGTACACGACTGAGGGCGGCCGCCGCAGCGGTGCTGCGCACGTCGATGTCGGCCAGGGGAACGCGACGGTTCTTGCCGGCGCTGGTCGAGGAGGGAGCAGAGGTCTTCACGGCCGTCCTTAGTTGGGGGCCCGCCCAGCAATGACTGGTGAGGGCATGGAAATGACAACAGCGACGCGCTAGTGTCGGTGTGGACTTTACTCTTCTGCGCACTATTGGCAACCGAGACATGAAGCCAGGTCAAGCGTTCTATCGAAAGAGTGAGCACCAGAACAGCAGACTGGGGGCGGGCTGTGATGGATTATCGCGGATCTCTGAACAGCATGACTTTCAGGAACGAGGACCTTCCGGCGCTTTTCCACCACGCCGACGGCGCCGCGGTCGCCCGCCAGCGGGAGTCCACGCAGGCCACGCGCGCACAGTTGCTGCTCCTCGTGCTCGCGGCCGCGGCGGCGGCGCTGCCGGGGCCCCACCTCGGCTCCGTTCAACTGCCGGCACTGGGAGCCCTGCTGGGGTACGCGGGGGTGCTGGCCATCGGAGTGCGGGCCACCCGCCGCCGGGCCCGGCCGCAGTGGCAGCTCAACCGGTCGGCGGCGGAGTTCATCAAGTCGCTTGCGTGGCGGTACGCCGTTCACGGTGCGCCCTTCGGAGCGGCGGGAGCGGATGACGAGGAGCTGTACCGTACCCGCCTGGAGGCCGGCCTGGACGAGCTGAAGAAGATGGGGTGGAGCGATCCCCGGCAGACCGGGGAGGTGCCGCAGGGCCTCGAAATCACCGGCGCCATGCGGCAGTTACGGGGCCGGGTCTACAGCGTGCGGCGCGAGACGTACGTGCGCGACCGGCTGATCGAGCAGCGCAACTGGTACCGCCGCAAGACCGACGTGTCGCGCCGGGCGACCGCACTGTGGTCCTGGACGATCGTCCTCCTCACCACCACGGGCCTGGTGTTCGCCCTGCTCAGGACCTTCGGGGCGGGGCCTGCGGGCGGCCTCTCGGGGCTGCTGAGCGCGGCCGCCGCGGCGGCCATCGCGTGGAACGAGATGCGCCGGCACCACCCGCTGATCGAGGCGCACACCCTCATCGAGCAGGACCTGGGGGCGATGATGGTGGTGATGCAGACGACGATCACCGAGGACCAGTGGCCCTCCGCCGTCTACGAGACGGAGCGCTACGTCTCACCCCAGCACACCGACTGGCTCGCCCGGCACAGCAGTTGACGTAGCGTCGGATACGGCGGTCAGTCCCGCTCGACCCCGTCGCGCCAGATGACCGTGACCGGCTTCCCGAGCCCCCGCGCGTAGGCGACGATGTCGCCGGTGCCGCCGCGGCCGCGCGCGGGGAGCCCGTCCCAGACGGCGACGAGCCGGTCGCAGGCGTCGGCGATGAAGGTGCCGGCCGCGTAGTAGGCGTCGTCCGTCGAATGGGCGTAGTCCATCCGGACCTCCTGGGCGGCCAGGCCCCTGAGCCGTCTGTAGCGGGCGAGTGCCCCGGCGTCGGTGAAGGTCTTCTCGTAGTCCCCGCTGGGGATGACCACCGTCAGGTCGGCCCCGCACTCCAGGGCGATGTCCGCGAAGATCTGGTCGGCGCCCTCGGCGAGGCTGGAGAGGGCCTCCAGGGGGCCCTCGTGGCCGTCGAGCAGCTCCCGCAGCCCGTCCGTGACGTGGGCGAGCACCTCGCCCGGAATGCTGCGGTGCCCGGTCACGCCGATGCGCTTCATACGGCCAAGTCCCCCCGTGGTTGCGGAAATACCCCGGCGAATCGCCGGATGCCGGACGCCCCTGGACATCCTCCCAGAAGGCGGGGGAACGTCCAGGGGCGCGAACGGGGGCGCGCGGATCAGAGGCGCCGGACCGCGGCCGGACCGGGGATCAGGGGTCGGCGGTCAGGGGATGGGTGGGGGGATCAGTAGACGCTCACCCCGTACGCGCTGAGGGCCTCGGTCACCGGCTGGAAGAAGGTCGTGCCGCCGGAGGAGCAGTTGCCGCTGCCGCCGGAGGTGAGGCCGACCGCGCGGGTGCCCGAGTACAGCGGGCCGCCGCTGTCGCCGGGCTCGGCGCACACGTTGGTGCGGATCATGCCGTAGACCACGTCGCCGCCGCCGTAGTTGACCGTGGCGTTGAGGCCGGTGACGGAGCCGCTGTGGATGCCGGTGGTGGAGCCGCGGCGGGTGACGGACATGCCGACGGTCGCGTTGACCGCGCTGGTGATGTCCTGGCTGCCGACGGTGCCGGGGTGGGCGAGGGAGGCGTTGTCGTAGCGGACGATGCCGTAGTCGTTGACCGGGAAGCTGGACCCGACGGTGGCTCCGATGGCGGTGGTGCGCGCGGAGTTGGTGTACCAGGTGCCGGCGCCGTCGGTGCAGTGGCCCGCGGTCAGGGCGTAGTAGGTGCCGGAGGAACTGCGGACGTTGAAGCCCAGGGAGCAGCGCCAGCTGCTGGCGTAGATGGCGTCGCCGCCGGAGATCAGCTTGCTGAAGCGGCCCGGGGTGCGCTCGACGCGGATGGCGCCCGCGTCGGCGCCGGCCTCGCGCTTGATCCGCGCGATGTCGGCTCCGCTGACCCGGGAGTCGGCCACCAGGACGAGGGTTCCGGTGGCGGGGTCGGTGTGCCAGGCGGTGCCCGCGACGTCGGCGCGCAGGACCGACGCTCCGGCGGCGGCGAGCCGGGCGGGCGAGTAGCCGCCGGCGGGCTGGTCCGCGCCGGCCGCGGTGGGCGCGGCCAGGGTGACGCAGGCGGCGATTCCGGCCGCGAGGGCGGTCAGCCGGGTGGGGGTGATGCGCTTGATCCTCACTTCTCGTTCCTCCCAGGGGGGATCGGGGGTCCGCTGCTGTGGGGTTCGGCGGGCCCGGTGAGGCGCAGTCGGGGAGCGGGCCGGGGGATTGGGTGCGGGTGCCCTTCGCGGACTCCGTCCGACGGGGGCGCCCATTTTGGCCGTGTCCCTGACAAGCGCTGCTCGGGAGTGTGGTGGTGGCGGCATCCGGCCGCAAGGGCGGCTTTCGGCCGACCGGAGCCGTCCGCGGACCGGCGGGGCCGGCCCGGGTGCGGCGCGCCGCAGGGGTCAGGGGGCCGGCCGGCACCGCCCCGCCGCGGCGGCGAAGGGGAGGGTGTCGGCGACGGGAGGGGTGCCGCGGCGGGAGGCCCGGCCGGCGGGCCGGGCGCCGAGGAGGAGGGACCGGCCCGCCGGGGCCCGGCCCCGGGGAACGGCCGGAATTCGACCTTCCGGGTAGCCGGCGGTCGTACGGGTTCCGGTCAGGACGGGGCGGCCGCGCGCCGCGGGCGGGCTCCCGGCACCGCGGGACCGCCCTCCTGATGCGTCATCAGTCATGCCCGTCAGATTTCCACATGACCCGCACACGGCATCCCGGCCTACGCCGTCCGGCCCCTTCCCCCCTTTTCGGGCTCGTTCGCCTCCGGGCGCCGTCATGCCCGGTCGGGGGGGGGGGGGGGGGGGCGCCCCCCGCCGCCGCCCCCCCCCCCCCCCCCCCCCCCCCGCCCCCCCCCGGGGCGGGGGGCCGGGGGGGCGGGGGGGGGCGCGGCGGGGGCCGGGGGGGCCCCCCCCCCGGGGCCCCCCGGGCCCCCCCCCCCACCCCCCGACCCGGCGCGCCCTTCGGCTCTCTCGCCGGCGCGCTTCGGTGGACGGACGGCCGGCGCCGGGGACGGGCGGCATTGAGGACGGGCGGCAGGACTGCTCAGCAGTCGCAGCCGCAGCCGTCGCAGCAGCAGCCGTCGCAGCACCCGCCGTCACCGCAGCAGTTCGAGCAGCAGTCGCAGCCGTCGCACGCGTCCCCCGCGTCGCACCAGGGGTCGCGCCGCTGCCGGGACCAGGGCCCGTCGTGCTCGGTGCAGCACATCTGGCAGGTGCAGAACAGCCCCAGGAACACGGCGCAGCCGGCCAGCAGCCCGCGCGGCGGCTTGTGCGGGCGCTGCGGTCCGCCGGGCGGAGGCGGGAGCAGGGGGCTGCCCGGCCCCTGCGGGGTCCCGTACGGATTGCCGTAGGGGTTGCCGTACGGGTTGTTCGCCTCCGGCGCCGCGCCGCCGGCCGCCGGGGAGCCGTCCGGCAGCAGCAGCCCCTGCGCGTGGCCGCAGCTCGTGGTGCCGAAGGCGCGGTCCACCGAGTTCCGCAGTTCGTGGACCAGCAGCAGGTGCGCGAGGCCCCGGTCGGTGAACTCGGCCTCCCTCAGCGCCAGCCGTATCCCGTGCAGCGCGTCGTCGCACAGCCGGCGGGCCTCCTCCCGGGAGGTGCCGGTGGCGGTGAGGGGGTTCCAGGCGCCGGAGGCGGCGTCGGCGGCCTGGTCCTCGACGGCGTCCAGCAGGTGCGCGAGCCGTCCGAACAGCGCCCCGGCCTCGCCGAGCGGGGCCGCGTTGCCTGGCCGGCCGGCGAGGACCGCGGTATGGGCGAAGGCCGCCGCGGTGGCGGTCTCGGTGGGCTCGGTGACGACCAGCACCGGCGTGCCGGGGCCGGCCAGGGACTCCACCCCGGCCTGCCGGTCCACCGCCTCGACCAGCACGCCCGTGTCGAAGCCGACCGCGGCGCCGGTGCGCGCCCCGGCCCGGTCCCAGCCGCGGGCGACGGTGCGCGCGGCGGCGGCGAAGGGGGCGCGCGCCAACAGCCCGTCGCGGTCGGCCACGTGGTCCCGCACCTTGGCGGAGGCGAGGACGAGGGAGACGGCGGCGGCGAGCCGGGCGCCCTCGCCCCGGGCGACGGAGGCGGTGCGCATGCCGCGCAGCGGGCAGGGGCCGGCGGTGCGCCGGGCGCCGGCGACCGGTCCCGACTGAGCCTCCGTCAGGACGGAGACGAGCAGCCCGTCGTAGTTGGTGACCACCCGGGCGAGCTGGCCGTGGTCCCCGCGAAGTGCCAGGCACAGGCCGCAGAGATGGGCCATCCACTCCGCCTTGAAGCGCTCACCGAGACGGTGGCTGCAGGGCCTGACAATTCCGAACACGACGGTCCCCCCGTGCATCGATCGCGTGTGCCGGGGAATCGTACCGGCCAGGTTTCCTCACCCGAACGCCCCGTGCGTCACCCGTACGGAGCGATGCGTCGTATTTTCACTCAGACAGCAGCCAGGGCCGCGAAGATCCTTAGCGGAACACGGGAAGTTCTGCACCAGAACCGTCACGAAACCCCTGTGCGGCGGCTATCCACTTGGCGCGTTGTCAGCATCATGGACGACCATAGGGATGCGGAACCAAGAACTGACCGCGGTGGAAGGAGGCGTCCATGGGTTCGGTGCGCAAGGCGAGTGCCTGGCTGGGACTTGTCGAGGACAGCGACGACGAGCGTTACTACGACGACGAGTACGCCCAGGACTCGGGGGCCGGCGACCAGTGGGTCACCGACCCGCGCGTCAGGGTGGCCTCCGACTCCGCCGTCGAGCACGGCCGTCGGATCGCCACGGTCACCCCGGACGGGTTCCGGGACGCCCGGGGCATCGGCGAGCTGTTCCGTGACGGCGTGCCCGTCATCGTGAACCTCTCGTCGATGGACCCCTCGGACGCCAAGCGCGTGGTCGACTTCGCGGCCGGCCTGACGTTCGGTCTGCGGGGCTCGATCGAGCGGGTGGCGACCCGGGTCTTCCTGCTGACCCCGGCCGACACCCAGATCGTGAACGAGAACGGCCACCGCGCCGAGGACGGCTTCTTCAACCAGAGCTGAGCAGGGCCCTCACCGGCCGCCCCGGTCCCGCCGCCCCGCGGCCTACCGGAAGGCGTCGAGTCCGGTGAGCGCCTTGCCCAGCACCAGCTGGTGCATCTCGACGGTGCCCTCGTAGGTGAGGACCGACTCCAGGTTGGTCGCGTGCCGCATGACGGGGTATTCGAGCGAGATCCCGTTCGCGCCGAGGATGGTGCGGGCGGTGCGGCAGATCTCGATGGCCTCGCGCACGTTGTTGAGCTTGCCGAAGCTGACCTGCTCGGGGCGGAGCCGCCCGGCGTCCATGCGCGTGCCCAGGTGGTGGGCCAGCAGGATGCCCTTGTGGAGTTCCAGCGCCATGTCCGCGAGCTTGGCCTGGGTGAGCTGGAAGCCGCCGATCGGCTTCCCGAACTGCTCGCGGGTCTTCGCGTAGTCCAGTGCCGCCTCGAAGCTGGCGCGGGCCGCGCCCATCGAACCCCAGACGATCCCGTAGCGCGCGTGGCTGAGGCAGCTCAGCGGGCCCTTGAGGCCGGTGACGCCCGGCAGTACGGCGTCGGCGGGCAGCCGTACCCCGTCCATGACCAGCTCGCTGGTGACCGAGGCGCGCAGCGACCACTTGTGCCGGATCTCGGGGGCGGAGAAGCCGGGCGCGTCGGTGGGGACGGCGAAGCCGCGGATGCCCTCCTCGGTCTGGGCCCAGACCACGGCGACGGCGGCCACCGAGCCGTTGGTGATCCACATCTTGCGGCCCGTCAGGATCCAGTCGTCGCCGTCCCGCTTGGCGTACGTGCGCATGCCCGCCGGGTCGGAGCCGACGTCGGGCTCGGTGAGGCCGAAGCAGCCGATGAGCTCGCCGGCGGCCATGCCGGGCAGCCAGCGCTGCTTCTGCTCCTCGGAGCCGTACTTCCAGATCGCGTACATCGCCAGGGAGCCCTGGACGGAGACCAGCGAGCGGATGCCGGAGTCGGCGGCCTCCAGCTCCAGACAGGCCAGGCCGTACTGGACGGCGCTGGCGCCGGCGCAGCCGTACCCCTCCAGGGACATCCCGAGGGCGCCGAGGGCGCCGAGCTCGCGGGCCAGTTCGCGGATGACGGGCAGTTCGCCGCTCTCGTACCACTCGGCGACGTGGGGCAGGACGCGGTCGGCCGCCCAGCTGCGGACGGTGTCGCGGACCGCGAGGTCCTCGGGGCTGAGGAGGTCGTCGATGCCGAGGGGGTCGGCGGGGTCGAAGGGCGGCGTTGCGGACACGGGTGGCCTCCGGCGGGCGCGAGGGTGGCGGGGCGGCCGCGGGGGCGGCCCCGCCCCGAAAACTAGCGGTGGAAGTTTCATGCCTCGGCGCCGACGGTACGGCTCAGGGTGCGGTGCGTCCAGACCCGGCCGCCCCGACCGCGCCGTGCCGGGCGCGCGAGGGCCCGGGCACCTTGACCCGGTGACCGGCCTGATCGCCCGTCGGCTGCGCGGGCAGCGCCACCGTACCGGCCGCGGCGACCGCCGGCACACCGCCCTCGTCCCGCGCGTCCGGGACGGCGTCCCCGGCCGCGTCCGCCTCCCCGGCGGCGGCCGAGCAGTCCATCACCCGCGGCAGCCGCAGCGCGGCCACCGCTCCCAGCAGCAGCAGGCCGGCGCTGACCAGCAGCGTGACGTGCAGGCCGTGGACGAAGGCGGTCCGGGCGGCGTGGAAGAGGGACTCCCCCGCGGTGCCGCCGAGCCCGTCGGCGACCTGGTAGGCCTCGCCCAGGGAGTTGGCGGCGGAGGCGCTGTCGGCCGCGGAGACGCCGGGCACCTCGCGCAGGCCCGGCGCGTAGGCGGCGTTCATCACGCTGCCGAGCAGGGCGATGCCCATGCCCGCGCCGAGCTGGTACGAGGTCTCGCCGATGGCCGCGGCACCGCCGGCCTGCTGCACCGGCGCCTCGCTGAGCATGGACTCGTACGCGCCGAACAGCGTGGTCTGGAGGCCGAAGCCGAGCAGGACGAAGCCGACGGTGAGCAGCAGCGGCCGGTCGTGCTGGCCCATCAGGGTCAGCAGGACCACGGCCCCGGCGGTCAGCAGGAAGCCCAGCGAGACCATGGCGCGGGGGCCGACGCGGTGCAGGGTGTACGAGCCGCCGGCGCCCGCGGCCATGGCGGCGAAGGTCAGCGGGAGGAGCCGCAGCCCGGTCTCCAGGGGGCTGAGGCCGAGCACCAGCTGGAGGTACTGGACGGCCAGCAGCTCCAGGCCGACCAGGGCGAGCATCGCGAGCACGATGCAGCCGACGGAGGTGGCGAAGGCGGGCCGGGAGAACATCCCGATGTCGACCAGGGGGTGGGCGCGCCGCTTCTGCCGCCGGACGAACAGCACCAGCAGCAGGGTGCCGGCGAGCAGCGGCACCAGGGTCCAGGGGCTGAGGAGCGCGTCGCCCGCACCGGCCCGCTTGACGCCGAGGACCACGCCGAGGATGCCGGCCGCGGCCATCAGGGCGCCCAGGACGTCCCAGGGGCCGTTGCCCGTGCCCCGGGATTCGGGGAGCAGCCAGCGGGCGGCCGGGAGCAGCAGCGCCATCAGCGGGATGTTGATCAGGAAGACCGAGCCCCACCAGTAGTTCTCGACCAGGAAGCCGCCGAGCACCGGTCCGGTGGCCGCGCCGACGGCGGCGACGGCGGTCCAGATGCCGATGGCGAGGGCGCGCTCGCGGCGGTCGGGGAAGACCTGCCGGATGATCGACAGGGTGGCCGGCATGATCATCGCGCCGCCGATGCCGAGCAGCACCCGGGCGGCGATCAGCACCTGCGCGTTGTCGGCGAGGGCGGCGACGGCCGAGGCGACGCCGAAGAGGGCGTACCCGAGCAGCAGGACGCGGCGGCGCCCGACGCGGTCGCCGAGCGTGCCGAAGAGGATCAGCAGCGAGGCGCAGACCAGCGGGTAGGCGTCGACGATCCAGAGCAGTTCGATGGAGCCGGGGCGCAGGTCCTCGGTGACCGCCGGGACGGCCACGTGCAGGATGGTGGCGTCGAGGGCGACGAGGACCAGGCTGACGCAGAGGACGACCAGGACCACCCAGCGGTTCGCGCCGCCCTGGGCCGCGGCGAGCCGCCGGGCCTGTCGTTGCCAGGGGGAAGGGATCCGCTCTCGGACCGTGTTCGTCCCTGACATGCATGTACCTCCCAGGTGATCCCTCGCACTCGGCGGACCAGCGGTGTGAGCTCTGGTGCCACGCGTTCCGCGGGCGTTCCACGGCGTTCTTCGGGGTCCGGCATCGACTGGCGAGTGAACCGTCAGCGTACGCGAGTTCGGCTGTGGATCACGTGGTCAAGCTCTCACCCCTGCGGCCGCCGGGGTGTGGCGTACGCCACTCGCACCACCCCTGCGTACGCGCCCGGTGACGGCCCGTGGTCCCGGGCCGCCTCCACCGATAATCATGCCCGTGACCGATCTTGCTCCACCCGCTCCGCCGCACCCGTCCCGGGGCGCCGCCCTGTCCGCCGCGCTGCGCAGGGCCTCGCCCGCCCTGCTGGGCTTCGCCGCCGTGCGCCTGCTCGGCCTGGCCGCGCTGGCGGTGTGGGGGCTGGCCGCCGGCAGCAGCCCGCACCACCTGCTCGCGGAGCGCTGGGACTCGCTCTGGTACACCCGGGTCGCCGTGCTGGGGTACGGGTACGAGGTGGCGCTGCCGAACGGCGACGTCCACTCGAACCTGGCGTTCTTCCCGCTGCTGCCGTGGCTGGAGCGGGGGCTGGCCGCGGTGAGTCCGCTCGCGCACCAGGACGCGGGGCTGCTGGTGGCGTGGCTGGCCTCGCTCTTCGCCGCGTGGGGGATCTTCGCCGTGGCGGACCTCCTGTACGGCCGCCGGGCGGGGGTGCTGGCCGCGGTGGTCTGGGCGGTGCTGCCGGTCGGGATCGTGCAGTCCATGGCGTACAGCGAGTCGCTGTTCACGGCGCTGGCCGCGTGGGCGCTGTACGCGGTGCTCACCGGCCGGTGGCCGGCGGCCGGTCTGCTGGCGGCGCTGGCCGGGCTGACCCGGCCGGTGGGTGCGGCGGTGGTGGCCGCGGTCTGGGCGGGGGCGCTGCTGCGGGTGCGGGCGGGCGAGCGGTCGGCCGGGATGCTCGCGGGGGTGCTGCTGGCTCCGCTGGGGGCGGCGGGGTACGTCCTGTGGGTGGGCGGGCACACCGGCGAGGGGCTGCTCGGGTACCTGGACGTGCAGGCCGGCTGGGGGAACGGCTTCGACGGGGGCTGGGCCTTCGCGCGGTTCATCGGGGGGAGGCTGGCCTCGCCCGCGTTCCTCGCGGGGGTCGGGCTGATCGCCGGCGTGGTGCTGGTGCTGTGGCTGTACGGGCGGTGCGTGCGGGACCGGCAGCCGCTGCCGCTGCTGGTCTACTGCGGGATCGTCGTCGCGCTGGCGCTGTGCGCCTCGGGGTACTTCGGGTCGAAGCCGCGGCTGCTGCTGCCGGCGTTCCCGCTGCTGCTGCCGGTCGCGGTGGCGCTGGCCCGGTGGCGGACCCGGCGGGCGGCCGCGGTGCTGGGGGCGGCCGCGGTGCTGTCGGCGGTGTACGGGGCGTTCTGGCTGAACGGTTCCGGGCCGCCGTAGGGAGTCCGGCGGGGCGGGGTCGGGGCGGGCCGAGGCGTACGGCGGGGCGGGGTCCGGTCGCGTCGGAGGCGTGCGGCGGGGCTCGTTCCGGCTCCGTCGGGAGGCGTGCGGCGGGGGGCGCGCGGCGCGGGCGCCGTGACCGGTGCGTGACCGGGACGTGACCGGGGACCGCACGGCGGAGCCGTCAATTCCGGAACCGGTCGGGTAATGGGATTTCCTCTCGAATAAACTCGCGGACGGCATCGAGTGGAATTCGAGCGGACCCGATCCGGCACGGAGCGCCGATTCTCGCATTGCCTTGAATAGGTCCCCGAATGAGACCTACTCCACATCACATGGTCATCACGAACCCAGCGATTCGGCCGGGCCGTGCACTCACGCGCGGTAACGTCGATTGAGTGCGTACCGACCGAATCTTCACCCGTCTGGAGCGGGTCTTCGCCCGCCTGGACCGTGAACCCGAACGACCGGCTCATCTGCAAGTACCGCAGATGAGCCGGCACCGCGTGGTGCTCTTCGGCGCGACCCTCGCCTTCTATCTCGCGATCGTGGTCGGCGTGCTGACCACGTCCCGGCTGGTCCGGCTGGACTGGCAGGTGATGTTCTTCCGCCCCTACGAGCAGTGGCCCCAGCTGCACGCGTTCCTGGACTACTACGTGGTCCTCGGCCAGCGCGGACCGACCGCGGTCATGGTCGCCGCCTGGCTCGGCTGGCGCTCCTGGCGCCAGCACACCCTGCGGCCGCTGATCACCCTCGGGGTGGCGCTGCTGCTGCTCAACGTGACCGTCGGCGCGGTCAAGCTCGGTCTCGGGCGGCTCGGTCCGCACTACGCCACCCAGATCGGATCGGCCGAACTCTTCGCCGGCGGCGATATATTCCCCAGCGGCCACACCGCCAACGCCGTCGTGACCTGGGGAATCCTGGCCTACCTGGCCTCGACCGTACGGACCCGCCGCAACCTCTCGGTGCTCTCCGCGGTCGTCGCCCTCGGCGTCGGCGCCACCACCGTCTACCTCGGTACGCACTGGGTGAGCGACGTGCTGCTGGGCTGGGCCGCGGGCCTGCTGATCCTGCTGGCGCTGCCCTGGTTCGAGCCGCTGATCGCCCGGGTCGAGGCCTGGGTCTTCGAACTGCGGGAGCTGCTGCGGTCCCTGCGCGCCCGGCGTCGCGCCGCGGTCCCGGCCCCGGCCCCGGCCCCCGTGCCGGTCACGCCGCTGTCCACACGGGTGTTCGTCCAGCGGCCCACCGCGGCCGACGGGGAGGACCCCCTGCGCCCGTCGGCACCGGCCGCCGCCCCGGCCGGCCACGCGGCCCGGACCACCGCCCACCTGGCACCGCGCCCGCACCTCATCCGCGCCGAGCGCTCCCCCGGCACCGCGGCGGGCACCCGCCGGCCCGTGCACGCCGAGCGCGCCCCGCGCGGGGCCACCGCCACGGCCCGCCCCGCCACCGGCGCCTGACCGCCCGCCCCACGACCGGCGCCCGGCCGTCCGGGCGCCCGCCGTGGCGGGGCCGGAACCGGTCCCGCCGGCGGTGCGCCCGGACGTTGGTCCATCCCGGGTCACGCTTGTGTCACAGAACGTCGACAGCGGTCGAAGCGGAATCCCCCGCTCTCGGCGGCGGTCACAGAGGGTTCCGCCTCCCCATTCCGGGCGGGCCCGGAACGGCCCGAATGGCGCCCGAATTCGCCGCCGCCGCGGGGCAATTCCCGGGGCCCCATTCCGCGTACCGCAACCGGCCCGGAAACCGGCGCTCCATGGAATGTCCATGGTTCCTCCACAAGCCCGTGCCCTCCCCGCCAGGTCCCCGGCGAACCCCGTCCCGGCCCGTCCGGCCCGGCGCGTCGGCACCCCGTTCCCGCGGACCTGCCGCCGGCATCGTGGCTGAGCCCGTGGCCCGACGGGCCTGATCCCGATCCGCAGCACGACGGACAGCGAGGGGCCACCTCTGCCTGGTCACGTCGTTCGTCTCGCTGCACGGCACGACGCTTCGGAAGGTCACCGGAATGGGCGACCCCCTGTCCGCCGCCCCGCCACGACTTCCTCGTCCTGCCCCGGATTCCCCTCCGGGCTCCGCGCCGCCGCACGGCCCAGCAGGTCCCGGGCGGCCCTGATCCGGTCGGCCAGCTCCGGCGGCTCCACCACCTCGAACTCGAAGCCCATCAGCAGCACGTGGATCACCAGTACGTCGAGCGCGGCCGCCCCGGTGTGCAGCAGGCAGCTGTCCGCGTCGACGGGTTCCAGCACGCCGTCCGAGGGCGAGACGGTACGGGCCGCCTCCTCGGCCGGCACGAGCAGCCGCAGCACGGCCCGTGCCGCGTAGACCCGCTGGGAGACGCCCTCCGAGACGTACGCGGCCAGGTCCTCGGCGGGCGGGGTGCGCGGCGGGAACCGGGGGCCGTGCGGCGGCCTCGGCTCGATCCGGTCGGCCCGGAAGGTCCGCCAGTCCTCCCGGTCCACGTCCCAGGCCACCAGGTACCAGCGGCGCTCGGTGCACACCAGCCGGTGCGGTTCGACGGTGCGCCGGCTGGTCTCGCCCCGGTGGTCCCGGTAGACGAAGCGCAGCCGCTCGCCGTCCCGGCAGACCGCGGCCAGTTCGGTCAGCACGGCGGCGTCGACGGCCGGCCCGCCGGGTGCCCTGAGCATGGGCACCGTGAACGCGTTGAGGGCCGACACCCGCCGCCGCAGCCGGCCCGGCAGCACCTGCTCCAGCTTGGCCAGCGCCCGTACGGAGGCCTCGCCGATGCCCTCGACGCCGTTCCCGGCGGCGGTGCGCAGGCCCACCGCCACGGCCACCGCCTCGTCGTCGTCGAGCAGCAGCGGCGGCAGCTCGGCGCCCGCGCCCAGCTGGTAGCCGCCGCCGGTGCCGGGGCTGGCGTTGACCGGGTAGCCGAGCTCCCGCAGCCGGTCCACGTCCCGGCGGACCGTGCGCGGCGTGACGCCGAGCCGCTCGGCCAGGTC
This sequence comes from Streptomyces sp. NPDC101132, assembly GCF_044759225.1. Lineage (NCBI taxonomy): Bacteria > Bacillati > Actinomycetota > Actinomycetes > Kitasatosporales > Streptomycetaceae > Streptomyces > Streptomyces sp. NPDC101132. The sequence continues at coordinate 400,351 of NZ_JBIVYX010000008.1, forward strand.
GGCGCCGGTCCATTCGCGGTGGGCCTGCAACAGGGAGAGCAGGCGCAGCAGTCGTGCGGAGGTCTCGAGCATGGGCCCGAGTCTGCCAGCGCCGGGGCCGGCGGCGGCCGGGGCCGGTACGCGAGCGGCCGGGCGGTCCGTACCGGACGCGCCGTCAGGGCCCGTACCGGACGCGCCGTCAGGGCCCGTACCGGAGGCGCGGTCAGGGCCGGTACGGGAGCTGGGGGACGACGAAGCAGTTGGCGGTCATGTCGGGGCCCTGGTCCACCCAGGTCCTGCCGTCCTGCCAGCGGGCCACGGACAGGCAGGTGCGGCGCTCCTCGGGGGGCGTGGCGGAGGGCACGTACGAGGCCGGCAGCAGCAGGCCCCGGGCGGTGTAGGGCTCGGGGCGGTTCATGAAGCGCTCGACGCACGCGCGGGTGAGGTCCGGCAGGCAGGAGCGGGCCGCGTCGGTGAACCACATGGCGGCGGCCCAGCCCTCCAGCTGCCACTGGGACAGCGGCCGGTCGCCCATGGCGGTGCGGAACGCGCGCACCGCGGGGTGGTCCGCCTCGGCGTGGTTGCGGCTGGAGCCGGTCACCCAGAGGGCGTTGCGGCAGCGCGGGGCGGCGGCGTAGTCGCGCTCGACGGTGTCGTTCCAGTTCTGCACGTTGGTGACCTTGGCGGTGACGTCGGCCCCGGCCGCGTCCATCGCCTCGCACAGGCGGGCGTTGCCGTGGCTGTCGAGCGCGTCGAAGACCAGGTCCACGCCGCGGGCCTTCAGGTCGGCGGCCACCGCGCGGAAGTTGGGCAGGGCGAAGTCCACCTGTTCCTGGACCACGGTGTAGCCCTCGGCCTCCAGGCCCTCGGTGACCAGCCGGGCGTACGCGGCGGACGCGGCCTGGTTGTAGGCGACGACGGCGGCGCTGCGGGCGCCCTGGGTCTGCTTGAAGTACCGGTAGACCTCGGTGCCGCCGTACAGGGTGCCGTTCCAGCCGGGGGTCCTGCCGGTGCGGGGGGCCTGGCTGCCGTAGATCCCGTACAGGTGCGGGTAGGTGTCGTAGGCGGGTCCGATGGGCTGTCCGCCGATGTCGGGGACCCCGGCCCGGCTGACCAGCGGGGCGCCGGCGTAGTCCAGGGCGGTGGTGGCGACCAGGGCGAACACCTTCTGCTCGTCGAGGAGTTCGTGGACGCACTCGTTGTTGCCGATGCCGCTGCCGCCGTCGTCGCAGGTGATCACCTCGACCGGGCGCCCGCCGAGGCCGCCCTGCGCGTTGAGTGCGGCGAAGTACGCCTTGGCGCCCTCGCCGGGGCCGGTGAAGGCGTCGCCCCCGACCGGGCTGGTGACGCTGGCGATCAGGCCGACGCGGACCGGCGAGCCGGAGGCGGCGGCCGACGGCGGGGTCGGGGTGCGGGCTTCGAAGGCGCTCTCCGGCAGCCGGCTGCCGCAGGCCGCGGTCAGCGCGAGGACGGCGGCGAGCAGCAGGTGCCGGGCGGTCCGGCGTACGTCGGCCCGGCGCGGGGGCAAGGGCGTCAGCAGCCCGGCACGGACGTGTCGCCGCTGAGCTGGATCAGCGCGCACAGCGTCTTCGTGGACACCTTCCAGACCTGGTCCACGTGGACGGAGGTGCCCTTGGAGGCGGTCAGGGCCGGGGTGCCGCCGACCAGCAGGTCGTACGTCACGGCGGCCTCGGTGGGAGAGGTGAACTCGACCTTCGTCACCTTGGCGGAGGTCTTCTGCGCGTTGGGGTCGGCGCGCATGGCGAGCAGCACGGGCTGGAGGGTCTCGCCGTTCTCCAGCAGCTTGACCTTCTCCTCGGTGGGGGTCTTCGGGTCGAAGAACGCCACCCAGTTCCTGGTGACCTCGGCCTCGGCCGCGGCCGGGTCGGCGGGGCCCGGGGGGCCGGTCGGCGTGGGGGCCGCCACGCTCGGCGTGCCCGGCGTGGCCGCGCCGTTGCCGCCGCCGTCGTCGGAGCATCCGACCGCGGCGGGGGTCAGCACGAGGACCGCCGCCGCGGCGAGCGCCGCGATACGAGAGTGTCCGCCCAGGACCATCTGGCTCACCACCGGTGTCCGAGCGAGCCGTTCGGCTCGATGCTTCCAGGGTCTGATGCTTCCGGGCATCGTGCAAGAAACCGGCCGCCGTCCGGTCCTCCGGGGCCGGGACGCACCACCGTCGAGGGGGTTGCCGATGCGGGACGTTCCGCGCCCGGCGCTGTGGGCCGCCGTGGGCGCACTGGTCTGCGGGGCGCTGCTGTGCGTGCTGGGCTGGTACGGGATCTCCGGCGAGCGGTACGCCGAACGGCAGCTGCCCTACCTGGCCTCGTGCACGGTGCCGGGGGCGGCGCTGGTGGTGGCGGGCGCGGTGCTGCTGGCGGCGGTGCTGGTGCGGGACGGGGCGGCGGCGGACCGGGGGCCGGTGCCGGACGGCCGTCAGGAGCGGGACGGGGCGGTGGCGTTCGGGGCTCCGGCCCCGGGGGCGTCGGCGTCCTCGGAGGGGCCGCCGCTGCGGGTGCCGGGCGGGACGCTGGCCCACCGGCCGGACTGCCCGCTGGTGGACGGGCGTCCGGACGCGGAGGAGGCGGCCGGCTCCGGTCTGACGCCGTGCCCGGTGTGCGAGCCGTCGTGGCCTCGCTGACGTACGAGCTGACGCTGGCCGGACTGGCGGTCGGCAGTGCCGCCGCGCTCACCGGGATCGGCCTGATCGTCACCTACCGGGCCACCGGGGTGCTGAACCTCGCGCACGGTGCCGTGGCGATGGTGTGCGCGTACGTGATGCGCCAGCTGGTGGTGGAGTGGCACTGGCCGGTGCCGGCCGCGGGGGCGGTGACGCTGCTGCTGGTGGCGCCCGGGATCGGGCTGCTGCTGGACCGGGCCGTGTTCCGGCCGCTGGCGGTGCGGGGCGCCGGTCCCGACCTGACGCTGGTGGCCTCGATCGGGGTGTTCGTGCTGCTGGTGGGGGCGGCCGTGCTGGTGTGGGGGCCGGGGGCGCGGGACGACGCTCCGGTGCCGGTCGGCGGCGAGCCGTGGTCCCAGCTGGCGGCGGCGGTGCTGGTCGCGCTGCTGGTGGCGGTGGTGACCCGGCGTACGGGCTTCGGCAGGTCGCTGCGGGCCGTGGTGGACAACCGGGCGCTGGCCGCGCTCGGCGGCATCGACGCCGACCGGGTGGCCGCGGTGGGCTGGGCCTTCGGGTCGTTCACGGCGGGGCTGACGGGCGTGCTGCTGGCCCCCTACGTGCGGCTGGACCCGTACGGGCTGCCGCTGCTGGTGCTGGAGGTGGTGGCGGTCGCGGTGCTGGCCCGGATGCGGAGCCTGCCCGTGGCGATCCTGGCCGCGCTGGCCCTGGGGGTGGCGCAGGCCCAGCTGACGCGGTTCCATCCGGAGGGCTGGGCGGCGCCGCTGCTGGGTGCGGTGGCGGCGAACCTGTTCGTGCTGGCCCTGCTCGCGGCGACGCTGCTGGTGCCGGTGCCCGCCGGGGAGCTGCCGGAGCGGGGGGCGGCGGGGCCGGTGGGGGCCGGCGGCGGGTGGCGGGCGGGGGGCCGGGCCGGGGGCCGGGCGGGGGGCCGGGAGCCGCTCGTGTGGTGCGCGGCCGGGTTGCTGTTCCTGCTGCCGCTGGGGTTCGGCGGGGACGACCTCCAGACCGCCGTACGGGTGCCGGCCCTGGCGGTGGTGCTGTTGTCGCTGGTGGTGGTCACGGGGCGCGGGGGGCAGATCTCGCTGGGGCAGGCGGCGTACGCCGGGCTGGGGGCGCTGTTCACCGCGCTGCTGGCCGCCGGGCGGTTCCCGGGGCTGCCCGCCGTGCCCGAGCCGGCGGCGCTCGCCCTCGCCGTGCTGCTGGTGGCGCCGCTCGGGCTGCTGACCGGGTGGCCCGCGATCCGTCGGCACGGGCTGGCCCTGGCGCTGGCGACGCTGGCGGTGGGGGTGGCGGTGAGCCGGTTCGTCTTCGCCCAGCCGTACGCCACCTCGGGGCTGGATCTGGGCCGCCCGGCCGGCTTCGCCGCGGACCGCGCGTACTACGTCCTGGAGCTGGTGCTGCTGGCGGTGGCCCTGGCGGCGGTGGGTGCGCTGCGGCGGGGGCGGACCGGGCGGGGGCTCGCCGCGATGCGGGACCACCCGGCCGGTGCCGGCGCGGCCGGGGTGGCGGTGGACCGGCTGAAGGTGGGGGCCTTCGTCGTCGGTGCCGCGCTGGCCGCGCTGGGCGGCGGGATGCTGGGCATGGGGGTGCGGGCCTTCGACCCGGAGGCGTTCGATCCGGTGCGGGGGCTGCTGTGGTTCGCCGCGGTGGTGGTCGTGGGGGCGGACAGCATGCCCGGGGCGCTGCTGGCCGCCGCGTTGCTGGTCGGGCTGGACGCCGGTGCCCGGGGTGGTGTCGCGGCCGCCGTGATCGGCCTGCTGGCCACGCTGATCGGCCGCTTCCCGGCGGGCCTCGCGGGCCTCCTCGCTCCGACCGCCCCTCCCCCGCCTCCGTCGGCCGCCCTGCGCCCTGCCGACCGGCCCGCCCCGGCCGCGGTAGCCGCCCCGGCGCCCGCGGGTCCCGCCCGGGCCGGTCCGCGGCCGGAGGAGCCCACGGGGCGGCCCCGGCCGGAGGACCCCGCGGGACAGCGACCGGAGGACCCGGCGGGGCGGCGGCCGGCGGGCCCCGCCGGGGACCCCCGTGCCCCCGGCACCCCGGCTTCTCCGTCTCCCCCTCCCCCTCCGCCGACTCCGCCGACCGCCCCGCCGCCCCCGGCCGCCGCGCCCGGCCGCCCGCCCGTGGCGGCGGCTCCGGGGTACGGCCCCGGCGGACCGGAGCCGGTGCTCCGGGCGGAGGCGCTGCACGCGCACTACGGGGGTTACCACGTGCTGCGCGGGGTCGGGCTGGCCGTGCCGGCCGGGCGGGTCACGGGGGTGGTGGGGGCGAACGGTGCCGGGAAGAGCACCCTCTTCCACTGCCTGGCCGGCACGCTGCGGCCCAGTGGGGGCCGAGTGCTGCTGGCCGGACGGGACGTCACCCGGCTGCCCGCGTACGCGCGGGCGCGCCTGGGGCTGGTGCGTTCCTTCCAGCAGCCGGCGGTCTTCGGCTCGCTCACCGTCGAGGAGAACGTCCGCGTCGGCGCCGAGCAGGGCCGGCGCCCGGCCCCCCGGGCGGTCGAGCGGGCGCTGCGGCTGCTGGACCTCGACGGCCCGGTGCGCCGGGTGCCGGCGGCCGGGCTGCCCACCGGCACGCTGCGGCGGGTGGAGCTGGCCCGGGCCCTGGCGGCGGACCCGCGGGCGCTGCTGCTCGACGAGCCGGCCGCCGGCCTCGACACGGCCGAGGTCGAGGCCCTCGCCCGGGTGCTGCGCGCCCTGGCCGCGGACGGCACGGCGCTGCTCCTCATCGAGCACGACCTCGATCTGGTGGCCCGGCTCGCCGACACCGTGCACCGCATGGAGGCCGGTGTGCTCCGCCCCGAGACGCTCTCCTCCCGGACGCCGTATGACCGTTGACATCGCACTGTCGGGTGTGAAGGTGCGTTACGGCCCCCTGGAGGCCCTGCACGGCGTGGACCTGGCCCTCCCCGCCGCCACCCTCACGCTGCTCGTCGGCCGGAACGGCTCGGGCCGCACCTCCGTGCTGCGGGCCCTGGCCGGCGCGGTGCCGGTCGCGGCCGGCACGGTGCGCTGGCGCGGCGAGGACGTGACCCGGATGCGGGCCCACGACCGGGCGCGCCGCGGCCTGTGCTTCGTACCGGAGGAACGCGCCCTCTACGGCACGCTCACGGTGGCCGAGAACCTGGCCCTGGCCGGGCCCGCCGGTGACCCCTCGGCCGCGCTGGAGGCGTACCCGGCGCTGGCCGCCCTGCTCCCCCGCACCGCGGCCACCCTCTCCGGCGGTGAGCAGCGCCAGCTCGCGGTGGCCCGGGCGCTGCTCGCCGCGGCCGCCCGCCCGGACCCGGTGGTGCTGGTCGACGAGCCGGTGCAGGGCATGTCGCCGGAGGTGGCGGCCCGTACGTACGAGTTGCTCGCCGGTCTCGCCCGGGCGGGGGCCACGGTGGTGGCCGCCGGGCCTCGGGTGCCGCGGGCCCTGGCCCGCCCGGGCGTCCTGGTGCACGAACTCGTGCGCGGGCGGGTCGCGTTCAGCGCTGAGGCGGTGGAGCCGGTGGCATCGCTGCTGCCGCGGCCGCCGGAAGGGCCAGGATCCAGCCGATCCGCAGCACGTTCGGAGTGGCCCCGATGAGCGCGGAGTTGAGCCGGTGCAGCTCCTGCCAGCCGCCCTTGACCCGGTACGTGCGGGCCAGCGAGTACAGGGTGTCGCCGGCCCGTACGACGTGGGCGCGCCCGCTCAGTCCGTACCGCTTGGCGCACACCGGCCAGGCCTCCCATCCCTGTTCGGGCAGCAGGTCCTCGGCGACCCTGATCTGCTGGGCCCGGGTGGCGAGGTCGGCGCGGGCCGCGTAGGCCGGCCCCCCGTACCGGACCCAGGTGGTCTGCCGGAACTGGAGCCCGCCGTAGAAGCCGTTGCCGGTGTTGATGTTCCAGCGTCCGCTGCTCTCGCAGTCGGCGAGGCAGTCCCAGGGCCAGGTGCCGCCGGGTCCGCAGTCGCCCGGTCCGGTGCCGATCACGCCCCGGGAGCCGACGTGCCCGACGCCGGAGGGCCCGGGTGCCGGGGGCGGCGGGGCCGCCGCCGCGGTGTCCGGGCCGGCGGCGTGGGCCCGTACGGCCGCGGGCGGGACGGCCGCCAGCGCGGCGGCGGCCAGCAGGACCGCCGCCAGGTTCCGGAGGGGAGGCATCGGGTCACGCTACGCACCGCTCCCCGGCGGCCCGCCGTGCCGCGCGGCGGGGTCACGCGGGCCCACCCGGTCGGCCCAGGCCCGCGCGCCACCCGTTCGTGCGACTTCGGACAGCGAGGGGCCCGCAACGGCCAGGAAGCGCACCGAAGGGAAAGACCCGGGTGGCGGGTTCACCCGGCTGGTCGGCCGGTTCGGTTCCGTTCCCCTGAACGGCGTGACCCCGGCCGCGGGTCCCCCGTTGAGACCGGAAGAGCCGGGAACCGCCCGGCCACGCACGTCTAGTCCGAGGAGTCACCCCGTGCCGCGCATGCTCGACGTCAGTGATGACGTACGCGCCGAGATCGGCGACGAAGAAGCCGAACTCCTGCTCCGGGGCGAGACCGCCCCCGGCAGTTACGACTGCACCTCCTGCCGCACCCCGGGGGACTCCGAGCGGGAACGCACCAGCACCGTGCTGTTCGTCGGCGACGAGACCGCCGTGCTCGCCTTCGCCCACGCCACCTGCATCCCCTCGCAGGTGGTGGCGGTCTCCGAGGAGCAGCTCCAGGGCGCCGTCCGCAGCATCACCGGTGACAGCCCCTCCCCCGACCTGGCCCAGGCGGTGCCGCAGAGCGTGCCGGGCGGCCAGGCCGTCCTCGGCATCACCAGCGGGCTGGTCCTCATCGGGGGCGAGCTGTACCCGGCCCTCGTGGTGGAGCCGACCGCGCCGATCGCCCGCCCCGGCACCTCGGGCCCCGGGGACGACTTCCTCCCGCTGCTGATCGAGCAGGGCTTCGTCCCGGTCACCGACATGGCCTCGCTGCCGTCGGCGCTGTCGGGCTGGTCGGTGCTGCTGGCCATGGGCAAGCTGCACGCCGTGCTCCAGCCGGGCCCGAACGGGGGCAGCCCGGTGGCCTGGTGGCAGGCGCACCAGGCGCTGCCGGTCACCGAGGGCTGGCGGGCCGCCGCCAACCGGTCGCAGAAGGTGCTGGTGTACGCCGCGCCGGTCGGCTCCATCGGCCAGCAGCCGCGCGAGGACCTGCTCCGGGACGCCCTGGACAAGGCGGCGGCCTCCGGGCTGCTCGTGGCGGCGGAGCTGCCGCTCGCCGGCACCTGATCCGTCGCCCGGGACGGGCACCCGGGACGCGCCGGGGGTACACGTCAGGACCGTGTTCGGGTCCGTGTACCCCCGGCGATCTGCGTTTTTGCCGCCGCGCCCGCATCCGAGCGGCCCCGGGGGTCGTTGGCAGCACGTGCACTCATACGACGCCTCTCGCCAGCAGAGCCACGGCTACGGTCACGTCCCCGCGATGCGCCCCGCGCGCGAGCGGGATCCGCACGGCGGCTCGCACACCCCGATCTACGACGCCCTCTGCTCGGAGTACCTGCGGGCCTTCCGGGCGCTGCCGGGCGACCGTACGGGTGAGGAGGACCTGGGGTTCGCCGGCTTCGGTGCGCTCACCAGCGGCGGCTTCCTGAGCTCGTACGCGGAACCGTGGACGCCCTGGGGCGACCGGCCGGGAGACCGGCCGGGCGACCGCTACGGGGACCGGCCGGGCGACGGCTGGCAGGTCCCCTCGTACGCGGGCGGGCAGGGTTCCGCGTACGCGTACGCGGGCGGGGGGGGGGGCCCCCCCCGGGCCCCCCCCCCCCCGGGCGGGCCCCCCCCCCCCCCCCCGGGGGGGGGGGCCCCCCCCCCCCGCCCGGATTATTGATATTGGCGCGCGTCACGCCCCCC
>NZ_JBIVYX010000008.1:408805-419219 GCF_044759225.1 Streptomyces sp. NPDC101132
GGGGGGGGGGGGGGGGGCCCCCCCCGCGGGGGGGGGGGGGGTGGGGCCGGGCGCGGGCGGGGGGGGGGGGGCCCCCCCCCGGGCCGCCCCCCCCGCGGGGGGGGGCGCCCCCCCCCCCCCGCGCCGGGGGGTCTGAGCCCCCGTACGCCGCCTTACTTCTTCTTCTGGCCGCGCTTCTCGCGCACCCGGACCGAGATGTGGATCGGGGTGCCCTCGAAGCCGAACTCCTCGCGCAGGCGGCGCTCGACGAAGCGGCGGTAGCCGTGCTCCAGGAAGCCCGACGCGAACAGAACGAACCGCGGGGGCTTGGTGCCCGCCTGGGTGCCGAACAGGATGCGCGGCTGCTTGCCGCCCCGGATGGGGTGCGGGTGGGCGGCGACGATCTCGCCGAGGAAGGCGTTGAGGCGGCCGGTCGGGACGCGCGTCTCCCAGCCCGCGAGGGCCGTCTCGATCGCCGGGACCAGCTTCTCCATGTGGCGGCCGGTCTTGGCGGAGACGTTCACCCGGGGCGCCCAGGAGACCTGCTGCATCTCGGTCTCGATCTCGCGCTCGAGGTAGTAGCGGCGCTCCTCGTCGAGGGTGTCCCACTTGTTGTAGGCGATGACCACGGCGCGGCCGGACTCGACGGCCATGGTGATGATGCGCTGGTCCTGGACGCTGATCTTCTCGCTGGTGTCGATCAGGATGACCGCGACCTCCGCCTTCTCGACGGCGGCGGCCGTGCGGAGCGAGGCGTAGTAGTCCGAGCCCGACTGGAGGTGGACCTTCTTGCGGATGCCGGCGGTGTCGACGAACTTCCAGGTGACGCCGCCGAGCTCGATCAGCTCGTCGACCGGGTCGCGGGTGGTGCCGGCCAGCTCGTTGACGACGACCCGCTCCTCCCGCGCGACCTTGTTGAGGAGCGAGGACTTGCCGACGTTCGGGCGGCCGATGAGGGCGATGCGGCGGGGGCCGCCGACGGTGCTGCCGCCGAAGGTCTGCGCCGGGGCCTCGGGGAGGACCTCCAGGACGGCGTCCAGCATGTCGCCGGTGCCGCGGCCGTGCAGCGAGGAGACCGGGTAGGGCATGCCGAGGCCGAGGGACCACAGGGCGGCCGCGTCGGCCTCGCCGCTCTGGCCGTCGACCTTGTTGGCGCAGAGCACGACGGGCTTGCCGGCCCGGCGCAGCAGCTTGACGACGGCCTCGTCGGTGTCGGTGGCGCCGACCTTGGAGTCGACGACGAAGACGCACGCGTCGGCGGCCTCGATGGCGTACTCCGCCTGGGCGGCGACGGAGGCGTCGAGGCCGAGGACGTCCTGCTCCCAGCCGCCGGTGTCGACGACCTTGAAGCGGCGGCCGGCCCATTCGGCCTCGTAGGTGACGCGGTCGCGGGTGACGCCGGGCTTGTCCTCGACGACGGCCTCGCGGCGGCCGATGATGCGGTTCACCAGGGTGGACTTGCCGACGTTGGGGCGGCCCACGACGGCGAGGACGGGGAGCGGGCCGTGGCCGGCCTCCTCGATGGCGTCCTCGACGTCCTCGATGTCGAAGCCCTCTTCCGCGGCGAGCTCCATGAACTCCGCGTACTCGGCGTCGCCGAGTGCTCCGTGGTCGTGCTGGTCGTTCATGAAGTCCGTTCCTCGTCGTTCGTGGTGGTCGGTGGCACCCGCGGGGCGGGTCCACTACTTGGTCGTGGCGGTGAGCCGCTCCCTCTTAGAGAGTCTCACCTAGCGCCCGGTGAGGCGCCTGGCGTTTTCCAGGTGGGCGGTCAGCCGCTCCTGTATGCGTACGGTGGCCTCGTCGAGCGCCTTGCGGGTGCGCCGCCCCCCGCCGTCCCCGGCGTCGAAGGCGTCTCCGAAGACGACGTCCACCCTGCCCCTGAGCGGGGGCAGCGCCTTGACCAGGCGGCCCTGGCGGTCGGTGCTGCCGAGCACGGCCACCGGGACGATGGGGGCGCCGGAGCGCACCGCGAAGTACGCGAGGCCGGCGCGCAGCGAGGCGAAGTCGCCCTCCCCCCGGGTGCCCTCGGGGAAGATGCCGAGGACGCCGCCGGTCTCCAGGACGCCGAGCGCCCGGGTGATGGCGGTGCGGTCGGCGGTCGTGCGGTCCACGGCGAGCTGACCGATTCCGCGCAGGAACGGGTCGAGCGGGCCGACGAACGCCTCCTTCTTGATCAGGAAGTGCACGGGGCGCGGCGCGGTGCCCATGAGCATCGGGCCGTCGATGTTGTGGGCGTGGTTCACGGCCAGGATGACGGGTCCGGTGGCGGGCACCTTCCAGGCGCCGAGCACGCGGGGCCGCCAGAGGCCGTACATGAGGCCGATGCCGATCCGGCGTCCGACCGCCGCTCCCCGGGGAGAGGGCGTGTCGTTCACTTGGCGGCCCGCTTCTCCTCGACCAGGGTGACGACGCACTCGATGACCTGGTCCAGGGTGAGGTCGGTGGTGTCGACCTCGACGGCGTCGTCCGCCTTGGCGAGCGGCGAGGTCTTGCGGCCGGAGTCGGCGGCGTCGCGCCGGATCAGGGCGGCCTTGGTGGTGGCCAGGTCGGTGGCCTCCTTGCCCTTGAGCTCGCCGCTGCGGCGGGCCGCGCGGGCCTCGGCGGAGGCGGTCAGGAAGACCTTGAGGTCGGCGTCCGGGAGGACGGTGGTGCCGATGTCGCGGCCCTCGACCACGATGCCGCCCTCGGCGGCGGCCGCGATGGTCCGCTGGAGGTCGGTGATCAGGGCGCGCACCTCGGGGACGGCGCTGACGGCGCTGACCTTGGAGGTGACCTCCTGGGTGCGGATGGGGCCGGAGGCGTCGAGGCCGTCGACGGTGATGGTGGGCGCGGCGGGGTCCGTGCCGGAGACGATCACCGGCTTGGCGGCGGCGAGGGCGATGGCCTGGGGGTCCTCGGTGTCGATGCCGTTGCTGAGCATCCACCAGGTGATGGCGCGGTACTGGGCGCCGGTGTCGAGGTAGGAGAGCCCGAGCTTGGCCGCGACGGCCTTGGAGGTGCTGGACTTGCCCGTGCCGGAGGGACCGTCGATGGCGACGATCACGGCGGACGAAGCGGTTTCCACGGTGTCTTGCACCTTCCTGGTTGCGCGAGCGGTGTCCGGGCGCGCGAAAACGCCCCTCTCCAAGGTTACCGGCCCGGCGGGGCGGCCCCGGCCGGGCGGTGGCGGCGGGGCCCCGGGGGGTCCGGGGCCCTGGTCGTCCCACCGCTGGACGGACGGCCGGGGCGGAGGCCGCCGGGGGCGGGCGCCGCCGGGCGGGACGGCCGGGGCGGGCGCCGCCGGGCCGGGTCACTGCTGGCGCAGGGCCCAGCCGCTCTCCCGGAGGGTGGCGGTCAGGGCGGCCACGGCGCGGGGCTCGACCATCAGCTGGACGTGGCCGGCCTGCTGGCCGGTGGCGTGCTCGATGCGCACGTCCTCGATGTTGACGCCGGCCCGGCCGGCGTCCGCGAAGATGCGGGCCAGCTCGCCGGGCTGGTCGCTGATGAGGACGGCCACCGTCTCGTAGGCGGCGGGGGCGGTGCCGTGCTTGCCGGGCACGCGGGTGCGGCCGGCGTTGCCGCGCCGGAGCACGTCCTCGATGTCCGCGGCGCCCTCGCGGCGCTCGTCCTCGTCGGTTGACTGGAGGGCGCGCAGGGCCCGTACCGTCTCGTCGAGGTCGGCGGCGATGCCGGAGAGGACGTCGGCGACGGGACCGGGGTTGGCGGAGAGGATCTCGACCCACATGCGGGGGTCGGAGGCGGCGATCCGGGTGACGTCCCTGATACCGCCGCCGCAGAGGCGTACGGCGGTCTCGTCGGCGGTCTCCAGGCGGGCGGCGACCATGCTGGAGACGAGCTGGGGGGTGTGCGAGACGAGCGCGACGGCCCGGTCGTGGGCGTCGGCGTCCATGACCACGGGCACGGCGCGGCAGAGGGCCACCAGCTCCAGGGCCAGGTTGAGGACCTCGGTGTCGGTCTCGCGGGTGGGGGTGAGGACCCAGGGGCGGCCCTCGAAGAGGTCGGCGGTGGCGGCGAGGGGCCCGGACTGCTCCTTGCCGGCCATGGGGTGGGTGCCGATGTACGTGGTGAGGTCGAGGCCCTTGGCCTCCAGCTCGCGCCGCGGGCCGCCCTTGACGCTGGCCACGTCGACGTAGCCGCGGGCGAGGCCGCGGGCCATGGCGTCGGCGAGGGCGGCGGAGACATGGGCCGGGGGGACGGCCACGACGGCGAGGTCGACGGGGCCGTCGGGGGCCTCGTCGGTGCCGGCGCCGAGGGCGGCGGCGGTGCGGGCCTGGGCGGGGTCGTGGTCGGCGAGGTGGACCTTGACCCCGCGTCCGGCGAGGGCGAGCGCCGCGGAGGTGCCGATCAGTCCGGTTCCGATGACGACGGCGGTTCTCACGGGGGCGCTCCTTGGTCGGGGGCGGGCTGGGCTGTCCAGCGTAGTCAGCCCGTGACGCGGCGCGCGCGACCGCCCGCCCACCGAGACGATCTTGCCCACCGGGCGCCCGGATGGCGGGCAGCGGGTACGGTGCCCGCTCCCGCGACGGCGGGACGCGCGGGCGGCGGGGGCAGGACGCACCGACGGCGGCTCCGAGGGGGACCCGCAGCCGCCGCGCGGGGTGCGGGGGCCCGGCGCCCGACGGCGGCTCCGAGGGGGGCCCGGAGCCGGCGCGGGGTGCGGGACCCGTCGCCGTGCGGGGCGGCCGGGCATGGCGCGCGGGCGGCAGGACTCGACGGGCGAGGGACGGGCCGGGACAGGACGACGTGCAGCGGCGGCGCCGAGGGGGACTCGGCGGGAGCTGCCCCGCGGGGTACAGGGTCCCGTCGCCGTGCGGGCGGGCCGGGGCCCGGCGCCCCGAGGGCGGCGTCAGCGGGAACTCGGAGCCGCCGCGCGGGGTGCGGGCCCCGGCCCGCCGGGGGCGGGCGGGCGCGGGGCGCGCGGGCGGCAGGACGTGCCGGGCGCGGGGCGGGCCGGGGGCCGGACGTGCGGGCGGCGGCGCCGAGGGGCTCGGAGCCGCCGCGCGGGGTGCGGGGGTCCGTCGCCGGGCGGGCCGGGGGCGGTCCGGGGCGGGTGGCGCGTCAGGGCCTCACAGGTTCTGCGCGCGGATGATGTCCTCCAGCGAGCCGCTGGGGAGGGTGCCCTGGGGCGTCAGCTTGTCGACGACCTGGGGCAGGGAGCGGGCGATCTCGTCGGCGGCCTCCTCCGGGGAGACGCCCGCCTCCGCGGCCGCCTTGCGCAGGGCGTCGTCCGGCAGCGCCTCCGCCAGCTGGGCGCCGCTCACCGGCTGGTTCTCGCCGGTGCCGACCCAGGACTGGGCCTGGTCGACCAGGCCGGACCTGGTCAGCATGTCCATCAGTCCGCCGAGGGGGTTGCCGTTCGCGCTCCCGGAGCCCTGGCCGCCCGGGCCCTGGCCGGCGCCGCCCATGAGGGCTCCCAGCAGCGCGCCGAGGACGTTGCCCGCGCCGCCGCCCTGGCCGCCGCCGCTGCCGCCGCTGCCGCCGAGGAGACCGCCCAGCAGGGAGCCGAGGTCATTACCCGCCATGGTCACGCCTTTCGAGTGAGGGCCGGAGCCCGCGCCGGTGCGGGTCCGGTACCGGGCCACGGGGCCGTGGGGCCGCCGGGCCACGGACAATGTCACCCGAACCATCCCGTACCGCCACCTGGCGGACGGCGGGCCGGGACGGGCCTGCGGTACAACCGGGGGATGATCTTCCACCTCGTCACGCTCGCCGACTGGTCCGCCGACCCCGGCCTCCCGTACGCCCCGCCGTCCCTCGACTCCGAGGGGTTCACGCACTGTTCGGCCGACCGGCCGACCGTCCTGGAGATCGCCGGCCGGTACTACCGGCAGGTGCCAGGGCCGCTGCTCGCGGTGGAGGTCGACGAGCGGGCGCTCACGTCGGAGGTCCGCCGGGAGGGTGAAGCGGGCGCGCGCTACCCGCACGTGTACGGACCGCTCGACCGGGCGGCGGTGACCCGGCTGTGGGAGGTGCGGCGCGACGGGGACGGCGTACCGCTGGACCTCGTCCCGTGGAGCGGCGGCGTCTGACGCGGGCGGCGGTGCTTCTCCTGGGGAGCCGGGCGCGCCAGGATGCTGCACCTGAGCGACGACCCGAGGAGAGACCATGCGTGAAGACACCTCCCGCCGTGCCGTGATGGCGGCCGGCGCGGCGGTCCTGGCGACCGGCACCCTGGCCGGCTGCGGTTCCGACGACGACGGCGGTACGGGCGCGGGCACCCCGTCCGCGACGACGGGGGCCGGCACCCCGGCGGAGTCCGCCGCGCCGTCCGCGTCCGCCTCCGCCCCGGCCGAGGCGGGCGGAACCCCCGGGGAGGCGCTGCTGAAGACCTCGGAGGTGCCCGTCGGCGGCGGCACCGTCCTGGCGGCGCAGAAGATCGTGGTCACCCAGCCGACCACGGGCGAGTTCAAGGCCTTCAGCGCGGTCTGCACGCACCGCGGCTGCACGGTCAACAAGGTGGCCGACGGCACGATCGACTGCCCGTGCCACGGCAGCAGGTTCGCCGTCGGGGACGGCGCGGTGGTGAAGGGACCGGCGACGAAGCCGCTGCCCGGCAAGGAGATCACCGTCGAGGGCGGCGAGATCCGGCTGGCGTAGCCTCGCCCGTATGCATCCCGAAGCGCTGGTACGCGACCACACGATCTACGCGTGCGTGATGGGCTCACGCGCGTTCGGACTCGCGACGGAGGGGAGCGACACCGACCGGCGCGGGGTGTTCCTGGCCCCGACCCCGCTGTACTGGCGCTTCGAGAAGCCCCCCACGCACGTGGAGGGGCCGCTGGAGGAGCAGTTCTCGTGGGAGCTGGAACGCTTCTGCGAGCTGGCGCTGAAGAACAACCCGAACATCCTGGAGTGCCTGCACTCCCCGCTGGTCGAGCGGATCACCGGCACCGGCGAGGAACTCCTCGCGCTGCGCCCGGCGTTCCTCTCGGCGCGCGCCCACACCACCTTCGCCCGCTACGCGGCCGGCCAGCGGGCGAAGCTGGAGGCCGACGTGCGCAACCACGGCGCCCCGCGCTGGAAGCACGCCATGCACCTGCTGCGGCTGCTGCTGTCCTGCCGGGACCTGCTGCGCACCGGCCGCCTGGACATCGACGCCGGTCCGTACCGGGACCGGCTGCTGGCGGTGAAGCGCGGCGAACTGACCTGGGCGGAGGTCGAGTCCTGGATGAACCGCCTCACGGAGGAGGCGGAGGCGGCGGCCGCCGGCACCCCGCTGCCGCCCGAGCCCGACCGGGCCGCGGTCGAGGACTTCCTCGTCCGCACCCGGCGCGCCTCGGTCTGACGGCCGGTCCGGGGCCGGGTCCGGTCCGGGTCAGGCCGGATGGACCGGGCCGGGTCGGCTGGGCTGGGTCGGCCCGGGCCTGGCCGGATGGACCGGGACGGATGGACCGGGCCAGGTCGGGTGGGCCGGTCCGGCAGTCGGGCCCGGGCCCGGCCCCGGACGGCGGGGCCTAGGACGGGCCGCCGGTCCGGGTCCGTACGACGAAGTCGTGGAGCGCGTCGAGGGATCCGGGCCGGTCCGGCAGCCGGGTCTCCGCCTCGGCCGCGTCGAGCACGCGGTGCAGCGCCTCGTGGTCCGCGCGCAGCCGGTCCGGTACGAGGCCCTCCGCGGGCCCGTGCTCGGCGGCGGCCTTGGCCTCGATCAGCTCCCCCAGGTACCCGGGCGCCTCCGGCACCTCCCCGCACAGCGTCGGCAGGTGCGCCTGCACCTCGCCCGCCCGCATCAGGTGCACGCCGGTCAGCAGCGCCCGGAAGGAGTACAGCAGCGGCTTCAGCTCACCGGTCCGCTCGAAGAGCCGCCACTGCGTGCCGGCGAACCCCCGGTAGTGGTGCGCGTGGTGGGAGGTGAGCACCCCGGATGCCAGCGCGCGCAGCTCCTCGTGCGCCCCGGTGGTGTGCACCACCAGGGGCGAGAGGAGCTGCTCCAGCACGTAGCCGTTGCGGCGGAGCATCAGCCGGACGAACTTGCGCAGGTCGTGCGTGACGAGGTCCATCTCGACGCCGTCGCGGTCCCACATCCGGGTGCGGGTCTCCTCCGGCTCGTGCAGTCCGATCAGCGAGGCGACCGGGAGGAGGTGCACGCCGCGCAGGTCCACGTCGGAGTCCCGCGAGGGGAACCCGTACAGGTGCGCGCCCGAGACGGTCGCGAACAGCAGCGGGTCGGGCTGCTCGGCGACGAGGGGGGTCAGGTCCACACTCAGGGCGTCCAGCATGGCCCGATCATGCCAGCCGGCCGGCCCGGGCCGGCCCGGGGGCCCCGCCCCGGGACCGCAGGACCGCCGGGCGGCCGCCGGACCCAGGGACCGCAGGACCGCCGGGCGGCCGCCGGACCGCCGTACCGCAGGGCCGACGGCCTCCGCCGCTCAGGCGTCCCAGAGGGCCCCCAGGGCGAGGAGTTCCCCGCGGTACTCGATGCGCTCCGCCCACGCGCGGGGCCAGGCGGCCGCGCCCAGATGGGCCCCGGCGAAGGCGCCGGCCAGGCAGGCGATGGAGTCGGAGTCACCGGAGGTGCAGGCGGCCCGGCGCAGGGCGCGCAGCGGCTCCTCCGGGAAGAGCAGGAAACACTGGAGGGCCGTGGCCAGCGCCTCCTCGGCGATCCAGCCCTCCCCCGTGGTCAGGCAGGGGTCAGTCTCCGGCGAGGGGTTCCGCAGGGCGGCCGCCAGCCGGTCCAGGACCGCCAGGCACTCGTCCCAGCCGCGGGCGATGAAGTCCTCGGGCGAGGCGTCGTGGGCGCGGGTCCACAGGTCGCCCAGCCACGTCTCGTGGTAGCGGGTGCGGTTGTCGAGCGCGTACGAACGCAGCAGGCCCACCAGGCCGGTGGGCTCGGCGCCCTGCGCGAGGAGGTACACCGCACGGGCCGTCAGGTCGGAGGCGGCCAGTGCGGTGGGGTGGCCGTGGGTGACGGCGGACTGGAGCTGCGCGGCGCCGGCCCGCTGGTCCGGCGTCAGGCCGGGGGCCAGGCCGACCGGCGCCACCCGCATGTTGGCCCCGCAGCCCTTGGAGTCGATCTGGCTGGCCTCGTGCCAGTCCCGGCCGGTGTCCAGCAGGCGGCAGGCGACCATGCAGGTGCGGCCGGGGGCGCGGTTGTTCTGCGGGGAGTGGTACCAGTCGGTGAACTCGTCGCGCAGCGGGCGCAGCAGCCGCAGCGGGGCGAGGTACCCGCGCTCCATCGCCGTGCTCAGGGCCCGGCCGAGGGCGAGGGTCATCTGGGTGTCGTCCGAGACGACGGCGGGCCGGGGCAGCTCCATCTCCCGCCAGGGCCCGCACTTGGCGAGGATGGACGGTACGTCGTTGAACTCGGTGGGGAAGCCGAGGGCGTCCCCGAGCGCCAGCCCGATCAGCGAGCCGGTCGCCGCGCACTTGGTCCTGGTCGTCGTCATCCCCGTCGTCCTTCCGTCGGTGTTGCCGCGGGTGGCGGCGCCTGTTCGCGCACCCCTTCCGGGGCCCGTTGGTGCGCCGCCGGCCGGAGCAGCGGCGGGTGGAGCGCGGTGGCGGGCCCGGCCCGGTACACGGCGGCCGGTTTGCCGCGTCCGCCGGTCAGCCGGGCGGCCCCGGGTACCTGTGCGACGAACCCCTGCGTGGCCAGCACCTTGCGCCGGAAGTTGGGCCGGTCCAGGGCGGTGCCCCAGACCGTCTCGTAGACCGCCTGCAGCTCCCCGAGGGTGAACTCGGGGGCGCAGAAGGCGGTGGCGAGGCAGGTGTACTCCAGCCGCGCGCCGACCCGCTCCCGTGCGTCGGCCAGGATCCGGTCGTGGTCGAAGGCGAGCGGGCCGGTGCCGCGGGGGCCCGGCCCGGCGGGGCTGCCAGGGCTGCCGGGGTGGCCGGCGCCGTCTCCGGCACCGTCGAGCGGCACCCAGCGGGCGTGCTCGGCGTCCCCGCCGCCGTCCGCCGCGGGCTCGGGCAGGTCCGGTACGAGCGCGGTGTACGCCACCGACACCACCCGCATCCGCGGGTCCCGGTCCGGTTCGCTGTACGTGCGCAGCTGCTCCAGGTGGAGACCCGCGACCACCGGCTCCGGCAGCCCCGTCTCCTCGGCCAGCTCCCGGCGCGCGGCGGTCTCGGCGGACTCCCGCGGCAGCAGGAACCCGCCGGGCAGCGCCCACGCCCCCGCGTACGGCTCCTGGCCGCGCCGGATCAGCAGCACGTGCAGCCGGCCGCCCCGCACGGTGAAGACCGCCAGGTCGACGGTGACGGCGAACGGCTCGAAGGCGTACGGGTCATAGCCCTGCGGCACCGGAACACCCACCCCCTTTAATAGTCACTCTGACTATAAAGCGGCCTCGGGCCCGCCGGCAAGGGCGTACGGGCCCGGCGCCCGGGCCCCCCGGGCCCCGCCCCCCCAGCGGCCGGGCCCCCCCCGGGGGGGGGGGGGGGGGGGCGCCGGGCCCCCCCCCCCCGCCCCGCCCACAGCCAGCGCCCCCCCCCCCCACCA